>NYVS01000002.1 GCA_002684755.1 Phycisphaerae bacterium
GGGGATGCGGTCGATCCCGCGGTCGCGCCGTGGTCCGATTCCGCACGCCTCATTCGCGATCGACGTCGCGAGGTCGAGGCCGCGCAGACGCCGGAGGAACGCGACTCCCTCACGGGCGTGTTCCACGCCTGTCGCGAAGCCGCGGAGGCGGAATGGGAGGTGCACGGCGACCTCGGCAAACCGACCACCATCTTCGACACGCTCCGCAAACCCAGAAAGCTCGCGGCGATCATGCGTTACTGGGTGCAGAACCCCCGACGGATGAACACCTTCGCGGATCGCTTCGCCCCGAAGAGCCGCGTGGTCATCGTCGGGCATTCACATCGAGCCGGCATCCGGCGGATCGGTTCGCGAGACGTGATCAACACCGGAGCCTTCGGCATTCCGGGACCGGCCCTCGGCGTGCTGATCGACGAACGCGGCCTCCATGTGCACCGGATCGTGAAACGAAACGGCTGGCGCCTTTGCACGACGGTGGTCCACCACGACCCCCGCTCGCCCGCCGCCCCCGAGGAACTCCACGCCGCCATGCCCGTCCCGGACGCCGAAGTCGCCTGATTTCGCCCTCCGGTCAGACCCGCCCGGTGATGCGGCTCGCGATCACGGCCGCCCGCTCGACCGCCGCCCGGTCGACTCCCGTCTCCCAGCCACCCTGCTCGAGCATGTCGAGCAGAGGGCCGGTCGCCAGATTGCCACTGGCGCCGGGCGCGAACGGGCAACCGCCCAGACCACCGCAACTCGAGTCGAAGGCCCGGACACCGCATTGAAGCGCCCGATCGGCGCCCGCGAGGGCCATCCCCTTGGTGTCGTGCAGGTGAAGATCGATCCTGGAGACCGGCACCACCGACGCCACCTCGTCGAGCACCGCTTCGATCTGATCGGGCTCGGCCACGCCGAGCGTCTCGCCCAGCGCGATCTCGATGTCGCCGCCGGCGAGGTCGCGGAGAAGCCGGACGGTGCCGAGCACGTCCTCCGGATCGACCGGCCCGTCGTACGGACACCGCACCATGCACGACACGTACCCCCGCATCGGAAGCGAGGCCTGTCGCGCGAGCTCGACCACCGGCCGAAAACGTTCGATCGACTCCTCGATCGACGCATTCAGGTTCTTCCGGCAGAATCCCTCGCTCGCCGAGGTGAAGATCGAGAGCTTGTCGGCGCCGGCGGCGAGCGCGGCCTCCGCCCCTCGCTGATTGGGACAGAGCACCGAATACGTGATCGAGGCCTTTCGCTCGATCCCCGACATCACCTCGGCGGCATCGGCGAGTTGCGGCACCCACTTCGGGCTCACGAAACTCGTGACTTCGATCTCGGGAAAACCCGCCTCCCCGAGCGCATCGACGAAGGCGATCTTCTCGGCGACCGGCACGATCGCCGATTCGTTCTGGAGTCCGTCCCTCGGACCGACCTCGGTGATGCGCACGCGTCGATCCTCGGTCACTCGGTCTCGTCCTTTCGTTCGGCGGCCGCCGCACTGCGTTCCTCCCGCATGATCGAGACGATCAGCCCGGCGACGAATCCCACCACCAGCAGCGTCAGGAGGATCGCGGCGATGAAGAGCGCGACTTCCGCGGTGAACTCGAAGAGTCCCGGCTCCCCACCGTCGATGGGTGTGGCGGGCGGCGTCATTCCGAAGTCTCCCCGTGGTCGCCGTCCTCGGGGATCTCGTAGTCGAAGCCGGTCACCACCGCGGAGACGACCTCGCCTTCGGCACTCATCAGCACCGACGTGCCCGCCTTGGCGTGAGAAGCACGNACCGAGGCGAGCCCGATCACCGCGGCGCCGCGCATCGGNGCGACGGTGCTGCCGGTGACCACGCCGATCTGCGTCGAAACCCCCTCCTTCGCGTCGAACACCTGCGCGCCCGCGACGGGCAGCGCGTCCGTGGTGCCCCGCAGTCCGACCACCTCCCGCTTCGCCCGNCCTCGGCTCTCCATGCGGGCGACGATCTCCTGGCCCGGGTANCAACCCTTCTTGAAGCTGACCCGCTCCTTGATCAACCCGGTCTCGTGCGGGAGGGCGTCGGGGCCGAAATCGAGATGGAACAGCGGCGTGCCGGCTTCGAGCCGCGCGATGTTGCAGGCGTTCCAACCGATCGCCCGGGCGGGACGACGGCCGGAGGGCGTCGTCTCGAGGATCCGGTTCCAGACGGCCATCGCGTCGGCTCGGTCGACGATGAGTCCGAAACCCGGTTCCCCGACGGGTGATCCAGTCCCGGAATCGAGCGCGAAGACGGTGACCGCGGCATCGCCGATCCGAACATCGACCGCGTTTCCACCCCGAGGGGTTTCGCCGCACAACGCGTCGATCATCGCCGGTGATTCGGGGCCCAGCAGATCCATCCGGTGTCGATCCCCGGCGTGATCGAGGATCTGGACGTCCTCCGCGAACACGAACCCCTCGAGCGTCTCCACCACGCGTCCCGCGTCGCTTCGATCGAGCTCGACCAGGACCCGGCCTTCACGTCGGATCAGGACCAGGTCCGCGATGATCCGTCCGGTCCGCGCGAGCAGGAACGCCCGCACCACGTCGGCGGCGACGCCGACGAACGCGTTCGTGACCAGCCGTTCGAGCAGATCCTCGGCATCGGCTCCCGCGATCTCGATCACCGCCCGGTCGGGCCGATCGAAGATCGCACTCGCCCGACGAAGTGCCGCGTACTCCGCCTCGAGCTCCCCGAAGTCGAGGATGATCTCGCACGTCGGGGTCGCACCGTCCCCCACCACGCCCCAGGGCACGGTGTCGGGCTCCAGCGTCGAGGGGACGTGACGATCGACCCCGTCGCCTCGGACCGAGGACGCGGCTTCCGCCGCCTCCCGTCGGTGATCGAGCAGGCGTCTCATCACGAGTCGATGGGCGTCGTTCAGGGGGCTCTGGTACATGCTGCTCGCCGTCGACCGTTGGTCTTCTGGTCCGGAAATCCCGGCGGTCGACCCGCCGCGATGCCGCCGCTCCGAACCACGAACACGGACCCGNCGTCCGATCCGCTCCGGAGGACGCTAGTCTATCCCGTCCCGGGTTTCCCGAGGACTTCCGAACCAGAACCGAAAGGCGAAGCGAAGATGAACGTCGAACTGCTGAAGCGACTGTGCGAGANCCCCGGCATCCCCGGACGCGAGGAACGCGTCCGCGAAGTGATCGAGGAGGAGATCGACGGTCTGTTCGACGAGATGGAGGTCGACCCGCTCGGAACCCTGATCTGCCGACGCAAGGCCACCAAGAAGACCCGCGGCCGCAAGCAGGCGGGTTCGGTGCTGATCGCGGCGCACATGGACGAGATCGGCTTCTACATCCGACACGTCGACGAGAACGGCTTCCTCTGGGTCAACGCCGCCGGCGGCTTCGATCCGAGGAATCTCTTCTCCCGCCGGGTGATGGTGTGCACCGACAGCGGTGACTTCGTCGGCGTGATGAACCCGGGCGGCAAGCCGATCCACATCTCCAGCGCCGCGGAACGAAGCAAGGTCCCCGAGGTCTCCGAGTTCTTCATCGATCTCGGCATGCCCGCCGCCAAGGTGAAGAAGACCGTGAAGATCGGCGACTACGTCGTCATGCACGAACCGTTCCTCGACCAGCCCGAAAGCGTGGTCTCGAAGGCGCTCGACAACCGCTTCGCCTGCTGGACCGCGATCGAAGCCGTCCGCAAGCTCGACCGGGCCAAGGGTGCGGCCGGAAACCACGCCCTCGACATCGTGGTCGCCTTCACCGTNCAGGAGGAGGTCGGTCTTCGAGGCGCGGTGGTGGCCGCCAATCGAGTGGGCGCCGACTACGGCATCGGACTCGACGTCACGCTCGCCTGCGACACCCCCGGCGTGCCGACCACCGAGCGGGTCACCAAGCAGGGCGACGGCGCCGCGGTGATGGTCCAGGACAGCTCGATGATCGCGGACCACCGACTCGTCGACGAGTTCTGCGCCGTCGGTCGGAAGCACCGGATTCCGCACCAGCGGTGCATCCTCGGCCGTGGCGGCCAGGACGGCGCGGCGATCCAGCGTGCGGGGAACGGCGCCCGATGCGTGGCGATCACCTCCGGCACCCGGTACATCCACACCGTCACGGAATCGATGAACAAGCGTGACGCCCAGGCCGCGGTCGATCTCCTCGCCGCCTGGCTCCACCAGGCGAAGTGACCGCCCGATGCGCGGAGGATGGATCGGCCGTCGATCACCCTCNGATCAACATGCGNGCGAATCCAGCGGCGGCGTCTTCAGGGGCCGGATCGAACGCCTCGAACATCCGGGCTCGTTCCGCCCCTGACTTCAGGAGTCCTGCGAGGCTCGACTCGAGCGGGGGCGTCGCCGCNGGCCCGCGGACCGGATCCGTTCGCACGACGACGGCCCCGGCCTTCGCGAGCGTGGCCGCGTTCTTCGNCTGGTGCTGATCCTCGTGCCATGGATAGGGAATCACGATCGCCGGNGTCCGACTCGCCGCGACCTCCGCGATCGAGCTGGCGCCCCCTCTNGTGATCGCGAGATCGGCGGCCCCCCAGGCATCCCCCATCCGCTCGAGGAANGGCCGGACCACCGCGGGGATCGTGGACTCCGAGTAGGCCCGGTCCAGGGCGTCGACCATGTCCGGACCCGCGAGATGCAGGACCTGCCAGCCCGCGAACCAATCCNGGNGACGNGTGGNCAGTTCGACCATCATCCGATCGATCGACAAGGCTCCCTGCGACGCACCGGTGACCAGCANCGTCGGAAGATCCGGNTGCAGCCCGACCGCCTCGCGATGGGTGGACGCGGGTCCGTCGGCAAGGACCGCCCGTCGAAGCGGGACGCCGATCGCGTCGCCCACGCCGGGAAGGTCGCTGGGCACCGCCGTGAAGGCGCGGGTGGCCCGATGGGCGATCCAGCGATTGGCACGCCCCGCGACCGCATCGAGATTGAGAAGATCGACGGGCACGCCACGGCGATTCGCCTCTCGAACCACGGGTGGCGCGACGAAGCCGCCGAGNGCGACCACTCGACAACCCGTGACCGGGTCGAGGACCCTNCTGGCGATCCGACGCGTTCCATGCCAGCCCCGGAGAAAGCGGATCGCGGCGCCGGGCCGTACGCCCGGGCTTCGCGCGGGCATGCACTGNTGAGCCCANCCGCCCGGCTCGAGCAAGCGACGGTCGACGGGCCGATCGGAGCAGAGGAAGACGATCTCGACCGACGGCGCGATTTCGACCAGTCGCTCCGCGATGGCGATCCCGGGCCCCACCGTTCCGCCCGTACCGCCTCCGGCGAACACGATCCGGTCCGGCACTGGCGTCGAGTTCGACATTTCAGGCGTGCGCCGTCGCTGTGCTGATCGGCTGATCCTCGTGGTCGACGAGCCCGGCGTTCCGGGTGATTCGCCACGCNCGACGATCCATCGAGATCAGCAACCCCAGCGAGAAGGCGGTGAGGATCCAGCCGGTGCCGCCCCGGCTCACGAGTGGCAGGGCGATCCCCTTGGTCGGCGCCATGCCGGTCGTNACCATGAGATTGATCACCGCCTGCAGACCGAAGGTGAGCACGATTCCGAAACCGACCAGCCTCGAAAACGGCGGGACCGCTTCGAGGGCGAGCGCGGAATCGTTCCCCGCGGGGGTCGACCGTCCACCGATGATTCGACCGCCCACGAGCACCAGTCCGACGAAGAGCCCGATCAGGAGGGCCGCCCCGAACGCGCCGAGCTCCTCGCAGATGATCGGAAAGATGAAGTCGGTCTGATTCTCGGGAAGCCAGCCGTACTTCTGGATCGAGTTTCCGAACCCGACGCCTTCCATGCCTCCGGAGCTGATCGAACCGAGCGACTGCACCAGTTGGAAGCCGCTGCCTTGCGGGTCCGCGTACGGGTCGAGCATCGTCATCACCCGCTTCACCCGATACGGCTCCGCGAGAACGAGCCCCACGAAGGCGACCAGGCCGATCGGTGCGAGCCCGAGGACCTGCCAGAGGCGGACACCGGCGACCAGCAGCATGCAGACCGTCACGGTCATCACCAGGGCCGCGGTTCCGAGATCCTCGAGGGCGATCAGGCCGCAGATGAAGCCGGAGAGCAGGAGTGGCGGCAGCATGCCGGTGCTGAATCGATGCATCGACGAGGCGTGACGGATGCAATGCCATCCGATGATGATCGGAAGCCCCCACTTGGCGATCTCGCTCGGCTGGAACTGCAGCGAGCCGACCCGGAGCCAGCGATGCGCGCCCTTGACCTCGGGTGCGAGTTGCGGAACGAAGGTCAGGAGCAGGGTGCCGACGATCAANGCCAGAAGCCAGGGAATCGGCGACGCGAGGCCACCCGCACGCCCCAGTCGTTCGACCGGNATCCAGGAGCCGACCACCAGCGCGGCGATGGCGAGCAGGGCGTACCACGTCTGCTTGCCCAGCAACGTGTCGGCGACGCGACGACCGGCGAGATCCGAGATCGCGGAGGCGTCGAGGGTGTAGGAGCGATCCGCGCCCTCGAGCCGAACGGTCGAACCCGGATTCTCGAGTCGCTTCAGCGACGCGGAATTGACCATCACCACGCCGAAGATGAACAGCGTGACGACGAGAAGCGCGACGATCTGACCTGCTCGCATCGTNCCCTCATCGGCCCTGCGGGCTCGTGGAGTGGAATAAAGAGCGGCCNATCCGGACTACATCCAGCCCTTCTTGCGGGAGATGATCATGTACGCGGCCACGATCCCGCCGAGAAAGACCCCGATTCCCACCAATGCCAGGATCTCTCCGGTCGTGAAGCTCATCGGCGTCTCCCTGCGGCTCGTTCGCGACGATCGTCNCGACCGCCCGGATCGAGGATAGCCGTCGTGGCNGTCTCGAGTCGATGGCCCTCACCGATCGGCTGCGGATTCCCCGCCCGCGCTGATACGATTCCCGACCCCATGCAGTCGCCCGGGCCCCTGGAATCCAANCGTGAAGACCGTATACCTCGAGACCTTCGGATGTCAGATGAACGAGCTCGACAGCGAGCTGGTGCGGGGACATCTGGCGTCGATCGGATATGGATTCACGACCGAGCCCGACGACGCCCAGATCCTCCTTTTCAATACCTGCAGCGTCCGCGAGCACGCGGAGAGCAAGGCCTACAGCCGGCTCGGCATCGTCGGGAAGCGAAAGAAGGCGGGCGAGGATCTCGTCCTCGGCGTCCTTGGATGCATGGCGGAGCGGGATGGCGTCGACATGCTGCGGCGGTATCCACAGGTCGACCTCCTGTGCGGTCCGGGTGAACTCGACAAGCTGCCGATGCTGATCGACAACGTGGCGAGAACATCGGCGTCCACCGATGATCAGGCGACCGAGGCGGGACGCGTGGCCCTCGCCGGCAACACCAGCCGCCGGTCGGCGGCCCTCTCCGCGACCAAGGACGACCTCGAAACGCTCGATCTCGCTCGTGCGTTCGACCCCGACCAGGCGACCAGTGCGGCNCGGAGCGCCTACGTCCGGATCACCCGGGGGTGCAACAAGTTCTGCACCTACTGCGTGGTCCCCTACACCNGAGGCGCCGAAGTCCATCGTCCGCCGGAATCCATCGTCGAGGAGTGCCGACGGCTCGCCGCCGCCGGGGTCATCGAGGTGACCCTGCTCGGNCAGACNGTGAATCACTACCGATACCACCACGGCGTCGCATTGACCGTCGATGGCCGCGAATCGCCGCAGATCGGGCCGGGGCTGAAGGCCTTCAGGAACGAGCCGATCGATGATTCGGAGGTCACGNCNTTCGCCGGACTGCTGGCTCGGATCCACGACGAGGTGCCCGAACTCGCGAGAATCCGGTTNCTGACCAGTTANCCNCGNGACTTCGGCGACGATGTCCTCGAGGTCATGGCGAGCCGCCCCCGGATCTGCAGATACCTCCACGTTCCAGCCCAGAGCGGTTCAAACCGGATCCTCAAGCTGATGAACCGGGGTTACACCGTCGAGGAGTACCTCGAATTCACCGATCGGGTCCTTCGCCATCTTCCGGATGCCTCGATCGCGGGCGACATCATCGTGGGTTTTCCGACCGAGACCGACGAGGACTTCGAGGCGACGAAGGATTTGCTCCGCCGAGTGCCGTTCAAGAACAACTTCATCTTCAAGTACTCGCCCCGCCCCGGAACCACCGCGATCGACCGTTTCGAGGACGACGTGCCGGAAGCGGTCAAGAAGTTGCGGAACAACGAGCTGCTCGCCCTTCAGGCTGAAATCGGCGCTGCCGTTCATGCCGACTGGATCGGCCGGGAAGTCGACGTCCTCGTGGAACGAAAGACNGACTACCGCCGGCGAAAAGCGGCTCCACGATCTTCGGCGGATGAGCGGGTCAGTCTCGGCACCGGAATCGCGGTGGGAAGCGCATCCACCGTCGATGCCATGCCGGAACCGATTCAGTTGTCCGGCAGGACCAAGGGTGATCTGATCACCGTGTTCGATGTGCCGGACACTGCGACGGCCGAGGCGATGATTGGTGGAATCGCTCGAGTCAAGGTCGACGGNAGCGGCCCGCTCCTCCTCCGCGGGACGCTGATCGAAGGATCNTGACGCCCCACGGATCGCCGATAACGCCGGCTGACTCCGGGTGGACCCCAAGTCGCTCCAGCGGATGAAANTGCCTGTTTTNGNGGCNCCCAGAGGNTTTTTCAGTGANTCNCCGGATGANCCGCCGGATGGATGTAGGGGCCGCTCGCGCAAAAAGGTCACCAGAGTCGACAGCCCTGCTTGACTCCGCCACGTACCGACTCATCTTCCAAGCATTGAGGGGGGGAATTTGGAGCCCGCCGACGTGGCTGCTCGAATTCACCTCGTGTTCTTGTTAGAGGAAAAAGAGAAATGAAGACTCGTGCCCTTAGTCTTGGACTCGGACTCGCCATCGCCGGTA
Source organism: Phycisphaerae bacterium (assembly GCA_002684755.1). Next base: position 8,830 of record NYVS01000002.1, read on the forward strand.
CCTCGTTTGCCGACGTCACTGGTGCCGTCACTTACAACTACTCCACCACGGTCGAGGACTTCGGCGGAGACTCCGTCTCCGTCAACGTCTCCGATCTCTACCTGCTGAGCGACGACGGTGCCGACACGGTGCTCAACGTCTACAACATGCAGATGGCCTCCGCCGGCCAGGTGAACTACTTCCAGAGCGTCACCGGCACCGGCTGGACCCCGACCAACCTGGGTGGCATCTTCGACACCCCGGCCCTGCGTCTCGCCGATTCGTTCGTCACCATCGGTGGCTTCCAGCAGGACACCCTGCTTCCCGAGCAGGCTCCCGGTGCGGGTGCCGGTACCGGCCTCGACCCCAACTTCGGTGGTAACAGCGCTGCATTCCCCGGCGACCTCGCCGGTTGGTACAACGGCAGCCCCCCGAGCCTCAATGGCCAGGTCGGCATGCTCCCCGGCAC
>NYVS01000072.1 GCA_002684755.1 Phycisphaerae bacterium
CATGCTGTCTTTGATTCTCGCATCAAGCCTTGCCTTGGCCCCTCAGGCCTTCCAGCAGCACTGCTTCGACTGCCACGGCGCGGGCGCATCCACGGGTGGCCTCGCCCTCGACGAGATATTCGTCGATCGGATGGTGGACGACGCCACGACGTTCCGGGTCGATGATCGAATACGACAACTCGCCGACGAGGCGGTGACTCGAAGGTGAAGCACGAATGACGCCATGAATCCATCCGAGCCCGACATCCTGCGGCAGACTCGACGCCACTTCCTCTCCCGGGCTTCCGCGGGGGTGGGGGCGATGGCGTTGGCGTCCCTCGGGCACGGACGGGTGGGACCGGCGGACGACGCAGCGCGTTCCGTCGCCCGCATGGCCCCGCACTTCGCGCCGCGGGCGAAGCGGATCATCTACCTCTTCCAGAGCGGTGGTCCCTCGCAGCTTGATCTCTTCGACCACAAGCCGGCGCTCCAGGACCGGAACGGCCAGGAGCTGCCGGATTCGGTCCGGCAGGGGCAGCGGCTGACCGGGATGTCGGGCAATCAGGCGTCGTTGCCGATGGCCGGCGCCCAGTTCAAGTTCCAGCGGCACGGTGAATGCGGCATGTGGGTGAGCGAACTCCTGCCCCGCACCGCGGCGATCGTCGACGANCTCTGCTTCNTTCGATCGATGCAGACCGAGGCGATCAATCACGATCCCGCGATCACCTTCCTNCAGACGGGTTCCGAACTGGCGGGGCGGCCCTCGATGGGAGCGTGGGTGAGTTACGGCCTCGGCACCGAGAACCGCGACCTGCCCGCGTTCGTCGTCCTCATGACGAAGGACAAGGGTGGCCAGCCGCTCTACTCCAGGCTCTGGGGAAGCGGTTTCCTCGAAAGTCGACTGCAGGGCGTGCAGATGCGGGCGGGCCGGGATCCGGTGCTCTATCTCGCGAATCCCGAAGGGGTCGATCGTGCTCGCCGTCGGCGGATGCTTGATCGCATCACGGGCCTCGACGCCGCGCAGCACGCGCAGGCGCAGGATCCCGAGATCCACTCCCGACTCGCCCAGTACGAACTTGCGTANCGCATGCAGATGTCGGTGCCCGAGGTCACCGATCTCGCGGACGAGTCGGACGCGACCTTCGAGCTCTACGGCGAGGANGCCCGGGTCCCCGGTACCTACGCCGCGAACTGCCTGCTCGCGCGGCGGCTCGCGGAGCGTGACGTCCGGTTCATCCAGCTCTACCACCAGGGCTGGGACCAGCACGGTGGCCTGCCGGCGGGNATCCGCGTGCAGGCGCGGGAGACGGATCAGGCGTCGGCGGCGCTGGTGACCGATCTCAAGCGTCGCGGATTGCTGGAGGACACGCTCGTCGTCTGGGGCGGGGAGTTCGGGCGCACGAACTACTCGCAGGGCGCCCTGACGCCCACCGACTACGGCCGCGATCATCATCCCCGGTGTTTCACGATGTGGATGGCGGGAGGCGGCGTCAAGCCCGGTGTGGTCCACGGGCGTACGGACGAGCTTGGTTACAACGTGGTCGAGCATCCGGTGCACGTCCACGACCTGCAGGCGACCTTGCTGCACCAGCTCGGACTCGACCACACCCGCCTCACGCACCATCACCAGGGCCGCGACTTCCGGCTCACCGATGTCCACGGGCGAGTCGTCCACGATCTGCTGATCTGAGTCGCGTCGAGCGGNCGACCGGCGTACCGTGATCGCATGACACGNTCACCCCTTTCGATCCTGTTCGGNGCCCTGCTGTTCGGAGGNGTCTTCGCGACTCCGATCGTGGATGCCTTCATCGATTCCGAGTCATCGACCGTGGTCACGATGGACTGCGGCCCGACCCTCGGTGATCTCACCGCGACGTCGGTTCGGATCGCCTGCCGANGCGCCGAGCCCGGCGAAATCGTCATCGGACTCGCGGACGCGTCCGGGACTCCGATTCGACGATGCGTGCTGGCCTGCCCCGCGGAGACGGACAATGCCGGCATCCTCGAAATCGTCGATCTCAAGCCCGCGACCCGCTACCTCTATACCGTCGACGGTGCGTCGAACGATTCGTGGTGGTTCGAGACCCGGTCCGTTCCGGACGACGCCTGTCGAATCGTCTTCGGCTCCTGTGCCGACGAGAAGGCGGGATCCTCGACGGTCTGGCGACGGATCGAGGCGGATGCCCCCTCGGCGCTCGTCCTGCTCGGCGACACGCCCTACATCGACACCACGGATCTCGCGCGGCAGCGATCCCGGTACCGCGAGTTCGGGCGGGTCCCCGCCTTCGCGCAGCTCGTCGGCCACACGCCGCTGTATTCGACCTGGGACGACCACGACTTCGGCCGCAACGACACCGACGGCAACTTGAAGGGCAAGGAGAACAGTCGTCAGGCCGTGATGGAACACCGCCCGAATCCCGGCTTCGGCGAGGCCGGAGAAGGCATCTTCACGAGCTTTCGACAGGGGCCGGTGGAGGTCTTCCTGCTTGATGCCCGGTGGTTCGCGCGAACCGAGGGGGAAGCGGACGATCCGACGCTGCTCGGTCGCCGGCAGTGGGCCTGGCTGGAACGATCGCTCGCGGCTTCCACCGCCCCGTTCCGGATCCTCGCCTGCGGGATGGTCTTCAATGGCTCGGTGCGACCCTTCAAGACCGACTGCTGGGGCGCGTACCCCCGGGAATACGATCGACTCGTCGACCTCATCGGCCGGGTCGGTGGTGAGGGCGTGGTGCTGGTGAGCGGGGACGTGCACTGGTCACGGGTCATCCGCCACGACACCGGGGCGCGTCTCGGTCACGACCTGATGGAGTTCGTCACGAGTCCGATCCACGAGAAACTGATCGCCGCCGCGAATCCGCCGCACCAAGGCCTGGTGTACAGCGTCGGCGAGATCAACAGCTTCCTGGTGGTCGATGCCGCGGTCGAGGGCGGTACGGCCCGCATGTCGCTTCGAATTCGAAACGCCTCGGGTGAGGACCTCCACACGACCCGGTTCGAACGGTCGCTCGCGGATCCTTGAGTCCGTCGCGGCGTCGGCNNNNCGGCCGTCGGATCAGCCGGTCTTCCGTCGCTGGGCGATCGGCAGNGGCTTNGGCCGNACGAANACCAGNGTGTCGGCNGTGCTCTCGTCCGCCAGCGCGTAGCCCTCGGCGTCGAACTTCCGCAGCGCCGCGATCGTCTTCGGCCGGTGATCCGCCATCCAGCGGGCCATCAGGCCGCGGGACTGCTTCGCGTAGAACGACATGAACTTCGCCTTGCCGCCGTCGAGTTGGAGGAACTTCGTCGAGATGACCGGAACGCCGAGCGTCTCGAGCCGGGCGGCCTTCGCGTATTCGTCGCTGGCCAGATTCACGANNGTCTCGGANCCGTTGTCGGCCATGTCCTTCTTCAACGCCTTGCCGATCCGNTCGCCCCAGAANTCATAGAGATTCGANGCGGCNTCGGTCTTCAGCCGGGTNCCCATCTCGAGGCGNTANGGNTGGATNCGNTCGAGCGGACGNANNAGTCCGTAGAGNCCGCTCAGGATGCGGACGTGATCCTGCGCCCAGGCCAGNGACGTCTTCTTCATCGTCCACGCTTCGAGACCCTGGTANACGTCGCCTCGAAAGCACAACGCGGCCGGGCCTCGCGGATTCCCNCGCGTGTTGAAGGACTGCCATCGATCNTGGTTCAAGGTGGCGAGCGTCGCNGAGATCGACATCAACTTCTCGAGCGTCGCCGGTGACTGGCCCCCGAGCGTCTCGGCGAGCTGCCGGGTCTGCGCCGCGAACCGTGGCGTGGTGGGATCGAGCCCCCCGGGGATCGCGGGCGGCTCCATCTCGAGGGTCTTGGCGGGCGAGAGGACGGTGGTGAATCCAGACATGCGGACACCTTAGCGCGTTCCGGTGGGAATCGCCCGGCGAAGCCGACATGTCCCGTGAATCGGTCGGTCGCCCCGAANGACGGTCCCGGCGCCGCATCGGCTCACCGATCGATGTCGACGACCGGATCGCCGAGGACCTCGAGTCGTGGTTCGACGCCGAGACCCGGCGCGTCCGGCGCGGCCATCCGGCCGTTCCGCCGTTGCGGCGCCCCCTCGGCCGTCGAGACCGTGACGTAGGAGTTGAAGTCGGTGGCCGTGAAGAGGAGATCGGTCGGGGTGCTGTGGGCGAGATGGGCGATCGCCGCGGTGACGACGTCGCTTCCCCAGGCGTCCTCGATGGTCATCGCGATGCCGCGGGCGACGCAGAGATCCCGGGCCTGTCNGGCCCTGGTNAGTCCGCCGAACTTGCCGATCTTGATGTTCACGACGTCCATCGCGTCGTCTCGAAGCGCTCGGACGAGGCTGTCGAGATCCTCGATGGATTCGTCCATCACGAAGGGATGGCTGGTCCGGCGTCGGATCGAAAGGCACTCCTCGTAGGTCCGGCATGGTTGCTCGATGTAGACGTCGCGGTCCTCGACCGCACGCACCACCCGGGCCGCCTCGTGGGGGAGCCAGCCGGTGTTCGCATCGGCGACCAGGATGTCCCCCGGTTCGACCACGTCCGCGCAGGCGTGGATCCGGGCGATGTCGGTCTCGACGTCGCTTCCGACCTTCAACTGGAATCGACGGTACCCCTCGTCCCGATACCCCCGGAGATTGGCGGCCATCTCCGCCGGATCNCGCTTGGAGATCGCGCGATAGAGGACGAAGTCATCGCCGTTGCGGCCGCCGAGGAGGGTGACGAGGGGGAGCCCCGCGTCCTTCCCGAGCAGGTCCCAGCACGCCATGTCGATGGCGCTCTTCACGTAGGGGTGTCCCTTGAGGCGGGCATCCATCGCCCGGCCGATCACGTCGGTCTCCCGGGGATCGAGGCCGATGAGGGCCGGCGCCACCTCGGCGATGCCGGTCCGGGCNCCGGTCGCGTAGGAGGGGAGGTAGACGGGACCGAGCGGCGTCACCTCGCCGACGCCCACCAGCCCGGCGTCGGTCTCGATGCGGACGACCGTCGCATCGAAGACGTCGACCGACTTGCCGCCCGACCAGCTGTACCGGCCTTCGTGAAGCGGGAGGTCGACCTGATGGACGAGGATGCGGGTGATCTTCATGGGACGGGACGCTTTCGTTTTCCGGACACCGTGTCGCCGGCCTTCGGCGTGCCTCCCGTTGCACCAACGGGGGGGCGGCCGATAGCGTACCTTCACGTGGAGTCGGTTCGATGCGAATCGGCGATCGCCTCGTTCCCGTGCTTCGGAGAATCATCCGTGACCACCATCCAGATCATCGCGATCATCGTGATCTTCCTCGTGGGCGGTGGGGGAGCGCTGCTTCCGCTGATCATGCGGACCCGGGTCTCGGCCAACGCGATGTCGCGGGGGAACGCCTTCGCGGGCGGCGTGCTGCTGGCCGCGGGGCTCATCCACCTGCTCGGCGACGCGGTGGGCGACTTCGCGGAGATCCACCCCGACCTCGACTATCCGATCGCCTACGCGATCGCGACCGCGGCGTTCCTGCTGGTCCTCGCGGTCGAACGGGTCGTGCCGAGGGCCGCTTCGGTGGAGGGGATTTCGACGGGAGATCCGGAGGCCGATGCGTTCGTCAACGCGGCGTCCGGCTCCACCGCGACGCCGTATCTGCTTCTGGTGACGCTTTCGATCCATTCCCTGATCGCCGGCGTCGCGCTGGGAACCGACGAAACGCAGTCGTCGTTCCTCGTGCTGCTGATCGCGATCCTCGCGCACAAGGGATCCGCCGGCTTCGCGCTCGGAACCACCTTCCAGCGGGCCGGCGTGCCGATTCGTCGGGCGCTGCCGGCGTTGCTCGTCTTCGCCTGCTCGACCAGCACCGGCGTCCTCCTCGGCCTGTTCGCCGATCTCGCGTTCGACGCGGGGAGCATGCACGTCGTGACGGCCTGGTTCAAGGCGATCGCGGCGGGAACGTTCCTCTACATCGCGGCGCTCGACATCGTCCGGGAGGAGTTCTTCCCGGTCGAGACCGATCGTCACGGTCGATACGTCTGCGCGTTCGTCGGCGCGGCCGTCATGGCGCTGGTCGCGATCTGGATGTGACGCGGGAGGGGCCCGCGTCGTCGAGTCGGCCTGCTCCGGGCGCCGGGTTTCCTGGCGTCGCGCTTCCCGGCGTCTCCATGACTTCGAATTCACACGATCGGTCGTCGCGGACGTCGTGATGACCGCGGTGTCCTGCGCCGCTCGGTGGTGGAATTCGGAGCGGCCGGCCAACGCCCCGGTCAGAACAAAGTGGTGATTTATCGCCGCTCCATGGCCATGGGGGCGGTTTCTGAGGCCAATACCGGATTTTTCTCGCTGAAGAGGAATTGACGACCGTTCTATCGTCTATACTCCCCCTCGGTTGTATTCCGGTTTTCTCCGTCGCGAGCGCGGTGCGATTCAACTTTCTTGTGGTGGGGACCTCCGGTGGGGCTTCAGGGGTTGGAGCCCTCCGGGTGAATCGCACCGCTGCTCCGCGACGGGGAGCCGGAACACCGCCATTTCTTCCGAGTTCCCCACCTCGTGAATCAGCCCCGTGACGCAGCAATTCCAGCCGTCCATCCCGTTCCGCCTTCACCCCGCGACCCATGGTGACACCCGTGCCGCGGGGAACCGGCCTCGACCGATCCCGGTGGCGATCGGCGAGTGGTCCTCGCGACGACTCGGTCGTCCGGGCCCCGGGATGGAATCCATTCGCCATTCGCCATCCGCCGTGCAAGGGACGACATGAACACCCCACCACTCGATCGATTTTCGTACGACGACGACATCACCCGCAAATTCCTGCTCGCCACCGTCTTCTGGGGGACGATCGGGATGNTGGTCGGTCTTCTGATCGCCCTGCAGCTCGCGAACCCCATGTTCAACCTCGGCATGGAGTGGACGAGCTTCGGCCGCCTGCGGCCGCTCCACACCAACGCGGTCATCTTCGCGTTCGCGGGCAACGCCATCTTCATGGGCGTCTACTACTCGCTGCAGCGTCTGCTGAAGGCGAGGATGTTCAGCGATCTCCTGGGTCGGATCCACTTCTGGGGGTGGCAGGCGATCATCGTGGCCGCCGCGATCACCCTTCCCCTCGGCATCACCCAGTCCCGTGAATACGCGGAGCTGGAATGGCCCATCGACATCGCGGTGGTCCTGGTCTGGGTGGTCTTCGCCATCAACGTGTTCGGGACGATCGTGCGGCGGCGGGAACGTCACCTCTACGTCGCGATCTGGTTCTACATCGCGACCATCATCGCGGTCGCGGTCCTGTACATCTTCAACAACCTCGCGATGCCGGCCGACTGGGTCCGCTCCTACTCCATCTACGCCGGCGTGCAGGACGCCTTCATGCAGTGGTGGTACGGCCACAACGCGGTCGCGTTCTTCCTGACCACGCCGTTCCTCGGGCTGATGTACTACTTCCTGCCCAAGGCGGCCGATCGCCCGATCTTCTCGTACCGGCTCTCCATCCTCCACTTCTGGAGCCTGGTGTTCATCTACATCTGGGCCGGTCCGCACCACCTGCACTACACCGCGCTCCCGGAATGGGCGTCGACGGTCGGCATGCTGTTCTCGGTGATGCTGTGGATGCCNTCCTGGGGCGGGATGATCAACGGACTGCTCACGCTCCGCGGCGCCTGGAACCGGGTCGCCACGGATCCGATCCTCAAGTTCTTCGTGGTCGCCATCACCTTCTACGGGATGTCGACCTTCGAAGGGCCGNTGCTCTCGGTGAAGAGCGTCAACGCGTTGAGCCACTACACCGACTGGACCATCGCCCACGTTCACGCGGGAGCGCTGGGCTGGGTGGGGTTCATGTGCTTCGGAATCGTCTACTGGCTGCTGCCGCGGGTCTTCCAGACCTCGGTCTGGAAGCCCTCGTGGGTGAATCTCCACTTCTGGATCGCGACGATCGGGATCCTGCTCTACATCATTCCGATCTACGCGGCGGGGCTCACCCAGGGCCTGATGTGGCGGGCGTTCACCGCGGAGGGGTTCCTNGAGTACCCCGACTTCATCGAGACCGTGACGGTGCTCATTCCGTTCTACTGGCTTCGCGTCGTCGGCGGCGGTCTCTACCTCGCGGGTTCGGTGCTCTGCGGCATCAACGTCTGGATGACGTGGTCGCGACGTCCGGCGACCTACGAGACGCCGGTGATCGAGTCGGCTCCGCTGGACCGGGACTGGCGTCCGTCCGAAGTGCCGCCGTCGAGGCTCGCCGGCGGACCGGTGATGGACATCGCCCATCCGATCGATCGATTCAACCAGATGAAGTGGCACCGGAACTGGGAGGGACTGCCGCTCACCTTCTCGGTGTGGGTGTTCATCGCCGTGGCGGTCGCCTCGCTCTTCGAGATCGTCCCGATGTTCATGATCAAGTCGAACGTCCCGACCATCGCCTCGGTGAAGCCCTACACGCCGCTCGAACTGGCGGGACGCGATCTTTACATCTCGGAGGGTTGCTACAACTGCCATTCGCAGATGATCCGGCCGCTGTTCGCGGAGACGGAGCGATACGGCGAGTACAGCAAGCCCGGTGAATTCGTCTACGACCATCCGTTCCAGTGGGGTTCCCGGCGGATCGGGCCCGACCTGGCCCGGGTGGGGGTNAAGATCCCGTCGCCGCTCTGGCACGTCCGGCACTTCAACATGCCGACGGACACCTCGCCGAACTCGATCATGCCCGCGTACGTGCACCTGCTCGAACGTCCGCTCGACTTCGAGGGGATCACCGACTCGATCGACGCGATGATCGCGCTGGGCGTCCCCTACGACGAGACCTACCGCGAGACCGCGCCGGAGATCGCCCGGGAGCAGGCGGCGGACATCTCGAAACGGCTGCTCGAGGANGGGGGGCCGGAGGGACTCGAGGATCGGGAGGTCATCGCCATGATCGCCTANCTGATGCGACTCGGCACCGACCTCTCGAAGCCGGTCGAGGTCGATGCGGAGACCGTCGCCTCGGTCGAACTGGGTGGAGGGCGCACCGATGCGAATCGATGAAATCACCACCGAGACCGCGCCGGTCACCACCATCTGGGTGGAGGTGGCGCTGGTCGTCTTCGTGACGGTCTTCGTGCTGGTGCTGGCGTGGCTCCTGTTCACCAACACCGCGCGGTGGCGGGCCGACGCGTCCATCCCGCTGCGCGAAGACGTGGTCGAACCCCGCGACGAAACGGAGAACCCCGATGCTTGACGAACGAAGCGGCCTCGACGACACCCAGCGACTGATGGGTCATGCCTACGACGGGATCCGGGAATACGACAACCCGCTTCCCGCCTGGTGGGTCTGGCTGTTCATCGGCTCGATCGCCTACTGCGTGCCCTATCTGTTCTGGTACCACTTCGGCATCGGACCGAGCGTCGAGGAGGAGTACGTGGCCGACATGGGCGCGTTCTACGAGGCGCAGTCGGAGATGCTCGGAAACCTGGAGGCGGATCAGGCGACGATCCTGGCCTTCAAGGACGACGAGAACATGATGATGGGCATGTCGTCGATGTTCCGGGCGAACTGCGCCACCTGCCACGGTGCCGACGGCGCGGGCGTCACCGGTCCGAACCTGACCGACGACTTCTACATCAACATCAAGTCGATCGACGACATCCACGGCGTCCTCCACGACGGCGTGATCGACAAGGGGATGCCGGCCTGGGCGGGGAACCTGAACGACAACCAGATGGTCCTCATGACCTCGTACGTCGCGGCGCTTCGTGAGACCGATCCGGCGGGCGGGAAGGCCGCCCAGGGATCGCGGATCCCCGCGTGGCCCGAAGGGACGCCGGCCGCCGCCGACGAGCAGGATTCCGGGGAATGAGCGACACGATCGATCCCGGTCCGCGGACGCCGGAGGCGCGGGTGCTGTCGACGCTCAATCTCGACGGCACGCGACGGTGGCTCCAGCCACGTTCGTCGCCGGGTCGGTTCCATCTGGCNAGGCTGGTCGTCGCGTGGCTCCTGATCCTCGTCTTCACCCTCCTTCCGTGGATCGACGTCGGTGGCCGGCCCGCGGTGCTGCTCGACGTCGTTCGACGCGAGTTCACGATCTTCGGAACGATGTTCCGNCCCACCGACACGCTGCTCCTCGCGTTCCTCCTGCTGACCTTCTTCCTCTTCATCTTCCTCGCCACCGCGGTGCTGGGACGGGTCTGGTGCGGATGGGCGTGTCCGCAGACCGTCTACATGGAGTTCGTGTACCGGCCGATCGAGCGACTCATGCTNGGCAGGCCGGGGAGCCGTCGGCGCGCCGCACCGCCGGTGATCCGACGACTCCTGATGTGGGCGATCTTCCTGGTGATCTCGGCCCACCTCGCGAACACCTTCCTCGCGTACTTCGTCGGCACCGACGAGCTCATGGAATGGACGCGGCACTCGCCCCTCGAGCACTCGACGCCCTTCCTGATCTTCCTCGCGACCACCGTGCTGATGATGTTCGACTTCTGCTTCTTCCGGGAGCAGCTCTGCACGATCGTCTGCCCGTACGGACGACTCCAGTCCGCCCTGCTCGACCGGAATTCGCTGATCGTGGGCTACGACGCGCGACGGGGCGAGCCGCGCGGGCCGAAGCGACGCCGCCGGCCCGCGAAGGAGGGCGGCGGATGCGACGGCAAGTGCGGTGGTGGCTGCAGCGGATCGCGGAAGGTCGTCTCGATCGGGCTTCCGACCGGTTCGGTCGAACTCGCCCCGCCGCCCGTCAACGAACCGTCGAGCGGCTGTTCGACGGGGGCGNAACCGGTCGTCGAGGCGCCGGCCGGTGACTGCATCGACTGTCGTGCGTGCGTGAACACCTGTCCCACCGGCATCGACATCCGNGAGGGCCTCCAGCTCGAGTGCATCCAGTGCGCCCAGTGCATCGACGCCTGCGACGCGATGATGGACAAGGTCGGGCGGGCCCGCGGGCTCGTTCGCTTCAGCACGCAGGACGTGCTCGANCAGACGGTCCGCGACCGCATCCGCTGGCGGCTGCTCATCTATCCGCTCCTGCTCGGCATCGTGGCGTCGACCTTCATCTTCATGCTGCTCAGCCGGGAGACCGCCGACGTCGTCGCCCTGCGGACGCNGATNGCGCCCTTCAGGATCCTCGACGACGGNTCGATCGAGAACGTCATCCGAATCCGGATCGACAATCGAGGACGGACGGAGCGAGCCTACGAACTGACCGCGGTGGACGGCGACGACCTCCTCTTCCCGTCGAATCCGATCATCGTCGGCGAGGGCGGGTCCGAGACNCTGAAGATCGTCGCGCGGAGCGACCCCTCGNGCTTCNAGCGGGGGAGACGCGTGACCCGGATCAGGGTCGCGGACGGNGAGACGTTCGATCGCGTGTGTGAATTCGACCTGCTCGGCCCGCTGGGGTCGATACCACGACGAGGAGATCCATGATGTGGGCGAACCGATGGATGTTCATGCCGATCGCCCTGATCGGCCTGTGCCTGGCGATGTCGACGATCACCGTGACGCTCGCGATCACGAACCAGTCGATGGTGGCGGAGCCGGACTACTACGACGAGGCGATTCGCTGGGACGAACGAAGGGCGCAATTCGCCCGCAACGACCAGTTGCGCTGGCGGGTCACGCCGGAGCTCGCNGCCGGTCGACTCGACGTCTCGGTGCAGGACAAGCACGGCGTGCGGATCGACGGCGCCGAAGTCGACATCGAGCTGATTCCCGCCCTTCGGCCGAACGACCGGCATCGGCTCGTCGCGCGGGAGACGGCACCGGGACGGTACGTCGCCGACTGGCCGTCGGGACCTCCGGGCCGATGGGAGATCCGAACCCGCGTGGTCCGCGGGGAGGCGACCTACACGGATCGCTGCGAGCGGATCCTGCGACCGGTTTCGAGGCTCGGTGATGACTGAGACGCTCGTCGCGGTCTTCGTCGCCAGTCTCCTCGGCAGCCTCCACTGCGCCGGGATGTGCGGTGGTCTCGTGCTCTTCTGCTGCGGCATCGATTCGGACCGGACGACGCGACGCTGGCCGGTCCATCTCACCTATCACGGCGGGCGACTGGTCGCCTACGGAATCGCGGGCGGGTTGCTCGGCGCCCTCGGTGGCTTCCTCGATCTCGGCGGGCGACTCGTGGGCATCCAGACCGTGGCCGGATGGTTCGCCGCGGNGGTGTTGATCGGCATGGGGACGGTGATGATCGCCCGCGTGCTCGGCATGANACGACTGCGGGGACGAGTGCCGCGTCGACTCCAGCGCATCATCGACGCGGGTTACGCCCGCGCCGCGGGCGAGCGTCCGTGGCGACGCGGGCTGGTCGTCGGCCTGATGTCGCCGCTCCTGCCTTGCGGCTGGTTGTGGGCGTTCCTCGCGATCGCGGCCGGTTCCGGCGGCGCGGTGCAGGGCATCCTGGTGATGGTCACGTTCTGGAGCGGCACGGTTCCCGTGCTGCTGGCGATCGGCATCGGCGCGCACCGGATCTCGCCGATGGTCCGTCGATTCGTTCCCGCGACGATGGGCGTCCTGCTGGTGGCGATCGGCGTTCTCACCGCGTTCACCCGACTNCCGCACGCGGACGCGGTGGTCCGCGGTGCGATCGAGGTCGACGTGCTCGGACAGGCCTCGCTCGCCGATGCGGTCGAGTCCGTCGCGCGGGAGACCCCCGCCTGTTGTGCCGAACCGGTGGAGGCCGAGTGAACGAGGACTGCGCCCATTGCGGACTGCCGGTGCCCGAAGGCGAACGCCGCGTCGAGGATGCGCTGCAGTTCTGTTGCGCCGGTTGCCGCGCAATCCACGCGGCGATCACCGGCGGAGGGCTCGAGGACTACTACCGGCGAAGAGGGGCCGCTCGTCCCGAGTCGTCCCCGGCCGGGACCGCACGCGGTCACGGCATCCTCGACGCCGACGCGTTCCAGCGTGAAGCGGCCCGCGAGATCGGTGAGGACCTCCACCGGGTCGAACTCGGGATCGACGGGCTTCACTGCGGCGCGTGCGTCTGGCTGCTGGAACGACTGCCGAGGGCGGTGCCCGGCCTTCGTTCGGTCCGTGTGAATCTCACCCGCCGCACGCTGGAGATCGAATGGTCGCCGACGAAGATCCGTCTGTCGGCGATCGCGGTCTCGATCGAACGGCTCGGGTATCAGGTCCGGCCGTCACGAGGGGCCGGCGACCAGGCATCGCGCAATCGAGCGGCTCGCGCGTGGTTGGTGCGGATCGCGGTGGCGGCCGCGATCGCCGGCAACGTGATGGGAATCAGCTTCGCCCTCTACGGAGGCATGTTCACCGGGATGGCGCCGGAGCATCGGATGATGTTCCGCATCGTCTCCTTCGCGCTCGTCGTGATCGATCTCGCCGGTCCCGGTCGGATCTTCCTGCAGGGTGCCTGGACGGCGCTCAGGGCGCGGACCACGCACATGGACCANCCGGTCGCGCTCGGCCTGCTTCTCGGAACCGCCGCGGGCCTGCATGCGACNATCGTCGACGGCGCGGAGACCTGGTTCGAGGCGGTCGCGATGCTGATCCTGCTGCTGCTGGTCGGTCGCTGGCTCCAGCATCGAAGCCAGCGGAAGGCGCAGGACGAGGTCGAACGACTCTTCTGCCTCTCGCCGTCGACCGCCATGCGGATGTCCCCGGACGACGGGCTGGAGGAGGTTCCGAGCGATTCGCTGGTGCCCGGAGACCGCGTTCTCGTTCGAAGCGGGGATCTCGTTCCCGCCGACGGCCTTTGCGAGTCGGGCGGGGCCGGCATCGACCGGTCGCTGCTGAGCGGCGAATCGAGGTCGATCCGGATCCAGGCGGGGGAGGTCCTCCATGCCGGCGAGGCGTGTCTCTCCGGCACGGTGGTGATGCGGGTGGAGGCCGCGGGCGATTCGACGCGGATCGCGGCGATCATGAACGACGTCGCGGAACACGCCGGCAAGCGACCACCGATCGTGCAGATGGCGGATCGTCTCGCNGGATGGTTCGTGTCGGCGGTGATCCTGCTCGCGGGCGTGACCTTCGCGGTCTGGTGGGGNCGTGGCTGGGACGTCGCGGTCGATCGGACCGTGGCGTTGCTGATCGTGACCTGTCCGTGCGCACTGGGACTGGCGACNCCGCTCGCGATGGTCGCCGCGATCGGCGACGCGGCGGCTCGTGGCATGCTGATCAAGGGCGGTGAGACGCTGGAGCGACTGTCGCGAAGCGGAACGCTGCTGCTCGACAAGACGGGAACGATCACCGCGGGCGTGATGGACGTGGTCGGAACCGAGGGCGACGCCGATGCGCTGGCGATGGCCGCGGCGGTGGAGACCTCGAGCCGGCACCCGATCGGACGTCCGATCGCGGAGCTCGGCGACGGTCGGGTCGCCGAAGACGTCCGTGAACATCCGGGGCTGGGCATCGAGGGCGACGTCGAGGGCCGTCGGGTTCGAGTCGGTTCCGGACGATTCATGGAGAGGACCGAGGCGAGATTCGCACTCGACCGGGAAGCGGTGACCACCCGGGGATCGACGTACGCGACCGCTCCGGTCTGGGTGGCGGTCGATGGCGTCGTGGTGGCCGCGGTGTTTCTGGGCGATCCGGTCCGCGCGGAATCTCCGGGGGTCGTCGCGAGGATCCGGGACGACGGCTGGACGGTCGGGCTGCTCAGCGGCGACATCGAGTCGATCGTCGATGCGGTCGCGACCTCGGTCGGCATCGAGCCGTCGTGCACGCATGCGGACGCGTCGCCCGAGGAGAAGGTTCGAGTGGTCTCCGACGTGGCGCGACGCCCGGTCGCGATGGTGGGGGACGGCGTGAACGACGCGGCGGCGATGGCGGCCGCGGACGTCGGCATCGCGGTTCACGGCGGTGCGGAGGCGGCGTTGTCGACGGCCGACGTCTGCCTGGCCCGCGACGGACTGCACGGCGTCGAGGACCTGCTTCGACTCGCCCGTTGGACGATGCGGCGGATCCGCGTCAACATCGCGGTGTCGATCGGATGGAACACGCTCTTCGCGACGCTCGCCATCTCGGGGCTGATCGGTCCCATCCTGGCCGCGATCCTGATGCCGATCAGCAGCGCCAGCGTGGTGATGCTGTCATTGCGGAGGATGCGTGGTGAACACGGNGGNGGATCATCGCGGCGAGCGGCGGGCGATGCTCACCTGCTCAGTCGCCCCGTGCTCGCGCGGAAGGAGCGACGGCGACTGGCCGGGGTCGACTCATCGTCCGTGCCATCCGACGGTGACGCTTCCACGCCCACGAATCGTTCCAAGGTCGTCTCGTACAGCAGTTGATCGACCGCATGCTGGACGTCGACGAGTTCCGAGTGGAGCGGACACGGCTCGCCCTGGCCGCAGATGCCGCCGCCGAACGGGCAGGTGTGGGAGACGTTCTCCGTCTCGAACAGCCGGTAGATGTCGTAGATCCGGATCTCCCGGGGAGGCCTGGCGAGCATGAACCCGCCACCCGGACCGGGAATGCCGCTGACGATCCCCGCCTGCGAGAGCACGGTGAGGATCTTCGCGAGGAACGGACGCTGGAGGTTTCGCGATTCGGCGATCTCGGTGACCGAGAGCCTCGTCTTTCCATCATCCCATACCTCGGCCAGTCGGGAGGCCGCGGCGATCGCTGTCTCGGTCTGTCGCGTATACATGACCGGTTCCTGATCGGCGTCGATCGAACTGGGTCGATCGGGGGAGGCTGACGCCGACACCATAGCCTATGCGAGCGAGCGGGCTCGTGATGTGACGTTTCCAGAGACGGGGTGATTCCCCCTAGTTCGAGCGGGTGTCGTCGCGCTCGCCGTCGTCATCGTGAAGGATCCGCTCCGCGGGGCCGTCCAGATCGTCGAACTGACCGCTTCGTGCCGACCAGACGAAGGCTCCGATCGCGAGCATCGCGAACAGCAGCGCGAGCGGAATGACCAGGTAGAGGGCGGACATGGCTCCAGAATACCTCGCTGACGATCCGCATTCATCGGTGGAGACATCGGCTTGTGCTAGCATCCGCCGCGTGACGGACTCGAACGATCCACCACTGCGAATCTGCCTCCTCACGACCCAGAACCTCGATGCGGACCCTTTCCCCGAGGATGACTGGCCGTGCGATCCACGTCCCTTCATGCCCGAGGCGGAATGGCATGTCGCGACCCTGAAGGGGAAGAAGGGATCGGTCCGTCAGGTCGAGCGTCTGATCAGGCGAGGGTTCGACCTCTTCTTCAATCTCTGCGATGGCGCGGCGGATCAGAACATCCCCGGGATCGAGGTCATCGAGACCCTGGAGAAGCACGGCGTGCCCTTCGCGGGTGCGACCTCCGAATGCTACGAACCGACCCGGGTCGAGATGAAGGAGGCGTGCGCAGCGCTCGGGATCGCGACGCCTGCCTACGTCGTGGCATCGACGCCGGAAGACGTGGAGCGGGCGGCGGAAACGCTCCGGTTCCCGCTCTTCGTGAAGCACTACAGCAGCTACGCCAGCGTCGACCTCAGTCGTCGATCACGGGTGCGGACGCCGGCGGGTCTTCGCATCCAGGCGAAGAAGATCATGTCCCGTCACGGCGCTGCGCTGATCGAGGAGTACATCGACGGGATCGAGTGCACGGTGCTCGTGGCCGAGAATCCGGACGATCCCGCGCGACCGATCACCTACACCCCCGCCCAGTACGAGTTTCCGAAGGGCGAGGAGTTCAAGCACGCCGACGTCAAATGGGTGATCTACGAGGGCTTGAAGTCCTTTCCCGTGAAGGACCCGGTGCTCGCGGCGAGACTTCGCGACGAATGCGCCCGCTTCTTCGTCGCGTTGAAGGCGGCGAGTTTCGGCCGATGCGATCTTCGCGTCACGAAGGACGGCACGCCGTACATGCTGGAGATCAACGCGAACTGCGGGATCTACTATCCGCCCGCCGACTACGGCGCCGCGGACATCTGCCTTTCCCTCGATCCCGCCGGGCACGAGGGTTTCACCCGGCAACTCGTCGCCGCGGCCTTCGCGCGGCATGCGAGGAGCACGCCCGCTCGGCGTGAGGAATCCGGGTCGGCCGATTCGAGCGTGATCGAGACTTCCGAGCCCTCGCCCCCTGCATCCTTCCCCGCCGAGCCCGCGCCGACATCGTCGCCCGACCCGGCATGCGAGACGGTGGTTCCGAGCCGTTCCTCGCACGACGCGGAACGCGGGCATGGGACGGAGTCGGCGACCGTGGTGGATGGCGATTCGACGGCCTGACGCTCCGTCGCGGNGANACCACGNTTCAGATACCATCCNACCGNCATGCACGANTTCCANCGACGATTCATCGANTTCATGCTCGANGCGGGCGTCCTCACCTTCGGCGACTTCACNACGAAGAGNGGNCGNANGACGCCNTACTTCGTGAACACCGGNCTNTANCGGTCNGGTTCGCAGATGGCGANCCTNGGGCGNGCCTACGCCGATGCGATCGAAGCGTCNTTCCCCGANGGGTTCGACGTNNTGTTCGGNCCGGCGTACAAGGGGATCCCCCTGGTGGTCGCGGTCGCCACCGCCTTCGCGGAACGNGGNCGCGACGTCGANTTCTGCTTCAANCGCAAGGAAGCCAAGGANCACGGNGANGGNGGCGTGATCGTCGGNCGGAAGCTGCGGGANGGNGANCGGGTCCTGATCGTCGAGGACGTGACCACNGCCGGCACCTCNATNCGNGAGACCGTGCCNGTGCTNCGNNCCGCCGCNGACGTGACGCTCGCGGGNCTCATCGTCTCGGTGAACCGGATGGAGCGGGGNACCACCGATCGNACCGCGNTGGCGGANCTGGCCGACGAGTTCNCGATGCCGACCCGGTCGATCGTCGACCTCGANGAGATCCTCGANCATCTCGGNGNNCGACTCGGNTCGGACGATCGNGNGCGNATCNCNGCGTATCGCGNGCNGTACGGNGCNGCGACGTCCTGAAGGCGAGGAATGCCGNNGTTCCCGGACGCCTNGNGGNCGCNNCTNCGAGNCCNCNTCGCTGGATNCGGGNGGACCGATCCCGTATCCTTGGGGCATGANCTCGANNCCCCGNCTNNTCGNNCTCGCCTNCCTCNGNNTCGNCNCNNGNCTNAACGCGNCCGGNGAGGACCTNNGNCCNGACANCNNCATCGACATCACGNTCGANTGGTCGCAGCAGCCGNACGGNTGGCGATATCCCATGGCCATCCACGTGCCGNANGGNGANCCNCCGGCGAGCGGNNTNCCGGTCTGCATCCTGCTNCACGGNAACGGNGGCANCGGNGCNGGCATGCTNCCCGGATTCNTCGGGCTGCTNCCGTGNCACGCCCTCGTCGCNCCGTCGGGATANGCNTCGAGNTGGAACATCTGCGGNGAGGGAAGCGACGCNCCGGATCTCGAGATGATCGCGGACCTCGTCGATCGACTCCAGACCTTCGACAACGTCGANCCGAACCGGATCCGGATNCTCGGCNNCTCCAACGGNTCNGCNCTNGCGAANCGGATCCTGCTNGAGAACGACGATCCNGGNATCGACCGGATCGCCGCGGTGGTCTCGCANCTNGTCACCGCGCAGCGNCANGNCGACGCGTTCTTCCGCCCCGGCGGNACGACCNAGCNNAGNGCCGCNTTCTGCGGATACGACGTNGANGTCGAGCCGGTGCNGGGACGNCGNTANCTCGGNATCTGCAACGNNAACGATNCGGTCATCCGGTACGACGGNGGACCGGGGCCGGGCGGTNTNNTNTTCCTNGANGCNCGGGACTCCGCCTTNCAGATCGCGCGAAGCCAGGGNTACNNNGGNNAGCCGATNNCCGGNTCNGGCGAGCGGATCGGNCGNAGCAACGTCTTCGNCTACGANTACCTCGATGGCCGCGTCGTCCACCTTCGCGGTGACGCCGGCCACGGCATGAACGCCGTTCAACGCGAGTACGTCCGCGANTTCTTCGATGGATGCGCGNTTCCGCCGCCGTGTCCCGCCGATTTCAACGGCGACGGCCGGGTCAACGGCGCGGATCTGGGCATGCTCGCGGCTGCCTGGGAGACGGNGGCGGGGGACCTCGACGGCGACGGGACCACCGGGGGAAGCGACGTCGGTCTCCTGCTCGCCGCGTGGGGCGTCTGNCGCTGAGATCCACCGCCGCCGCGCTGGTCGCCGTGGGGGGGCGGGGATTGACCCCACTTTGAGTCGAAAGGGCTTCGAAACGGGCTGAAACAGCCTTCACGCGAAAAAAAGCCGGTTCATGTCGATATATGCGATAAAACACCCGTCTTATCGTTATATTGGATCACCCCGGTTTTTCGTCCGGGTCGCGTGTCTCCACGGGAGTTCTCCATGAACGGCATTCCACTCACGGGCTGGTCCATCTCATCGCTCCTTTCGCGATTCGACCGCGACGAGCCGGCTGGATCGCGGCGCGTCGCTCCGGGGCTTCGACGCCTCACCGAATCGATCGATCAGCGTCGAACGGACCGGTCGGGCGCGGGCAACGATCNCNAGCCGTCGCAGCCCGGCGGCACCGGAAACGACCGAGGAGGCGAACGCTCATGAACGGTCCGGACACATCCGAAGATCGTCCGCTGCCGGTCGGTGGATCGACGGCGCCGCTGCGATTTCCGTGGGGTGGATTGATCCTTGCGACGCTGTCCTTCGCGGCCCTCGCCTTCTTCACGGTCGGCGGCGCCGTCCGGTCGAATCGAATCGCGGGCGAGCACCTCCGACGGGCCGCGATGCGGGAGGTCGACATCGCTTCGACGCACGGGCTCGATCTGCTCGCGGTTCGTCGAGGACGCACCGAGTACCTGGCGACCTGCATCGCCTGCCACGGTCCCCGGGGGGAGGCGCTCCCCAACCTCGGCAAGGACATCGCGTCGAGCGAGTTCGTCGCCGATGCCGGCGACTCGGAACTCCTCATGTTTCTGAAACTCGGTCGCAGCACCTGGGATCCCGCCAACACCACCGGCGTCGCGATGCCTCCGAAGGGTGGCAATCCCATGATCGACGACGACGATCTGTTCGACATCATGCAATTCATGCGATTCCTCCAGGCCGACGTCTCGTCGACCGGGAGTGAATCGTGAAACCCGAGGATCATCGAATGAACATCCATCGATTTTCGCGCCACGCCGTCTGCCTGACCGCCTTCCTCTTCGGACTCGTCGGTTGCGGACCGGGTGATTCAGGCACCTCCACGACGGCCGCCANGGCGTCCGTCTCGAACACGGGCGGCAGCGGCATGCCGGCGCTCGAAGCGGTGGCGAAGGAACGGGGACTCACCCCGGACGACCTGCTCGCCGCGGCCAAGACCTACCTGCCCTCGGGGAAGCACGACGAGTACATCCTCTTCGCCAGCGGCGGTCACAGCGGCCAGGTCCTCGTGATCGGGGTGCCGTCGATGCGACTGCTCCGGGTCATCGGCGTGTTCACGCCCGAGCCCTGGCAGGGGTGGGGATACGGNGTCGGCGAAGAGGTGCTCGCCTCGGGTCGGATCGACGGTCGCGACGTGCTCTGGGGGGACACCCATCACCCCGCGCTGAGCGAGACCGGCGGCGACTACGACGGTGAGTTCGTCTTCATCAACGACAAGGCCAACGCCCGCATCGCGGTGATCGACCTCAAGGACTTCGAGACGAAGCAGATCGTCAAGAATCCGCTTTCGCTCAGCGATCACGGCGGAACGATGGTGACGCCCGACACCGAATGGATCATCGAAGGCGGCCAGTACGGGCATCCGCTCGGCTGGGACTACGCACCGATGGAGGAGTACACCACCGAGTATCGCGGNATGGTCACCTTCTGGAAGTTCGATCGAAAGGCGGGCCGGATCGATCCGGACTCGTCCTTCGCGATCGAACTCCCGCCGTACTGGCAGGACATCTTCGACGCGGGCAAGCTCGCGTCGAACGGCTGGGTGTTCGGGAACTCGATCAACACCGAGCTCGCGACCGGCGGCATCGAGGACGGAAAGCCGCCNTACGAGGCCGGTTGCAGTCAGCGNGACAACGACTACCTGCACGTCATCGATCTCGAGAAGGCGGCGAAGGTCGCGGCCGCGGGTGGAACCGAGGACATCAAGGGATTCCCGGTGATCCCGCTCCAGACGGCGATCGACGAGCAGCTCCTGTTCTTCGTGCCGGAGCCGAAGAGCCCGCACGGCGTNGACGTNTCGCCGGACGGCGAGTTCGTGGTGGTGTCCGGCAAGCTCGATCCGCACGTGACGGTCTACAGCTTCGAGAAGATGATGGCGGCGATCGCGGCGAAGAACCACGAACCCGATTCCTTCGGCGTCCCGGTGCTTGATTTCGACGCCTGCGTCGAGGCCCAGATCGAGGTCGGTCTCGGTCCCCTGCACACGCAGTTCGACGACCAGGGCTACGCCTACACCTCTCTCTTCCTCGAGCCGGCGGTCGCTCGATGGGCGATGGGCGGATCNGCCGGTTCCAAGAACGCGGAAGATGACTGGACGATGGTCGGCAAGATCAACGTCCAGTACAACGTCGGTCACATCAGCGTCGCGGAGGGCGACACCGTCAGCCCCGACGGCGGATACCTCGTCGCGATGAACAAGTGGTCGATCGACCGCTTCTTCGCCCCCGGTCCGCTCCTCCCGCAGAACTTCCAGCTCATCGACATCGCCGAGCCGGGTGAGAAGATGCAGATGCTCTACGACTCTCCGATCGGCATCGGCGAGCCCCACTACGCCCAGATCATCAAGGCCGACAAGCTCGATCCGTGGGAGGTGTATCCGGAGGTCGGTTGGGATCCGCACACCCAGAGCGTCGACCCGAACGCGCCGGTCGCCGGCAAGGAGCGNGTGGTGCGGAACGGACGGACCGTGGAGGTCTACAGCACCGCGGTGCGAAGCCACTTCGTCCCCGAGCACGTGAAGATCAAGCAGGGCGATCACGTGGTGTGGCACATCACCAACCTGGAGCGGGCGAAGGACGCGACGCACGGTTTCGCGCTGCCCGCCTACAACATCAATCTCAGCCTCGAGCCCGGGGAGTACGTCAAGTTCGAGTTCGATGCGAACGAATCGGGGACGTACCCCTTCTACTGCTCCGAGTTCTGTTCGGCCCTTCATCTCGAGATGATGGGCTACCTGCTGGTCGAGCCCGACGCGGGCGGCGTGCAGGCTTCGGCGGTCGAGTCCGATTGAGGAGACGATGATGAGCGCGATCTCCAGTCTCCTCGGTCCACGGGTGCCGCGTCGCGAACTTGCGCGACGCGGCGCCCGATACCTCGCCCCCTCGATCGCGTTCTCGATCGCGCGGGTCATGCTGCTCGTCTCCATCTTCCTCCCGTACTGGGCGATGGATCTGAAGGCGCCGCAGTATCCGGACGGGCTCGCGGTGGAGGCGTACATCAACCGCCTCGAGGGCGACGTCCGGGAGATCGACAGCCTGAACCACTACATCGGCATGCGGCCGCTGCAGGACGCCGCCAAGCTCGAGCGAGCCATCTCGGTCTACGGGATCATTCTCCTGGTGCTGCTGGTGGAGGCGGCCGGGTACGTCCACACCAGGTGGGCGCTGCTGCTCGTGATCCCGGCGGTCACCTTTCCCGCGTTCTTCCTGATCGATCTTCACTTCTGGCTGAGTGATTTCGGTCAGAACCTCGATCCGACCGCTTCGATGTCGAACTCCGTCGAGCCGTTCACGCCACCGGTGCTGGGAAGCGGCCTGATCGGCCAGTTCGAGACCCGGGCGTGGATGGGGCCGGGGTTGATCCTCGCCTGGCTCGCGGCCGGCTTCATCGTCGCCGGACTGTGGTTGCATCGACGGGCGTACAAGCCGCTCGCCGATGGCGTGCCGGAGGAGGTGGCATCTTGAATCTCTTCATCCGGGTGGCGCTGGTCGTCGGCGTGATGTGCGGCGGGGCGATCGCCGACGGGCCCTCGATCCAGGACCTCGTCGACGCGGCGAAGGCCGGGGACGAGATCCGCGTGCCCGGCGGGGTGTATCCGGGGGCGGTGCTGATCGATCGCCCGATCTCGCTNGTCGCGGACGGCGAGGCGGTGATCCAGGGATCCGGACGCGGCGACGTGCTGACCATCACCGCGCCGGACGTCTCGATCCGCGGATTCCGCATCACGGGCACGGGCGACAGCCTCGACCGCGAGAACGCGGGCATCGTGGTGACCGCGGATCGGGTGGTGATCGAGGACAACCGGCTCGACGACGTCCTCTTCGGGATCTACCTGAAGGAGTCGCGCGACAGCGTGATCCGGAACAACCGGATCGGCGGGAAGCCGCTCCCCGAACCGCGTCGCGGGGACGCGATCCGGCTCTGGCAGAGTCCCGGGGCGCTGATCGAGGGAAACGTGGTGAAGGGCAGNCGCGATCTGATCATGTGGTTCTCCGACGACGTCGTGCTTCGNGGAAACCGGGTCAGCGACGGTCGTTACGGCATGCACTTCATGTACAGCAACGACAATCTCCTCGAGGACAACGTGCTCGTCGACAACTCGGTGGGGGCGTTCCTCATGTACAGCCGCGACCTNGTGGTCCGACGCAACGTGATCGCCCGGAACCGGGGGCCCAGCGGTTTCGGCATCGGCCTCAAGGATCTGGACGGACTCCTCGCGGAGGACAACCTGCTCATCGGAAACCGGGTCGGACTGCATCTCGACAATTCACCGTCCGAGGTCGACGTCTTCCATCTCGTCCGGCGGAACGTCCTGGCCTACAACGACGTGGGGATGGGATTCCTCCCGAACGTCACCCGGAACCGGTTCACCGAGAACACCTTCGTCGACAACGTGGAGCAGGTCTCGATCCTCGGCGCCGGCGAGGTGAAGGGGAACGANTTCGCGGTCGACGGCCGGGGCAACTTCTGGAGCGACTACCGCGGGTACGACCTCGACGACGACGGCGTCGGCGANTTCCCGTACCGCGCGGACGCCTTCTTCGAGAACCTGGTGGACCGGCATCCTCGGATGCGGCTCTTCCTGTTCAGTCCCGTGCAGCATGCGNTGGAGGCCGCCGCCCGGGCGTTTCCCGTGGTGGGGCCGACGGCCCGGATCACCGATCCGTCNCCCCTCGTCGAGATGGTGAAGCCCCGGATCGACGTTCCTTCGAGTCCCCGGTTGGAAGGGTCGGTCGCGAGCCTGGTGCTCCTCGCGATCGGATTGATGTGTCTGGCGCCGGCCGCGATGCTCGCCGAGCGTCGCTTCGCCTCCAGCATGGAGTCACGCAGTGAATGAAGACATGATCGTCCTCGACGGGATCCGGAAGCGGTTCGGCCGGTTCACGGCGCTCGACGGCGTCTCCCTCCGGGTCGCGCCGGGCGAGGCGGTGGCGCTCTGGGGTCCGAACGGCGCGGGGAAGAGCACGCTCGTCCGCTGCCTGCTCGGACTGCTCGACTTCCAGGGCGAGGCGACCGTGGCCGGGCTCGACGTCCGCCGGGACGGCCGGGCGGTGCGGGGCCTGATCGGCTACCTCCCGCAGGAGCCCGCCCTCTTCGATGATCTCCGGCTCGCCGAGGCGACGTTGTTCTTCGCGAGACTTCGAGGCGTCGCGGANGCGGAGGCCCGTCGGATGCTGGTCGGGATCGGACTCGACGAGCACGTTCGCAAGCGCGTCCGCGAGCTCTCCGGCGGCATGAAGCAGCGGCTGGCCCTCGGGCTCGCCCTGCTCGGGGATCCGCCGGTGCTGGTGCTCGACGAACCCACCTCGAATCTCGACGAAGTCGCCCGNGGGGAATTGCTCGAGGAGGTCGATCGCCTGCGACGGCGCGGCAAGACGGTCCTCCTCATCTCCCATCGTCCCGAGGAGGTTCGCCGCATCGCGGACCGGATCGTGACGCTGGAGTCCGGCCGGATCCTGCGGATCGACGTCGCGAACGACGGGGAGACGAACGACGCCACGTCCGATCCCCTGGTCGTCGAACGTCCCGTCGGGACCGCCGCCTTCTCGTCCTTCATCAGGGGCGACGCCCCGACTCCCGCGATCCGGAGCACCGGTTCATGACCAGCATCGCCACGCACATCGTCGCGCCGCCGCGACGTCGTTTCCTCCAGGTCCGGACGATCTGGCTCCTGGTCCGCAAGGAGCTTCGGGACTCGCTCCGCAACCGCTGGTTCCTGCTCTACACGATGGCGTTCACCGCACTGGCCTTCGGTCTCGCCTATCTCTCGCAGATCGGCACGGGATACGGCGGACTCGCCGGTTTCGGAAAGACCGCGGCGAGTCTCGTGAATCTCACCCTGCTCATCGTGCCCCTGATGGCGGTCACGATGGGGGCCCTTTCGCTCTCTTCGGAACGCGAACGCGGAATGCTGGCCTACATGCTCGCCCAGCCGGTGACGCGGACCGAGGTCTTCCTGTCCAAGTTCATCGGACAGGGCATCGCGTTCGCGGGCACGATCGCGATCGGGTTCGGATCGAGTGCCGCGCTCCTGTCCCGGCAGGGGGCCGCCGACGGAGAGATCTTCCTCCGGCTCGCNGGCCTGAGCCTGCTTCTCGCGCTGGCGATGCTCGCCACCGGAATGTTGATCGCGACGGTCGTGCGTCGAGCCAGTGCGGCGATGGGCACGGCGGTCTTCGTCTGGCTCTTCGTCACGCTCTTCGGAGATCTCGGCGTGATGGGTGCGAGTTCGGTCCTGCGACTCGAAGTCGACCAGATGCTCGCGCTCACCCTCGCGAACCCCACCCAGCTCTTCAAACTCGCGTCGATCGCGGGATTCGACGCGACCCTCGACCTGCTCGGGCCCGCGGGGCTCTACGCGGTCAGGACCTACGGCGACTGGCTGACGNCGTTCCTCGTCTCCCTGCTGGTGGTCTGGGTCCTCGTTCCCCTCGGCATCGGCTCGTTCATCTTCTCCCGGAGACCGCTTTGAACCGAATCCTCCTGTCGCTCATCGTCACGACGTTCCTCGGCCTGTCGCTCGGCCCTTCGGGTTGCGGCCGCGACGAGGACCCGCTCGGTCCGCCCACGATCCATCTCGGCGAGGACATGTGTTCCATCTGCAGCATGATCATCAGCGACCGTCGGTACGCGGGCGCGATCGTGATGCGTCGGGACGGTCGCGTCGAACGGCTGATCTTCGACGACATCGGCGAGATGGTCGCCCACGATCCTCCGACGAACGAGGCGATCCGCTGGTACGTGCACGACGGAACCACCGAGCAGTGGATCCCCGCGGAAGCCGCGAAGTTCCTCCTGAGTCCCGATCTTCTCACCCCGATGGCGACGGGAGTGGTGGCGTTCTCGACGGACGCGGCCGCGGCGGAAGCGAAGCGAAACCACGGCGGCGAGGTGTACGACTTCGACGGGATCCGAGCCGCTCGATCCGAGGAATGAGTGATCGAGTTCAGGGCTGGAGTTCGCGAAGCACCGTCATCTGCGTCTTTCGCGGGGCCCGCAAGAAGGAATCGAAGGCTCGATAGAACACGGCCTTGTCCTCGATGTCGAGGTAGCGGACGAGTGCCTCCTCCCATCCGAACTCGGTGACCATGGGATGGAACTCGTCGCGGAAGGCCGTCACGCTCGCCGTCGGTGACTGGTGGATGAGGAGCACCACCGCCCAGGCGCCGGCGTCGTACGCGAGTTCCCGGTAATGCTTCCGGACGGTCGCGGNGGCGGTGTCGATGTCCTCCATGTCCGCGATGGTGAGATCCGGATCGTCGACCGTCAGCGCCCGGTCCATGAGGTGGTCCATTCGCGTCGCCATGAAGTCATGGTCACACNNGCCGGCGACCCACGGAATCCAGCCTTCGGAGAAGACCGCCGCGCCCTCCATCATCCAGGTCGGCATCGTNGCGAANCCCTTCTGGAAGACGTGGGTGTACTCGTGGATGCCNCGAAGNACGGGNTCGGGAATCTCGTCTTCGTCGTGGTACCACTGGTGGACGTTGATGAAGACGAGTTCGGCCTCGGGTTGCTCGAACTCCTCGACCCACGAGAGATAGGCTTCCGAATCACCGCGCTCCGCGACGTCGATGAAACGCTCGGTCGCGTGCGGCCGGCATTCGGCCGTGGTTCGTCCGGTGCCTCGGGTCCGCCACCGGCAGTAGTCTTCGAGGAACGCNTCGCGCGACGCNTCCGGGATCGTCTCGCCATCTTCGGNNCCGACCACGAAGACGTGNGCNGGGCCGTANCTNCCCCAGAACGACCTNGCCAGTTCGACGCCNTCCCGGATCTGGCGTNGCCACTTCGGGTCGTANCCCTCGAGCACGTGNTAGGTCGGNTCATCGGGGACGGGNATGAAGGTCCGGNTGTCCTTCNTNGGNGGCGGTTCNAGCGCGATCATCGCCTCGCCGAGGGCTTCGCCGACCAGCAGGTAGGTCTCGGCGTTGTGGTTGTAGTGATGCCCCTGACGGGTGGGGGAGGCCGTCGAGTCGCGCCAATGGTCACGAACCTCGACGGTCTTCACGTTGCCCCGGTGCGCCTGGTGACGGCCTGATTCACCGTCGACCGCCAGCTGGGCGTCGGCCACGGTGCGGCCGGGGCCGTCGAGTTTCCAGCCTTCGAACGCGATGGTCGCCAGCACGAACGGTGCGTCGGGCGACTCGAACTCCTGCCGCAGTGACTCGATCAACCGCACCAGGTTGGTTTCGTACCGACTCGCATGCGCCGGGTTTTGATCCTTGTGTCCCTGCCACCAGACGAAGCCCGCGATCTCCCAGGGGTGCTGGTCGTCGGCGGGGGTGTGGTCGGAGAGGTTCTCGAGGACCCTGCGGATGTCCCTGACGAAGTCGTCGTACTGCTTGCCGGCGTACCAGTCGACGGGCTTGCCGGGGTCGTCCTCGGTCCAGGAAGATGGATTGTCCTTGTAGCCGGCGTGGATTCGTCCACCGTGCTCGAAGCGCTCGCTCCCCGGCGGCAGGATGTCCCAGCCGAGGCTTCGGTTGCCCTGGGAGGCCTTGATGAGAAGCACCGGCTCGTGGTGTCGGTCACCGACCGCGATCCCGAATCCGAGTTCGGGACCGATCAGGTTCGGCCGGGCGCCGAATCCGGGCTCCAGCCAGCCGCGGCGGCTTCCGGCGGTGACCTGGACGCACCAGACGTCGTCGCGCACCCGCCAATCGCCGGACGCGTCGATGAGATCCTTCCGTTCCCCCTTCGTCTTGACGAGATGTT
Source organism: Phycisphaerae bacterium (assembly GCA_002684755.1). The sequence continues at coordinate 27,885 of NYVS01000072.1, forward strand.
CGAGGGTGCCTTCGGTCTCCGCCGGGCCGATTCGACCGAACCCCACCATGTTCGACTGTCCCATCAGGATGTAGACCCGGATCGGCGGCGACGATGGATCGTGATGCGGGTCGCCGTCCTGCCCGAACGCACCCGCCGCGGCGCCGGAACACGCGAGCGCGAAGACCGCGATCAGGCGTCCGCCGCGCCGGCGACGCGGGTTCGATTCGCGTTCATCGGACGACCGTGGTTCGGGTCGGATGGCGGTGAAGTTCATCGTGGACTCCTCGGGGAAGGGCCTCGTCGCGTTCGGATGATCCGACACGCCGGTCTCCGGAGCCTAGCCGGATCCCATCCCCGGCGCGCCCTCGATCAGCGGCGCCCCGAGCCGATCGAGGCGTAGCGGTGGAGTTGCCAGAAGAGCAGGCAGACCCCGACGGGAAAGAGGATCGTCCACAGGGCGGTCCATCCGAGCAGCACCGGCCACGAATCGTCGGTCTCCTCGTACTGGTACCAGAAGCCGCCGATCGGCGCGACCACGATGCAGGCCCAGAAGAGGACCTCCGTGCGGTCGAGTCCCATGAGGAAATCGATGATGGAGTCGAGGTGGCTCATGGGACGGGGTCTCGACGCGTCATCGCGAGGTCGCCTCCCAGAAGTCGAGCGAAAGCGGATCGTGCGTCGTCCAGGAGATCCGCGGCATTCGGTTCTCGCACTGGTCCCAGGTCCGATCGGGATGTTCGAGTCGTTCGATGATGGAACGAACCGATTCCCGGCACTGCTGGTCGTGGTCGTCGACATACGGGCGAAGCGCTTCGATGACCGGTGGTCCGAAACCGAACAAGGCCACTGCGGCGACGCGGGCGTTTCCCGGTCCGTCACGAAGGTCGTCGACGAGGACGGCGACGGCCGATTGGATCGCGGTGGGATCGCCGGCGAACCCGGAGATCACCATCGCGAGGTGGCGTTGTCGCGGATCATCGGACGAGATCGCGGCGTGAATCAGGGATCGAGCATGCCGGTAATGGTCGATCAGATACGCAGCGGCTCCCAGGTGGTTGTCAATCAGGGTCGTCACGCGTGCCGCATCGGGGTCGTGGACGAGATCGTCGACACTCATGGCGAGCAGTCGTTCCGACGGCGGAGCGCCCGCCCATCGGAGCATTGCGGCCGCGATCTTTCGCGACTGCCGATCACCCTCGGTCAGCTCGCGTTCCAGCGCCGTTCGTGATTCGGGCCACATCCAATAGAGACGCTCGACGGCGGAATGCGCGTTCCAGGTCGCGTCGTCCGCTCGGAGGTCGTGTACGAGGGCGTCTGCGAGGGTTCGGGCGTCGAATCCGTTGATGGAGTCTTCCTGCAGGCGTCGGTCGACTTCGCGTCGGATCGTGGATCGATACGCACCCATGGAGGTGTTCGAAAGCAGGACGAGCGCGGTGGTGGGCATCGTCCGAAGCGGTCTTCCTGTGTGGATCCCCACGCCGAGGTGCGACCCGGTGACGATGACCCC
>NYVS01000073.1 GCA_002684755.1 Phycisphaerae bacterium
CTCCTTCTCGGTCCAGCTCTTGATGTTCCAGGTGAGCGTCGCGTCGTCGACGTCGGCAAGCTCACCCACCGAGGTCACCAGGCCGTCGGGGCCGGTCTCGACCTCGATGAATCGGACCTTGCCGAGGGTCTCGTCCCAATGGCAGAAGCCGGTCATCGTGGTGGCGACGTCGCCGCCCGTGGAGTGGTAGCGATAGTTCAGTCGCTGGAAGGGAACGCCCCATTCGACACTGAACTCGCCGATCACGTCGCCGGATTCACCGTCCTTGAGAATGTGGTCGCCCTGGTAGCGGCCCATCGTGGTCCACCAGTCATCGGCGGTCGGCGGCGCGGCCTGCAGGGCGGTGGTCGCCATCGTGATGGTCAGCATCGTCGTGAGTCGTCGCATGTCTTCTTCTCCATTCAATCGAAAGGTGCGTGCAGAACCTGCAACGTTGCAGGGACGCGCTCTGTCGTCCATGCGTCGACGAGACGCGGACCGCCTGATGATGTCAGATTGCGCGCGACGATGCGATCGTGACCCACCGACGCGGTCGGCGCGCAACGAGATCGACGTCCCGATTCGAGGCGGTATCGACCGTGTGTCGTGTGCGGTTTCGCGCACTGGCGAACGTTTGTTCAGCTCGAGCTGGGGATGCGGCTCGAGATCCAGCCGATGAACGCGGGCTGCGCGCGTGACGCGACGAGGATCTTGCCGGTCCCCTTGAACCGAAGCACCACGCCTTCACCGGTCTTCACCGAACCGACGACCTTGCCGAGGAATCCGCCGCCCTGGCCGGTCGACATCGACGCGCTCATCTCCACGGTGCCCGGCCAGCCGACCACGTGCCCGCTGTCGACGATCAGTTCGCCGCCGGGTGGGATCGACATCTCCTGGATCGCGCCGAGCGCGGACACGCAGAGCTTGCCGGTGCCCGAGACGTTCATGATGAAGAAGCCGCCGGTTCCGCCGAAGAACGATCCGCTGATGCTCTTGTTCCGCTTGGTGGCGATCTCGAGGGAGTCTTCGGCGCAGAGGAACGCCCCGTCGGTCAACGACCACGAGTCACCGCTGAGTTCGACGACCCGGACCTCGCCGGGATGGCCCGGGGCGAAGAGGATCCGCCCCGCGCCCTTCTCGGCGATCGCATGCTGCATGAAGAACGATTCACCGGTGGTCGCGGCTCGTGCCAGCGACTTCAGCACGCCACCCTTGGCCTTGCCGGTCAGGACGATGGTGTCCTCCATCGCCGCCATCGCACCGCCTTCCGCGATCACGGTCTCGCCCTGGGCGAGCTGGGCGGAGATGAAGGGGTCGGTCGTGCCTTGAATCGTGAATTCAGCCATGGTGACGCGGAGCTCCGATTGAGAGAGACGGGGACGTGATGGTGATTCGAGATGATCGACGACGAATTTCGATGCGCCTGCGTCCGGTGACGGATCTCAGTCGGCGATCGGTCGCANTTCGGTGATCCGCAGGTTNCGGACCCGGACCGTCATCGGCGGTCCCTGGTGGACCTGCAGGGCGAAGGTGCCTTGNGCCGCGGCCTTCGGATGCCGATCGACGGTCGACATCATGCGCTTGCCGTCGATCCAGTGTTCGAGTCGCGGGCCGACCGCGACGATCCGGTAGGTGTGCCAGCCGTCCTTCTTCGGATCGGCATCGACGGCCTTNAGGTGCTTCTGCAGCGCCTGGTCGTCGCGTCGGGGCTCGAGGTCCCGGCGGGTGCCGTCGGCGTCGAAGCGAACGGACTCGCCGCGCTGCACCGCGATGCCGCGACCGCGGGTCTCGTAGAGAATGCCGCTGTACCGGTGGGCCTGGTCGAGGTCCGCCTGATAGCCGGTGAGGTCGTAGCCGTCGGTGACCTCGGGGCCGGTGGCGGTCGAGCGATACTGCATGCCGCTGTTCGCACCCGCGCCTTCGAGCTTGATCTCGAATTCGAGTTCGAAATCCGCGAACGGCTTCGAATGGTGGAGATAGGTCGTCGTGTCGCACGGGTTCTCGGCGGTCGAACGNCCGACGATCTCGCCGTTCTCGACCGACCAGAAGCGATCATCGCCACGCCAGCCTTCGAGCGACCTGCCGTCGAAGAGCATCGTCGTCGCGCTCCTCTTCACGACCTGATCGCCGACCCGCATCGTCGTCGGCTCGGTCGTCGGTCCGGGCGACGGGGGATCGGTGATGCCGAGGCCGGACGAGAGGGCGAATGCGATCGCGAGGGTCTTCATGACCCAATGGTATCGGTTCCGTGAACGCCGTCATGAAAACCGCCCGCCGGCACGAGCCGACGGGCGGTCTTGATTCGCTCGGGAGCGGCTTCGAGTCAGCCGGCGACCCGCTTGAGCGTCGTCATGTCGCTGGGNTCACCGGTGGCGTTCGGCGGCTTCACGCCCGCGAACGTCAGGTCCATCCACTGGTTCGTCCACTCGTCACCGGTGATCGTCTCNTCGGTGCTGAACGTGACTTCGTCGCCGTTCGCGTTGGGTCCGGACCAGTCGCAGCGGATGACGGTGGCATTCCCGGTCTTCGAGATCTTCGGCTTCGCGGTCATCCGCATCCCGTTCGCGGAGGTGTTCATGCACCAGACGTCGCCGCTTCGTCGGTCGAGCATCCAGGTGCGCCTTCCGCGGAGCGTGGGTTCTCCGTCGCCGACCTTCCGATGAAACGTCGCGTCGAGGGTGTGCTGGCCCGGCCCCCANGCGACGTCGAGCATCACGGTCACGTCCTCGCCGGCGCCGTTGGTGAAACTCCGCGTCCAACGGCCGACCATCGACGCCGCCTNCGGCATCGCCTGCTGGAAGGTGTTGACGGCTTCGAGCTTCGCGGTCTTGATGGGAAACTCATCGCCCGAGGTCGTGTCGAAGACTCGATCGATCACGTCGTCACCGAAGGTGTCGGTCATGGTGATCTCGGATTTGCTGGAACCGTCGAGGTTGGTGGTCTTCCACTTCCAGACGACGGTGCCGGCGTCGCGATCCACGTCCTCGATGTATCCCCGGTAGGCGAGGTCGCCNTCGACCCCGACCTGGAAGCCGCCGGCTTCGATCCGGTCTGCCTCGGGGTTCCACCAGCAACCGCCGGTCTCGAACACCATCGGCTGGCCGGGGGCTTCCGAGAATCGCCATTGCATGCGCTCGAACGGAACGATCCACTCGGTGGTGGACAGGAGCGCCGGCGCGTCTGCGCCGTCGAGGGTCACGGCCCAGCTGCCGTCGTAGCCACCGACGGCCTGCCACCAGTCGTCGGCGGTGGGCTTTTCAGCGGTGGCGGCCGTCGCCAGAAGCATCACGGGCGCGACGATCGAGATCGATCGAATGAGGGTCTTCATCATTTCTCCAGGTCTTTCGTGTTCGTCGTTCGGCGACCCCACCCGGGCCGCCCGGTTCCGAACGNAGGAAGGCTTCGTGGTCGCGTCAATCGAGCAAACGTTGTGTCGGGTGGTATCGGCCCGATATAAGGGAAACCANGCAAGGGAGACTCATGCCGACCACACCTGACGCCGTCCGTGCCTATCTCGATGCGCTGCCCCCGGATCGTCGGGAGGCGCTCGAAGCGGTCCACGACGTGATCGAGCGGAATCTCCCGACGGGTTACGAAGGCGGCATGCAGTACGGGATGCCGGCATGGTTCGTCCCGCACGCCGTCCATCCGGACGGATACCACTGCGACCCGAGCCAGCCGGTCCCGTTCGTCAGCATCGCGAGCCAGAAGAAACACATCGGCCTGTACTTCTTCTGCGTCTACCTCGACGCGGATCTTCAAGCCTGGTTCGAAGCGGAATGGCGGAAGACCGGCAAGCGGTGGGANGCCGGCAAGAGCTGCGTCCGCGTGAAGNGGTTGGAGGACATTCCACTGCCGCTGATCGGGAAGTTGATCAAGAAGATGCCGGTGAAGAAGTTCCTCGCGAGTTACGAAGCGATCCGGCCCGCCACCAAGGCGAAGCCGACCGGGAAGAAGGCCGCCATCAGGAAGACGGTCAAGAAGAAGACGACCACCTCGATCGCCACGCCGAAGCGGACGAGGAGTCGGAAGAAGACCTCGATTCGGAAGAAGTGACCCGGTCGACGGCCCGGCGGCGGCCCCGTTGAACGGTCGATTCGGCGGCGTGACGCGCTTCGGGTTTCGGATTTCTCGTCAGGACCGGATCGTCGGGTCGTCGTGACCCCTCCACTCCCTTCCCCCCTTCAGGGGAAAGGAAGGGAGTGGAGGGGGCTCGGCACGGTGCCGGCCTTCGCCCTCCCCGAACCGGAGGTCGACATGACCGATCGCAACCGTCGTTTTCGCTCCCGACTCACCGCCGTCGAGGCGGCTCGGGCCCTGCATCTCGATTTCGAAGGCTTCAAGAACGGTCCACCGGTCTTCGCCGGAGTCCGCGTCGACGGCGGCTGGACCGCCACCGTGTTCGGTGACGTGGCCCCGGATCTGGTTCCGGCGGCCGAGGCGAAGGGACTCCCCGTCGCCACGCTCGATGCGTTTCTGGACAAGACCGCCGAATGGGCGGTCGCCGAGGATCGAGTGGTCACGGGATTCTCGACGCGGGAGTTCATGGTCTTCGAGGAACGTGGCGTCGCNGCGGATCATCTTCGNTCGCGGTTCGTGAATCTNCTTCCNNTNGGCCGGCGGTGGCGTCGGGAAACACNNCCCGCCGCCGANGCNAGGGTCAAGGCCGTCCGNGCCCGTCGAAAGCGATCGGGNCGCTGGGTCGGNGGNCATGGCAACACGCTGCTCGATTTCGCGAAGCTTCTGGAAGCGCCGCGTCGAGCTTCATACGGCAAGGGGTGCACCACCAGTCGCCTCCGTCACGTCATGACGCAGGTCGAACGTCGCGGCGACTTCTCGCGACTGACGCCGACCGCGAAGGGCAAATGGACCCGGGTGCTGCAGCACAACGAAACCGACTGTCTCTGGTCCTCGCTGCTCGCCGAGGCCNGGGCGTCCGGCGATGCTGGTGCGGAGGTGGACCGATGAACTGGCTGCCCGGTTTTCTGGAGACCTGTCGCCGGGAGCATCTGTGCATGACCCGGCATTGCACGACCTGTGGCGGTGGTGCGTTCCTCGAACGCCTTCGAGATCGTGCCGCCGCGGAGGGCGACGCGGCCGGAGCTCGTGGTGCTCGGACGGCGATCGGACACGGCTTGATCACCGGACTGCTGGCACTCGAGCCGGCGGATCGGGACCTCGTCGCCGTCCCGGGTCTGGCGTGGATCATCGATGAGGCTCGACGCCGCCATCTCGACGGCGAGGCCGGTCTCGATTCCATGCTTCGAGGCACGACCGCGGGCTGGATGGTCGTCCGTCTGCGAGCGGCGGCGATCGAGGCGGAACGTCGGCGTGAACGACGCCGCCGCGAGTTCGAGCGCCGCGGTCGGGCGGATCGAACGCGTCGCCGTCGTCGGGCCTGGGAACGTCGAGTCCGACATCAGGATCGTCTGGCGGCGAAGCGGCTTCGCGACCTTGAACTCGAAAGCCTGGTGGCGGGGTACGAGTCGATGTCGCCCGAGTCCAGGCTTCGATGGTTGGTGGAACGTCCTGTGGGATTCCCGATCGATCGGATCCCCGAGGCATTCGTTCCGCACGACGCCGACCTCCTGATGCTCACCCGTCTGGAACGGGAGACCCTGATCGAGGCGATCGGTGGCCGCCGCNGCCACTGGAGACGTCTNCNGAATCGGCTGGTGGCGTCGGAATGACGGCCCGGGGGNTCCGACTCAGNCCCGCTTGATCGAATCGAATCCACGGCGGAACGCGCCGAGCTTCGATTCGAAGGCTTCGGCGCGACCGATGGCCGAGGTGTTGATCGGGCGACGGAGCTGCTGCTCCGAGAGCGTCGGCACGAAACGNCCCGACTTCTTCGCGTCGGTCGCGATCCGTTCGGGATGCAGGCACGAGTCGTCGAACGGCAGGCCGCACGCCTCGATGATCGTCGGCACGGTCGCTTCGGGGTCCTTCGCGAGGGACCGGTAGTCGACGACCGCGGTGGGATTCGGCAGCGTCCGCGTCCAGTGGTCGACNAGTCGNAGGTGCATCGCGCTGAACGCGCCGATCCAGTCGAGCCGNGTGGTCCACGCCATGCTCACCGGGTCGAAGAGGTTCGCCCAGATGGAGATCGCGGTGTCTTCGAGATCTCGATCGGTGAAGAGCACNGTGGCCTTCGGGAAGAGNAGNCCGATCATCCCCGCCTGTCGAGGCAGCATGAGGCTCTTGTTCGCGATGCGTTCCCGGCGTCCGCCGATCGCCTGGAGTCCCCGAAGATAGTCCGCCCGGATCCGCTCGAGCGTCCGGTCGTCCGCAGCCGCGGTGCGGAACGCGACCTCGGGTCCCTGGACGCCCAGGTGCTTCGACACGATCTCGTCGAGCAGGCCCGTCTCGCCCGCGCCGTGCGCATCGGGGTGGGCGCCGACGACCCGCTCCAGCAGCGACGTGCCGCTCCGGGGAAGTCCGACGATGAACACCGGCAGCCGGCTTTCGGAGTTCGCGGTGGACGGCCGGTCGTCGTGGAGGTCCGCGGGGAAGGCGGCGATCAGCGCATCGGTGAGGCGGTCCGCCTCGGCGACGTCGAACGTCCCCGGGACGACCGAATTCATGCGTTCATAGGCGTCGACGGCTTCCGGATGTCGGCCGGCCTTCTCCAGCGACCGTCCCAGCAGCGAAAGCAACGGTCGGACGACGAGGGCCGGCTGTCCCTTGCCATGGTCCTCGAGGAAGGCGTTGGCGGCGTCGATCGCCTCGTCGTATCGGCCCGTCTCGAAACAAGCCCCGACGTAGGAGGCGGCGGTGCCGGGGGCGAGCCGGCGGGCCTTCGCTCGTTCTTCGAGCAGTTCGCGGCAGGCCTCGAACTCCCCGGTCCAGATCAGGCACTCGAGATAGGTCCCCTGGGTCCGGGGATCGTTGGGGGCGATCTTCCGGGCGGTTCTCGCCTTGGACATCGCTTCCGCGAAACGTCCTCCGGCGATCAACACCGTGGCGAGGGTGGTCAGCGAGCCGGCGTCCCGGGGGGCGAGCTTCGCGGCCTTCTCCGCGGCCTTCACCGCTTCCGGCCACTGCATCGAGTTGGTCGAGGCGAGGGCGAAGATCCGGAGGCCGCCGATGTTGCGGGGATCCTTCTTCAGAACGTCCGAAGCGAGTTGCCGGGCCTGGCCCGACTGACCGGCCTCGTACAGGGCGGCGGCCTGCTGCAGGATCGCGTCGAGTTTCTTGGGGTTGAAGGCCATTCGGGCAGGATACGAGATCGACGCCGCGGATCCCGCCGGATGCATCGGCGTGACGCGGGACCGGGCCCGTCGATCCATCGTTTTATCCACCGGTGAATCGCCGACGTTGAACAACCATGTGAACTTCCGGTAGTGTCGGCGTCAGGCGGTCCGCCGGATCCGTCGCCGACCCCGATGTGTTCCTGAAAGGGCAGCCATGACCGCGATCAGCCCGAACCCGCAACGGCCCGAGTCGACCGGTCGCTTTCTGGGCAACGGACGGACCTGTGACGAGCCCGTCCACTTCGACTGCGAGCGGATCGAGACGATCGTCTTCGAGCGGGCCGCCGACGTCAGCACCGCCATCGCCCGGGAGATCGCCGGCCTGATCCGGGCCCGGCACGCCGAAGGCCGGTCCTGCGTGCTCGGGCTCGCGACCGGCTCCACCCCGACCCAGGTCTACGGCGAGCTCGTTCGCATGCACCGGGAGGAGGGGCTCTCCTTCGCGAACGTGGTCACCTTCAACCTCGACGAGTACTGGCCGATGCCGCCCGAAGCCCTTCAGAGCTACCGGCGG
>NYVS01000074.1 GCA_002684755.1 Phycisphaerae bacterium
CCGTAGAGCTCGACGATCATCTGATCGCGTTCATCGAAGGCGTCGACCCGGTTGCTTTCGACGTTCAAGACGCCGACCACGCGGTCGCGGAGCTTGAGCGGAACCGTCAGGCTGCTTCTCGCGTCGGGAATGCCGGTCACGTAGAGCGGGTCCTCGCGGACGTCGGGGCAGACGTAGGCCTCGCCGCTCGCGGCCACCATGCCGGAGATTCCGTTCTCGGTGTTTCGGGCGAAGATCCGCTCGCCGATCGAGAGCGGCTCCATGCCCGTCCCCATGACCAGTTCGAGCTGGCCGCTGCGTCGGTCGACCAGGCGGATCTCGAAGTGCTCGAATCCGATCGAGCCGCGCATGGTCCGGATCACCTTGTCCTCGACCAGGCGGAGACGGGCGGTGACGTCGAGCGGGTTGATGGTGTCGGGATCGAGATCGAGCAGGTCGCCACCGGCGTGGTCGATCTCCTCGACGAGGAGTTCGGTTCGCTTGAGATCGGTGACGTCGCTGATCAGGGCGGCCACGGTGCGACGCGACGAATCGTCGGGCATCGGGGAGCAGAGCACCGAGTAGTGCCGGTCGCCGTGGGCGAATTCCAGGCGGGTGCTCTCGCCGTTCACCACGTCGGGATGGGCCATGAAGCCCTCGATGGCTTCCGCGGCGGCGTCGGAGAAGAGTCGGAGGAGCTCCGGGGAGTGATCCGCGAGCTGGTTGTTCATCCAGACGATCTCGCCGTGTTCCACCACCACCGCGACGCCTTCGCCGAGTCCGTCGAGGGCGGCCGTGATCCGAGGATCACCGGTCTCGGGATCTTCAGGGACGAGATCGCAGGCGGTCCGGATGAAATCGGCGACCACGTCCGGCATGCTCGCGAGGAACACCTCCGGGGCGATCCCGGGGGGGAGCACCAGGCGAGCACGTGATCTGGAGTCGGCGTCGTTCATCGGCCGAGGGTTCCGGGGCTGTTGGATCGGGAAAGGGTAACGCACACCCGTCCGCAAGGAGACATCGGCCGTTGGACATCGGAGGCTGGAGCCCGACCGGTGATTCCTCGAAGCATCAGTGTCATTCGGGTGGGGGTAGGATGCGGTTTCGTCATCGTTCGAGCGGTCCGGCGTGGACCGTCGGCGGATGGAGGCCCCGGGCGGATCCACGTTCCAGATGATCCAGGCGACCGGCATCACCAAGCGCTACGGGCGGTTCACCGCGGTCCAGGGCCTCGACCTCGAGGTTCCGGACGGGGTGGTCTGCGGGCTGCTGGGGCCGAACGGCGCCGGAAAGACCACGACGATCAGAATGGTGACCGGGATGCTTCCGCCCGACGAGGGAACGCTCCGCGTCGCGGGACATCCGATGCCCGCCGGTCGGCGTCGGGCCCTCGCCCGGCTCGGATACCTCCCGGAATCGGCACCTTCCTATCCGGAGATGCGGGTCGCTGAATACCTCCGATTCCGGGGACGCATCCTCGGGCTCGATCGCGGCACCATCCGGCGGACCGCGGACGCGGCCCTCGACGCCTGCGACCTCGCCGGCGTCGCCCGTCGGCTGGTGGGGCAGTTGAGCAAGGGGTTCCGGCAACGGGTCGGGCTCGCGGCGGCGTTGCTCGGTGATCCGGCGCTCCTGGTGCTGGACGAGCCGACGGTCGGGCTGGATCCGCGACAGCTTCGGGACTTCCGTCGACTGGTGCGGCGGCTCGCCGAGGAGCGCACGATCCTGCTCTCGAGTCACATCATGCAGGAGATCGAGGCGGTCGCCGATCGCGTCGTGATCATGCATCGCGGCCGCAAGCTTGCGGACGGAACGATCGACGAGCTTCGTCGGGCGGCACCGGGTCGGAACATCGGTCGGGTGTCGATCGCGGACGATCGTCGCCCCGCGCTCGAGTCGGCGCTTCGAGCCATCGCGTCGAAGAACGACGACGCGGAGATCGAGTTCACCACCGTGTCGCCGGGCGAGCTGCGATTCGAATTCGCCGGTCCCGATCTGGGCCGGGAATGCGGCGGGGCGATCCACGCGGCGGATGGCGTCGCGATCGAACTCGGCCACGAATCACCGGGCCTCGAATCCCGCTTCCTCGAACTGCTCGATCTCGAACGCGGATCGCAGGAAGGAGCGGCTCCATGAGAGGCGTGCTCGCCCTCGCGCGTCGCGAATTCGCGTCGACGTTCCTCGTCCCGACGGGGTGGATCATCCTCGCGGGCTGGGGGATGCTGACCGCGCTGATCTTCGCGTTCGTCACGCTTCGCGAGGGCGAACCGGCCACGCTTCGGGCGGTGATCTCGATCGCGGGCTGGGCGATCGCGGTGGTGAGCCCCGCGATCTCGATGCGGAGCTTCGCCGAGGAGGCGCGGCTCGGCACGCTCGAGGTCCTGCTGACCTCGCCGCTCTCCGCCCTCGAACTGGTGCTGGGCAAGTTCCTCGCCGCGGTCGGGGTGCTTCTGGTGCTCGGTCTGCCGATGCTGGTGCTCTTCGCGGTGGCGGAGGGATACGGTGATCCCGATCCCGGCGAATTCGCCAGTGGCCTGCTCGGGCTGCTGCTCGCCGGTTCGACCCTGCTCGCCCTCGGCCTGCTGATCTCGACCCGGACCTCCAGCCAGGTCGTCGCCTATCTCCTGACCTTCTTCGGGTTCTTCGCGGTGGTGATGGTCGCGAAGGGGATCCCCGCCATCGTCAACATCCTGCCGCCGGANCTGTTGAGCCCCGAGGCGACCATCGCCTGGATCGACTGGTCCGCGGGGCTCGATCCGCTTCGGCGACTCGACGAGTTCGCGATCGGNCTCTTCGATTCGGCGAACGTCGCGTGGTTCCTCGCCGCGACCGCGTTCTTNCTCGTGGTCGCGTCGATCTCGCTCGCNTCGCCGCGCTGGGTCCGGAGCGGTTCCNTCCTNCGGCGACAGGCNGCGCANCTTCGAACCCNCCNGGTNGTCCTGGGCGTCGGGGTCGCCGCCGCGGCGGTCTCCGTGCTCTTCGAGGCGCCACCGCTCCGCGTGGAGGCGGATCTCACCAAGACCCGGGCCTATTCGCTTCAGCCCACCACCGTCGAGCTTCTCGAATCGCTCGAGCCCGGCTGGACGGTGCGGTTGCTGGTCGCGAAGGACGACGCGGATCCGGTGACCATGAGACAGGTCGACGAGGTCGTCGCCCGCATGGATTCGGTCACCCCGAACCTGGTCGCGGAGCGGATCGATCCCGTCGATCCGAGATCGATCGGTCGATACGAGGCGGTGCTCGAAGGACTGCTCGAATCGGACGCGGCGACGATCGCGATCTGGGANACCGGCATCGACCGGGCGCTCCAGGCCTTCCAGCGTCTTCAGGAGGTCGGCCGCGGCGTCACGCCCGATGCGATGGAACTCGTCGCGGCGCTTCCCGAGTCGAGCCCCATTCGCGACCTGGTCGAGCGGACCGGACTGGTCTTCGGCACGCTCGCCGACCAGGGCGGTGCCTTCACCGACTTCATTCGAGAGGCGCTCCGGAGCACCCGCCGGCAACCGCTTCCGAACTGGCGTCTGGTCCGGGCCTCGCTGGAGGCCAACAACGCGCAACAGGCCGGCGAGATCGAACAGCTCGCGGACGTCCTTCGCCGATGGGAGATCGATCCTTCGATCCCCGCCGAGGCGAGGGACTGGGCGGTCGGCGTCCTTCCCGACATCGAGTCGATCGCGATCGAGCTTCGAGCGTCGAGCGACGCCTTGTCGACGCTCGAATCGACTCATCCGCTCGATGCGGCGATCGTCGCGGAGTCGATCGCCGCCGGCGACGTCGCGATCGTGGACGGGCCCGCCGGCACCACGGTCATCCCGGGCTGGCAGCTCTTCCCCGCCAGCGCGGTGCGCGAGGGCGGCGAAGGCACGGTGGTCGGATTCGACCGCCGGTTCCAGGGCGAGGAGACGCTCGTCTCCGCGATTCGCGCCCTGCGGATCGGTGACATGCCGCAGGTCGTCTTCGTGCACGCCGAGGACCGCTCGCTGCTTCGAGACCGGGACGACGGACTGGAGGTCGCCGGCGTCGCCAACGCGCTGCGCACCGCGCGGTTCGAGGTGACCGAGTGGATTCCCGGTCGGACGGACCGGCCCGCGGTCGATCCTCGCCGACGAACCGTCTGGTTCATCAGCCCGCCGCTGCAACGCAGCGGTCTCGAATACGACGAGAACGAACAGGCGCTGCTCGACGCGGCCACCGCGTTGATCGCCGAAGGTGAACCGGTCCTCCTCACCGTGGCTCGGAGCATGCTCCCGCTGGTGGGCAAGCCGGATCCGTGGTCGGCGGTGGCCGCCTCGCTCGGCGTCGAGGTCGACACCGGCCGCGTGGTCTTCGAATGGGTCCCCGATGGAGGCGAAGGCGCCTCGGTGCGGACCTGGCAGGCGATCGACCGGCATCCCGAATCGACGAAGGCGCCGGGCGGCGAAGTGCTCGACGCGCTTCGAGGCAAGCGATTCTTCGTCTCGCACGCGACGCCGATCCTCGTCGACGAATCGATGGACGGATCGGCGGTGGTCCTCTCGGCGATCCGACCGAACCCGCTCCGCTGGATCGAGGACGACTGGCGGGGCGACGGCGTGCGCATCGAACGGATGCCGAGCGACGGACGGTTCGAGGAGGCGGTCCCGGTGGCGGTCGCGGTCGAGCGGTTCGGGATCGACGGGCTGCAGCGATTGATGGTGGTCGGGGCCGGCGGCTGGGCCCTCTCGGCGCTGGTGAACGAGGCCGGAAGCCTCGGCGGCGATCGACTGGTGCTGGCGAATCCGGGAAATCGGGAACTCGCGATCAGCGGCGTGGCCTGGCTCGCCGGGCTCGACGAACTGGTGGCGACGGCGTCGAGCGGCCGGGAGGTCGCCCGATTCGGCGGCGTCACCGATGCGGCCCGGACCGGCTGGGGCTTCGGATTGTTCGTGGTGCTCGCCCTCGGCCCGCTGCTGCTGGGCACGATCGTCTGGTCGGCACGGAGGGCGACGACGTGAGCATTCGCGCGGTGATCACGACCTGGGTGCTCGCGGTGCTGTTGTCGCTGCTCGCGGCGGTCGCGTGGCGGGGCGGCGAGACGGCCGCGGACGTCATGCTGCGAACCGCGGTCCTCGACGAGGGATTCGACGTCGAAGCGATCGATCGCCTCGTGATCGAACGACCTCGCACGACTGAAGGATCCGATGCTCCGGCGCCGGAGGATCTCGTCTTCGAACTCGGTCCCGAGGGATGGCGTCAGACCTCGCCCTTCGAGATCGTCGCGGAGGGATTCCCGATTCGAAAGGTCCTGATCGCGGCCGCCGATCTCGCGGCGAGCCGACGGACGCCGCTGGCCGGACTCGACGGCCGGAACGGGCCCGACCTCGCGGGGATCGGTCTCGATCCACCGGAGGCGGTGGTTCGATTCCGCGGTCCCGACGGGGAGCGTCGAGTCCAGCTCGGGGCGCGAACCGTCGCGGGACGCAGTTGGATCCGGGTCGGCGACGACGACGAGGTGCTGGTGGTCGGTGACGATCTGCACGCACGCGTGCTCGACGATGATCCGCGGAACTGGCGGAGTCGAAGACTCTTCTCCAGCGATCGCGAGATCGACGGCATCGCGGTCCGCAACGGTGACGCCGGCATCGAACTCGAGCGTGAAGGACGGCGGTGGTCGCTGACGGCGCCGGTGGCCTCTCGCGGGGATGCGACCACGGTCGACGGACTGGTCGGGATTCTCGGCCGCGTGGAGCACGACGGGTTCATCCGGGACGGCGACTTCGACCGGGCCCGCTTCGGACTCGAACCACCGGTCGCGGAGATCGAGGTGAGCCGCGACGACGGCACGACCGAGCGGCTGCTGATCGGCGGACCCGCCGGACTCGTGAGCCGGGATCGATTCGCGATGGTCGACGGGATTCCGATGGTCGTTCGACTCGACGAAGCCACGCTCCGCGGGCTGCTGCCCTCGGTCGCGACCCTCGTCGAACCCACCGGCTCGGGCGTCCGTCCGGCGGATGTGAAATCGATCGAGATCACGGCGGGTGACGAGTTCGTCCGCCTCGAACGCGACCTCGACCGCTGGTTGGTGGAGTTCGTCGAGGATGGAACGCGAGCGTCCGGCGAGACCTCCACCGAGCTCGTCGATGCACTGATGACCACGCTCGTGGAGACCCGGGCCACCGAGGTCGTGATCCAGCCGTTCCCGCAGGCCCTCATGGTGGCGACGGTGGTGTTCAACGGATTCGATGGTCGCCCGCTCGACGCGGTCCGGATCGCCCGGGAAGGGCCCGGCGGACGATGGGCGTTCGAGAACGGGGACGGCGTGCTGCGGATCATTCCGGCAAGCGCCGAACTCCCGCTCGCGATCGACTCCTGGCCTCGCTTCGACCCCTGAACGGGTTCCTGAACGGCCCCCTGGACCGACCCGGTGTCGCGCTCGCGATTCGTCGCTTCGTGTCTCTTCCACGCCCGATGGGCTCAGCCGATGCGTTGGCTCCAGCGCGCGGCGTCCGGTCCACGTGTTCCCGCCCAGATCGTCTCGAACCCGGCCGCCGCGAGGAGGTCCCTTGGTCGAGGCCGATGTGACGGGTGCAGGCCGGTCGGGCCGAGTTCCGGGGCGGTGAAGACCATCGCCGCATCGACCAGGTCCGCTTCGAAGAGCGACTGCAGGAGCCCGGGGCCGCATTCGGTGAGGACCGTCGCGACGCCGTCCTCCCGAGCGAGCCGCTGCAGCAGTCGTTCCAGTCGGTCACCGCCGAAACGGCCACGCAGCGAGCGGTCGTCGGCGCCGTCGATCGGGATGATCCGGGCGCCGGCCGCTTCGAGCCCACGCACCGCGTCGGGATTGGACGTCGCGGCCTCGGGTCGACAGGCGATGACGACTTCACCGCCGGGCGTCCGCAGCATGGCGGCGTCGGACGGGAACTGGAGATCCGGATCGATCACGATGCGCTTCGCGGTCCGCCGCCGGCGAACGTCGCGGGCGTCGAGTCGCGGGTCGTCGGCGATCACGGTCCCGATTCCCGTGAGGATCGCGTCGACGCGTCCACGCTCGCGGTGGACCATCCGGAGTGCACGTCGTCCCGAGATCCACGGGGAGACGCCGGGCGGTGTGGCCAGCGCGCCGTCGAAGGTCTCCGCCCACTTGGCGACCACCCACGGCCGGCCGGTCGAGACGCGTCGATGGAAGCCGGCATGGAGTCGCCGGACCGCGTCGACGTCGCTGCGGATCTCCACCTCGATGCCCGCGTCGCGAAGCCGGGCGATGCCGCCGGACGCGANCTCGTTGGTCTCGACGCTGCCGACCACGAGGCGGGCGATGCCCGNTTCGATCANGGCGTCCACGCACGGCGGGGTCCGGCCGTGATGGTTGCAGGGTTCGAGCGTCGTCCAGGCGACGCCGCCGCGGGCCGCGGTTCCAGCCTGTCGCAACGCGACGATCTCGCCGTGCGGTCCACCGGGTCGCGTGGTCCTGCCCTCGCCGACCACGCGGCCGGCGGCGTCGGCGATCACGCAGCCGACGGACGGATTGGGTTCCGCCTCGCCGTGACCACGGAGCGCGGTTCGGACGGCGCGTTCGAGCATCGACCGATCGTGATCCCGGGCGTCGACGGTCATGAAGGGGCGCCGGGGGAGACGGCCGGAACCTCCGCGGCCTGGTCGGATGCGGGCGCGGGGGCGACGACGCCCGCGAGTCTGGAAATGGTCGCCACCAGGATGTCGTCCTCGTTCTGCCCGGACTGGAACGACTCGGCGACCCGCACGAAGTGCGTGGTCCATCGTTTCGGGGTCTGGGGAACGTCCATCGCCCGTTCGAGCCCGTCGATTCCGAGCATCTTGCCGCGGCGGTCGCGGCTCTCGGTGCATCCGTCGGTGTAGAGGACGACCACGTCCCCGGGCTCGAAGTGGGCTCGAGTCTCCCCGCATTCGTACTCGTCGAGCGGCACGGCGCCGAGCAGCATCGCGGTCGGGCCGAGCTGACGGGAGGGGCGTTTGTCGGGCTTCAGAAAGGCGGGGGGGTGTCCCGCGTTGGCGTAGCGGAGCACGCCGTGGNCCGGATCCACCTCGGCCACCACCGCGGTCGCGAAGATCGAGTGCTGGCTGAGCAGGAGTTCGGTGTAGTGATTGAGGCACTGCAGGAGGGCGGCGGGGCCGATGTCGGGCTGCTCCGCGATGATCCGCTCGATCTCGCCGGACAGTCGGGTGACCGTCATCGCGGCCGCGAGTCCNTGNCCGGTCACGTCGAGGAGCAGGACGCGAAGCCGGCCGTCGGGCGTTCGCGAAGCGTGGATGAAGTCGCCGCCGAGATCGCGCATCGGCTTGAACTCGAAGTCGAAGTCGAGCAGCTCGTCGCGTTCGGGGCGGGGGAACAGCGACTCGTGGATCGTCCGGGCCTGCGACATCTCGCGGCGCAGGCTGAGAAAACCCCGGGTGACCGCTTCCGANCGGAACCGCCGGCTCCATCGTCGCACGCGGAAGTGGGCGATGGCCATGCCGGGCAGCAGGACGAGCGGGCTCAGGCCCAGCGCCAGCACGGTTCCGAGCGGNTTCTCGGGGACGCCGATCACCGCTTCGATCACCACCCACACGAGGTAGAGCGGACCGACGGCGTAGAGCGACTCGCGGGGCGTCCANGGCAGCAGCACGGTCGACGCCACGTGCATCGCGAACACCCAGGCCAGGAACCCGCCGGTCGAGATCGATTCGCCCTCGATCAGCCCGAGCACGCCGAGATCGATCACCCCGAGCAGGAGGATCAGGAGNTTCGCCGCGAAGATCAGGTCCCGACGGCGCTCCAGTCGGGNACGGACGTTCCAGAGCATCAGGCCGACGAGGACCGCGGACACCGTCGGCGCGATGAAGGAGAGCCCCGAGCCGGTCGACGTGAATNGTTCGGGGGCGAGGAATCGGGCGANGATCCCGGTGATCGCCACGACGCTCTCGAGGGCGAAGAAGAAGATGCAGAAGAACGTGAAACGCCGACGGAGCCACGACTCCATCGCGACTTCGTAGTCGTCGCGGAACTCGTCTCGAGGATCGACCTGCTGCGGCGTGTTCATGGCGTGACGAAGATACCGAGTCGGTCGGCGGCGGGGTCGTGGATCACGGTGGGCATCCACCCCCGATCCACGAAAAAGGCCGCTCGCGATCGAGATCGCGAGCGGCCCTGGATTCCGGAGGAAGCCGTGATCAGACGTCGGCGAGGACCGCGTCCTTGAGGCTTTCGGGCATGACCCGGTACTCGGCGGGTTCCATCGAACTGGTCGCCCGACCCTGGGTCATCGATCGCAGCACGGTGGTGTAGCCGAACATCTCGGAGAGCGGGACTTCGGCGGTGATCACGCGGACCACCCCACGAAGCTCGGAGTCCACGATGTGGCCCCGGCGACTCGCGATGTCACCGCTGACCGTGCCGAAGTACTCGTCGGGGGTCGTCACGGAGAGCTTCATGATCGGCTCGAGGAGGGCGGGGCCGGCCTTGGTGACCGCCTGCCGGAACGCGAGGGCGCCGGCCTGCTCGAAGGCGACCTGGCTGGAGTCGACGTCATGGTAGGAACCGAAGATCAGTTCGATCTTGACGTTGATCAGGGGATAGCCGCCGATGACGCCGCTGCCGGCCGCGGCGCGGGCGCCGGTCTCGACCGAGGGGATGTACTCGCGGGGGATCACGCCACCGCTGATCTTGTCCTCGAAGACGACGCCGTTCTTCATCTTCAGTTCCTGCTCCTCGGCCTCCGCTTCGGTGATCGGTCGCACGTTGATGACCGCATCGCCGAACTGACCGCGGCCACCGGTCTGCTTCTTGAACAGGCCGCGAACGTCCTCGGCCGCGTTCAGGATCGTCTCGCGGTAGGAGACGCGGGGGCGGCCGACGGTGACGCCGACCTTCATGTCGCGGACCAGCTTGTTCTTGATGATCTCGAGGTGGAGTTCGCCCATGCCCGAGATGATCGTCTCGCCGGTCTCGTCGTTGTACTGCGAGCGGAAGGAGGGGTCTTCGCGACGAATGGTCACGAGGGCGTCGCCCAGCTTCTTCTTGTCGTCGGCGGTGTTGGGCTCGATGGACATCGAGATCACCGGCTCGGGGAAGGTCATCCGTTCGAGGACCACCGGGTTGTCGGGGTCGCAGATGGTGTCACCGGTGAAGGAGTTCTTCAGGCCGATGAGGGCGACGATCTGGCCGGCGCCGACGGAGTCGAGCGCGTCCCGGTCCTTCGCGTGCATTTCGAAGATCCGCGACACGTTCTCCTTCTTGTTGTTGCC
>NYVS01000075.1 GCA_002684755.1 Phycisphaerae bacterium
GATGTGACCGGGGGTGTAGTCGGTCGGAGGTTCCATCGCCACGAACGCCAGCACCTGGAAGAGGTGTGACTGGATCATGTCACGGATGGCTCCGGTCTGGTCGTAGAAGCCTGTTCGCTGGCCGACGCCCACGGTCTCCGCCGCGCTGATCTGGACATGGTCGATGTACTGCTGGTTCCAGACCGGTTCCCAGAGGATGTTGGCGAATCTGAAGACCAGCAGGCTCTGCACGATCTCCTTCGCGAGGTAGTGGTCGATGCGGTAGATCGATTCCTCCTCGAACGCCCGCCCGAGGGTCCGGTTCAGATTCCGCGCCGAAGCATCGTCGTTCCCGAACGGCTTCTCGATGATGATCCGCTGCCAGTTGGCCGCGTCGGGATCGATGCTGCACCATCGCTTGCCCTCGACGACCAGGCCCGCCTCGTCGATCTTCTCGACGATGGGTTCGTAGAGCGAGCTCGCCACGCTGAGGAAGAAGAGGATGTTGCCTCCGTTGCCCGCCGCCGCGTCGAGCTCCGCGACCCGCTTGCCGACCGCCGCCATGCCCTCGGAGGTCGTGGCGTCCGCAGGCAGGTAGTGGGTCCGGGCGGCGAGTTCCCGCCAGGTCGACTCGTCGAAGTCGGGATCGTGCTTCCGCACCCACGGCTCGAGTTCCTCGCGCCACGCGTCATCGGTCTTCGGCCGTCGCGCGACGCCGAGGATCCGGGTCCGCTCGGGCAGCAGTCCCATCCGCGTCATCTCGTACATCGCCGGAATCAACTTGCGAGCCGTGAGATCGCCCGACGCCCCGAAGATGACGAGGGTGCAGGGATCGACGGCGTGACTCGAGGCGGTGACGTCGGACATGGAATGGATCTCGAGGGGGGAGGACGGATCGAAGAGGCGGGATCAGGCCCGCGGCGGAGGATCGATGTCGGCGAGCAGTTCGGCGAGGGCGACGCCGGGATCTGGTTCCCGCATCAGATGCTCACCGACCAGGGCGATGTTGATTCCATGCTCGCGGAGACGACGCAGGTCGTCGGCGGTGCGGATTCCGGACTCGCTCACCAGCACCCGCGGATCCTCCACGAGATCCAGCACCCGGAAGGTGTGCGCGAGGTCGGTGGTCATGGTGGAGAGATCGCGGTTGTTCACGCCCAGCAGCGAATAGCCGGCGTGGGGGAAGCCCACGTGGTTCAAGACCCGGTAGAGNTTGTCGATCGAGTGCACCTCGACGAGCGCGGTCATGCCGAGTTCGGTCGCGAGGATCTGGTAGTCGATGATCTGCCCTTCGCTCAGCACCTCCGCGATGAGCAGGATGGCATCCGCGCCGGCGGCCCGCGACTCCCAGACCTGGTACTCGTCGACGATGAAGTCCTTGCGAAGCACCGGGAGCGGGACTCGNTCCTTGATGCGGAGGATGTACCCGAGGTCGCCCCCGAAGTAGTGCGCATCGGTGAGGCAGGAGATCGCGGCCGCACCGCCCGAGTGGTAGCGTGAGGCGATGTCCGCCGGATCGAAATCCTCGCGTATCACGCCCGCGGACGGACTCTTCCGCTTGACCTCCGCGATCACGCGGAAGTTTCGTGGCCTCCGGTCCGCGACCACCGCCCGGAAGAAGTTCCGCGGGCGACCGATCTCCTCGATCCGGTCCTTGATGGACTCGATCGGGGTCAGGGCGCGGGCCTTCTCGACCTCGATCCGCTTTCGAGCGACGATTTCTTCGAGCACGTTGTCCATCGGAGAATCATCGACCCGCGAGTGCATGAAAGGCATGAGAGGCATGAAAGGCCGCGGCGTCCGTCGCCACATCCCGGCGGCGGGGCTCGTGATGGCGAGCGTGACCGTCCCCGGTTCGGCGGACATCCTACTCGCAGCATCGACCGAAACGGCACCGGCCGCGGAAACCACCACGTCGTTCGCCGGCGAGGACTGGCTGTCCCTCGTCTCCCTCGTCCTCGCCCCGGTCTCGATCGCCCTGATCGTCTGGTGGCGACGATGCCGCCGGAGCGCCTCCGATCCGATCCGCGGCACGCCCTGGCGGCTCGCGGCGGGGCCGAGCCTCGTCTTCTTCGCGGTCGGCCTGATCGGTGGCGGGATCGCGGTCGGCCTGACCCCGGCGGCGTGGCTCGTCGCGGGCGACTCACCACTTCGGGAGATCGCGGTCGCCGGCTGGATCGCGACCCTCGGAAGCCTTCTGCTCTGCACCCCCGTGATCCCGATCTGGCGACGGACACCGGCCCAGCCGGATGCCACGCCCCCNGCAGCGGCCGGGAAGAGCATGATGATCGGCGTCCTCGGACTGCTGGTGGCCCTTCCGCTGGTCGAAACCGGGGCGATCGCCGGCCAGTACCTGCAGACGTACTTCTCCGCGGCGACGCCGGAACTCGTCGCCCACGAGATCCTCGACGCCCTGGTCCGGAGCGACCGGAACGGATGGTGGTGGCTGGTCGCCGCCAATGCGGTGGTCGGCGCCCCGGTCATCGAGGAACTTCTCTATCGCGGTTTCCTCCAGCAGGGCTTTCGCATCGTGGGGGTGGCCGTCGCNCCCGCGATCCTCGTGACCAGCGGGATCTTCACCCTGATGCACTACCCGATCCTTCCGCAGGAAAGCGTGGTCGCCGCGATGTCCGCGCTCTTCCTCCTTTCGATCACGCTCGGCGTGATCCGGGAACGAACGGGGCGGCTCGCACCCTGCATGATCGCCCACGGGCTGTTCAACGCCTTCAATCTCGGCCTCGCCGTCGCGTTCACCTGACCATGGGATCCGAGGCCGACCGCACGCCCCGTATACTCGGTCTCCCATGACCGACGCCCCACCGACCGATCGTGCCCGGATCCTCACCGGCGACACCCCCACCGGCAAGCTCCATCTCGGNCACTGGGTGGGCTCGGTGAAGCGCCGGGTCGANCTNCAGCGCACCCACGACTGCTTCTTCATCCTNGCCAACATCCACGCGTTCACCACCCGGGCCGACAAGCCCGAGGCGATCCGCGANGACACCCTCGAGATCGTNCGNGANCTGCTGGCGATGGGGATCGANCCNGANGGCGCCTCGATCTTCCTGCAGAGCGAGGTCCCCGCGATCGCGGAGCTGACCTTCCTCTTCGCGATGCTNCTTCCNTACAACCGGGTGATGCGGAANCCGACCCTNAAGGACGAGATCAAGGTCAAGAACCTCGGCGANACCTACAGNTTCGGATTCCCCCTCTACGCGGTCGGCCAGACCGCGGACATCCTCGCCTTCCGNCCGGTCGGCGTGCCGGTNGGNGANGACCAGGTCGCCCANCTCGANCTGACCCGNGANGTCGCNCGCCGNTTCAACCAGATGTACTGCGGNGTNCANGACAAGGCNGAGGACGACGANCACGTGNCGGANGGCGGCGTCTTCCCGATTCCGCGGGCGGACGTCGGCAAGGTGGGCCGNCTGGTCGGCACCGACGGCGAGAACAAGATGAGCAAGTCGCTCAACAACGCGGTCTACATCTCGGACACCGCGAAACAGGTCCAGAAGAAGATCAACAAGATCTTCACCGGCCGGCAGAGCGCGACCGAACCGGGCGATCCGAACAACATCCTGATGCAGTACTGCGAGATCTTCATCCCCGACGCGGAACGCGTCGCCGAGTTGAAGGACCTCTACGCCCGAGGCGCGGACATCGGCGACGGCCACATCAAGCAGGAACTCGGCGCCGCGATCAACGACCTGCTCGAACCGATGCGCGAACGCCGCGCGAAGTACGAGGGCGACGACGCCTACGTGATCGACGTCCTCAAGTCGGGCACCGCCCGCGCGAACGCCCTCACCGAAGAGACCCTCGCCATGGCGAAGGACGCCTGCGGACTCGGCTTCTTCAAGCGATCGCTGGAACTCCACTGAATGAATCGAACGGCCCGGATCGTCGCGGCGGTCTTCGCCACGTTGCTGATTTCGCCGTGCCTCGGATTCGGACTGTTCGGACTGTTGGCTTCGCAGGAGCCGGGCGCCGGGATCGGCGGGACGATCGGTTACATCGTCTTCGAGCTCGTCCTGCTCGGCCTGNTCATCGCGGGGTGGTGGGCCGCCCTTCGACGCGATCCAAGGCTCCCCTGGGAATGCCCGTCCTGCGGCTACGACCGGCGCGGCTCGAACGACGGCCCGTGTCCCGAGTGCGGCGCGACCATGGACTGACGCCGGGCGACCGGAAGCGCCGTCGTGGGCCTCTCAGTGATCGGATGGGCTGCTGCGAAAATCGGTGTCGTCACGATTCCCCTTACCGATGTTGCAGGCACGACACAGCACCTGGAGATTCTCGATCTCGTTGGAACCGCCTTTCGATCGCGGCACGATGTGGTCGACATGCAGCGGAAGCCGATCTTCGTAACGAGAATCCCCTTCGGCGACACCGCAGAGTTCACACCTCTTTCCCGCGCGGCGAAGCACCTCGAATCTGATGTTGCCCGGCACCGGCTCCGACAGGTACCGACCTTCCCAGACTCCAAGTCCGTTCTCATCGAGGTATTCCTCGATCTTGGCGTCACAGATCGAGATCAGTTCCTCTCGATCGCCGGCACTCATGTACTGCACGCACAATTCGATTCGATCACCACTGCGCTCGACGACGCCGTGACGCTGGAGAACACGGGTCGGCATGTCCCTGACCCGTCGTTCGTAGTATCGAATCTGGCTTTCATCCAAGCCGAGGATCGCCCTCGCGACATCGCGAACGGATGCTGCGCCATCCGCTNGGAGCANCGCCCGGATCANCACCGGTTGGTAGACATGCTGCATGCTCATCTTCTTGCGAAGAAAATGCGNGAGCTCTTNCGAATCCATGGCGANCCCGTCTGAAGGCGAGCGCGATCAANTCAGAACGCGAAGAGNAAGTCCAGGGCCTCGGCGATGAAGCCGCGCTGGGTGGATCGTTCGACCGCGCCGCTGTGGACCTTGTCGACCGCGAGGTCGTAGAGCTGGTTCGAGGCCACGGTGCCGTCGGCGGTGATCCAGTCGGACCGCGTGCTGCCGGTCAGACGGATCTCGGTCCGGTCGCCGCTCCAGTTGCGGACCACCCGCGCTTCGAGCACGAGGTTCCCGTTGGGCTTCACTTCGACGATCCGGGCCGTGATCCGGTCGGTCATCTCGTCCTGCCGCTGGTACCGACCCTCGCCCTCGAATTCCTTCTCGGCGCCGATCTCGACGCCGGGCAGCGAATCGCTGGTGCTGGGACTGAAGGTGAACGCGCCGAGATCGAAGCTCGAGAACTCCGCCACCTCGGCCTTCGCGACCCCTTCGGTCTCGAGCTCCCGCTTCTGATCGATCTTGGAACGGCTCTTCTCGATCACCACGATCTGGATCAGGTCCTCTTCACGCCACTCCCGTGCCGCGGGCATCAAGGAGACGGTGCCGAACCGGGTGTCGCCCGCACGGATCGTGCCGTACATGTGGAATCGGGCGGGCACGGTCCGGACGCCCTCGTCGACCCGACCGGGCAGGATGACCGGCGATGCGTCCCGCGCGTCGGCGACCGCCGTTCCCGCGAACCCGGAGGTCATGGCGGTCGCCGCGATCGCGATGCCGAGGAATCCATGGCGGACGCTTTCGAGACGCCGGACACGGGTGCCGGTGCGGTGGTCGGTGCGATGAGTCATGACTGGCCTTTCGAGGAACGGTGATCCGCGTCGCCGCGATCACGTCGGGAGGATTCAGTTTCGGGGGAGTCGAACGCGTCCGGGGCCGACCACTTCGGCATCGAACCAGGCGGTGCGGTCACGCGGATCGCTGGTGCGAAGCCGGCACTGGATGGTGTCGCCGACGCGACCCTTCTCGATCGCGATGCCGCGGACATGGATGCTGACCTGGCCGTCGTCCGCCATCACGAGGACGTCGTCCCGTCGATCGACCACGATCTCGGGTCGAAGATGCGCGACCTCGAGGGCCTGCCCGCGGGGCACGGCGGTCTGCAACTGCCGGTCCTCGATCGAATCGAGATCGAGCACGACGCTCGACGGACGAACCGGTCGCGGTTCCAGGGTGAAGTCGGACGCGTCGAGTCGGCGGCCGGGACGGAGTTCGCGGGCGGCGACCGGGACCGTCTCCACGATCCGGATCTCGACCGGGAGCAGTCGCGTCCGGGAGGCGCGTCCGTCAACGCGGTTGCCACCGATGCGGACCTGGAATCGATCGCCACGAAGATTGCCCTGCACCGAGATCTCGGCGGTCGCGAGGCCCGCGACCGCGTCGGCGAGCCGTGCGGAATCCAGCCCGATCCGGATCGACTCACTGTCCGACCCCCAGGCTTCGATCACCCGTTCGGCGATCTCCTCGGCGAGCCCGCCGCGATCGAGCAGCTCGAACGGCGTTCGGAGGTCGATCGACGCCCGACCCGCTCCATCGGTCTTCTTCGTGGGCCGGGGACTCGACTGGACGGCGAGGTCCGAGGAGGCGACACCCCTCCGGACGGCCGGCGGACGAACCCGGGTCGTTCCACCTTCGAGCGAGAGTTCGCCCCAGTACGCGCCCGCGTCGTCGAGCAGATCGCGGATCTCGTCGACCCGGATCCGCACCACGTCGTCATCGGCCTCGGCACGGATGACGAGACCGCCGAATCCTTCCGCGACCGATCCCTCGAGGATCGCGATGTCGCGAAGCAGCACGGGCTGGTCGTTCGCGGTGCGTCGCACCGAGTCCCGAAGCCGGATCACGTCCGCGGCGGCGGAGCCGGTGGCGAACAGGAGGATGGCGGCGATGTGGAAGAGGCGTTTCATGGCGAGTTCTCCGATCCGAAGGAGGACGCGGACGATGCGGAATCGAAGTCAGTTGGCGATGTTCACGACGGTTCGAAGCGTTTCATCCGCGGCCTGCAGCGCCTGGCTGTTCATCTCGAAGGTCCGCTGCGTCCGGATCAGGTCGACCAGCTGGGTGACCGGATCGACGTTCGATCCTTCGAGGTAGCCGGACTTGATGCCGCCGAGTCCGTCGGTTCCGGGGTCGCCGGTCTGCACCGGACCCGAGGCGTAGGTCTCGAGATAGAGGTTCTGTCCGATGGTCTGAAGCCCGGCGTCGTTCTGGAAGTACGCGAGCTCGATCTGACCCGCAAGCACGGGGTCGACCTGGTTCGGATCCTGGTAGTAGACGCTGCCGTCGGTGCCGATCGTGACGACCCCCGCATCAGGGGGGATCACGATGCCGCCCTCGACCCGGTACCCGGTGTTGTTGGCGAGCACGAGACTGCCCTCGGCGTCGACCAGCAACGCGCCGTCGCGGGTGTAGGCGATGCCCTCGCCGACGTCGCCGACGTCGATCTGAAGGAATCCCTTGCCTTCGATCATGACGTCGAGTTGACGACCGGTGGCGATCGCGGGGCCCTGCTCGAAGTCGAGCTGGGTCCCGGCGACTTCGACGCCGAGTCCGACGAAGAGGCCGATCGGACTCGTGGAGTCGGCGATCTGGTTCTCGACCCCGGGCTGCTTCTTCTCGATGTAGTAGAGGTCCTGGAAGTTCGCACGGCTCGACTTGAAGGCCGTGGTGTTGGCGTTCGCGAGGTTGTTCGCCGTGATGTCCAGCTGCGTGTTGAGGGCGGACATGCCGCTGGCCGAGGTGTTCAGTGCGATGCTGCTCATGGTCGAGGTTCCGGAGGTCGGAGGCGTGCGGGATTCGGGATCAGGCGACCGCGCCGAGGCGGTTCACGGCGAGTTCCATCATGCGATCGTGGAGGTCGATGAAGCGGGCGGAGGCCTGGACGGCGCGACTCGACGCGACGAGGTCGGTCATGCTGCGGACCGGGTCGACGCCCGAGTCCTCGATCCAGCCCTGCTTGACGGCGACGTCGTCACCCGCATCGGGCACCTTGCCGGTGCCGAGATATCGGTAGACGTTGTCGCCACTCTTCCGGAGGCGGTCGGTGTCGGGTCCGGCGACGCGGATCCGGTCGATCGATTCGCCGTCGACGGAGATGGTGCCGTCCTGCCCGATCGAGACCGTTCCGGTCTCGGGCAGTCGGATCGGGCGATTCCGGACGGACATCACCTGGCGGCCGTCGTCGTCGACGAGCTCGCCGCGGACGCCGCGGTTGAATCCGCCGTCACGGGTGAACGCTTCGCCTTCGCCGTCCCGGACCACGAAGAAGCCGGATCCGCTGATCGCGAGGTCGAGATCGCCGCCCGCGGTGAATCCACCCTGGGCGAAGTCCGTCCAGGTGGGTTCGACCAGCACGCCGCCGCCGAGTCGCTCGAGGAGCAGCTGGGAGGGCACGTCGAGGCCGAGTTCCTCGCGAGCGATCGGTCGCTCCCGGGTGAAGGTGTGGTCCGCCTTGAAGCCGGCGGTCTGCGCGTTGGCGAGGTTGTTGGAGATCACGTCCTGACGGTGCATCTCGGTCGAGAGCCCCGCCGCCGACATCCAGAGTCCGTAGTTCATCGAGGCGTCTCCTGGCCGTCGCCACCGACGGTGGCGATCGAGTCACCATGAATGCAAGCAACCGCCGCGCCATCCCCGGCCGGCATCGTGGCACCGCGATGAACCGCCGCCGCGAGTCCCGCAAGGCGGAGAATCTCCGTGCCGAGTCCGCTGGACCGGTCCCGGGCGTCGACCTCGCGGCGCAGCATGTGCAACAGACGCGCATCGATTGCCGATGCGGAATCGCTTCCGATCGACATGGTTCGGGCCTCGGGTTGTCGCGAGCCGGTCCGGAGATCCTCTCCGGCCGCTCGGGGTCGTTCGATCCGCATGGGGCACTCCTTGCCGAGAGCGGTTGCAAGGGACGCCATGCAACCACCGTGCCCATCCAGAAAACACGCGGTGGCACGACGCGAAGGCTGATCGGTGGACGTCATGGGGCGAACTCGCCGCGATTCCTGCGCCGGGCGTCGAGGGACCGCGGCCGAAGATGCCGATCGAGGCGTCGTGCGGGCGGCACGGATCCTCCAGGAATGCGGCATGCGTGATGTCGGGGACCCGTCCGTGCGCCGTTCCAGGGTTTTCACGCCGCCTGAATCTGGCCGGAATGCGATGGTTCGTCCGATGACTCGGACGATGGCCGGAAGGACCCGCACGGATCGCGGGCGACCACCGGTACCGCATCACGGGCCGAACACGGCTCGATCAGTACCCCGGCGAAGGATCGCCTCGCATGCAGACCGCACTCCGCAACGACACGCTCCAGTTCGATCCCGAACTGCACCGGCCGAGACCCCATCGATCCGGGCCCGCCTCCGGCGATGTGAAGGATCGANGCATGCCCGCNGGCGATCCGGTGGCGGTGAACTGCTGTCCCTACCTCGAACGCGACGACGAACGATGCCAGGCCCGTTTCTCCCTCGGCCGGCTCTCGGAGGCGATGGACGTCTGCCTCGGAANCGGCGTGGCCGGATGTCTCATGTACCACCGCCTTCGGATGGAGGAGGAACAGGGTGCCGTGTTCGCCCACTCCCCCACTCCCGCTCCCGTGACGCTCACCCATGACGGCGACTCGCTCCGGCTTCGACCGACCGGTTCGTGATTTCCTGACCTACGTCCGGATCGAAGCGGGACTGGCGCCCGCGACGCTCGAGGCGTACGGCCGGGATCTCGACGATCTCGTCGGCACTCTTCGATCGAACGGGATCGACTCCATCGACGACGTCGGCCCGAACGACGTCGCGGACCATCTGCGCGGACTCAGTCGCGATCGCGGCTTCGAACCGACCACCATCACGCGACATCTCGCCACCGCACGGGTCTTCTTCCGCTGGCTCTGCGCGAACGGACGGATCCGGAAGGATCCGGCCCGACTGCTCGAACGTCCGACGCGATGGAAGCGGGTGCCCGGCGTGATGAGCCCGCGACAGATGCGGAAGCTCATCGAAGCCCCGGAACCGGAACACGGTCGCCTCTGGGTCCGCGATCGCGCCATGCTCGAACTGATGTACGCCGCCGGACTCCGGGCCAGCGAGGTCACGGCCCTTCGCCTCGACGAGTTCCACGAGACGCTCGCGAGCCTCACGGTCACCGGCAAGGGTTCCAAGCAACGGGTCGTTCCCATCGGNGATCCCGCGGTGAAATGGACNCTCAAGTACCTCGCCGAAGTCAGACCCGACCTCCTNCGCTTCGACGACGGCCGCGACCGGGCCCACCTCCTGCTCTCCTTCAGCGGACGTCCCCTCGAACGCGTCGCGGTCTGGCAGATCGTCCGGAAGTACGCGGCCATCGCCGGAATGCGGAACGTGCACCCGCACAAGCTCCGGCACAGTTTCGCGACCCATCTCCTGATCGGCGGCGCGGACCTCCGCGTGGTGCAGGACCTGCTCGGGCACGCGGACATCGGCACCACCCAGGTCTACACCCACGTCGATCGAAGTCAGCTTCGCGAAGTGGTGCGCAGCTACCACCCCCGCAACTGAACCGGTTCGCTCAGGCTCCTTCGCGCCGGGCGTCGATCGCCTCCGCGATCTGCACCGCATTGAGGGCCGCACCCTTCCGAAGCTGGTCGCCGACCGCGAAGAGCGCGAGCCCGCGACCCTCCGGCACGCCCGGNTCCCGGCGGATCCGGCCGACGAGGACCTCGTCGCGTTCCGTCGCATGGATCGGTTCGGGGAACCGATCACCTTCGCGGTCGTCGACGATCTCGAGCCCCGNCGCGTCCGCGAGGGCGGCCCGCGCCGCGTCGACGTCGACCGTTCGATCGAACTCGAGGTGGATCGCCTCGCTGTGGGCGCGGAGNACGGGAACGCGGACGCAGGTCGAGGAGACCAGCAGCNCGGGCGCGTCGAGGATCCGCCTCGACTCGGTCTCGAGCTTCCGNTCCTCCCGGTTCACCCCGTCGTCGTCGACGTCGGAATCGTGACTGAAGACGTTGAAGATCGCCTGCCGCCCGAGATGGGTCGCCGGGAGCGGCTCGTCCGCCGCCCAGGCCCGCGCCTGGGATTCAAGCTCCTCCATCGCCTCCGCACCCGCACCCGAGATCGCCTGGTAGGTGCAGACCGTCATCCGCAGGAGCCGTCCCAGTCGCCGGAGCGGCGCGATCGCGGCGAGGGCGATGATGGTCGAGCAGTTCGGATTGGCGATCACGCCGGGGCCGGCGAAACCGTCGAGCACGGAGTCGTTCACGCCGCAGGCCACCAGCGGACAGTCGGGGTCTTCGCGAAAGGCGCTGGAGTTGTCGATGACGACGCACGACGACGCGACGGCGATCGGCGCGAGCCGGCGGCTCGCCTCGGCGGTCGCGGCGAGGAACACGACGTCGGATTCCTCGAACGCCGCGCGAATGCACGCCGCGTCCGCCGATTCGACGACGATCGACGCCCCGCGATGTTCCAGAAGGCGACCTGCGCTGCGTGGTGATGCGAACAGGCGGAGGTTCGACGCCCCGACGCCACGATCGGCGAGGATCGCGCGGAGTTCGGCACCGACGGCGCCGGTCGCACCCACGATGGTGACGTCCTTCATGCGGTCAGGGTATCAAGACCCCGAACGGAGTTCGTCCGCGACGCACCACCGTCAATCGAACGCGTCGGCTTCGATCACGATCGCCGGCAGGTCCGGGCTGCGGACCTCGACCAGACGGAACTCGTCCGGATGGCGATCACCGGCCCGGATCTCGATCGTGCCCAGTCCGGCTCCCGGCTTCATGAGGAGCGCGAGACCCTCGACGTCGGTGGTCCAGACACCGGTGCTCCGAAGCGCTCCGGTCGTCGGATCGTGCAGACCCACGATCAGGTCGACGCCGCCGACGGGGGCGCCGGTCCTGCGATCGAGCACGATCACCCGGGTCGGTTCGTAGTGCGGCTCGGCGATCGCGACGGACATCTCCGCCGGCACGCCGGTGGATCGGCGGGGATCGAGTCGGAATTCCGATCCGATCCGACCCGCGGCGGTGACTCGGATGACGGTCTCCATTCCCGCCGGAACCTCGATGACCGCATGGCCTTCGCGATCCGCGGTGGTCGTGATCGCGACGGGAACGCCGAACAGCGTCCGGGCGATCTCCTGATCGAGATACGACGTCGAACAGTGTTCGACGGTCGCATGCGGCACGACGGCGCCGGTGTCCGCGTCGATCACGGTGATCCGCATCGACTTCGACCGCATCGGCGTCATCTCGAGTTCGAGCATCCCGGTTTCGACGACGCTGTTCCAGTCGATCCTGGTCATCGTCGCCTCGGTGTCCGGCGAAGTCGCCGAACCGTTTCCGAACTCGACCACCATCGGTTCGAAACCCGACCGGACCACGAGCCACGAAGCGTCCCGCCGGCTCGCGGCGAGCGACGCGCGACCATCCTCGCCGGTGGTCACCAGTGCATCGTCCGCCAGTCCCTGCAACCACCCGCCCTCGACGTGCTGGGCGATTCGAACGCCGTCCACCGGAAGTCCGGTGTCGGCGTTGGTGGCCACGATCGCCAGGTCCCGAGTCACTTGATGTGATTCGCAGCCGACGAGTGCGGTGGCGAACGCGGCGACGGCGATGCCGCCGGCGAAGTGACGACCGATGCGTGAAACGAGCTGCGACATGAAAGGACCCTCCCGGAGAACGACCTCGCACCGATGTGCGATCCAGAAGGGACGTCGTCCTGCCGCGTCGGTCGCGTTGGTCGGAATCCGATCAACCCCGACGAACGCGGATCCGGGGCCTCACAGATCGCCGTCTCGGCGTTCTCGGACCGGTGGGTCGGCCGGTCCGACCGGATCATCATCCAGAATCTCGATGCCCGCCGAACGCCAGGCCGCCTCCGCGACCGGGCCGCGTGCCTCGTCCACCAGAAGCCAGTCGGTGTCGAACGTCGAGATCGCCAGCACCGGAACACCCGCCGCTCGGAGCGGCCGGATCAGCTCCAGCAGGACGCCGACCAGCTCGAAGTCGAGTTTGCCGGGGACCGACCAGGCGAGATACGGGCCGCTTCGCGCCGTGTCGGGGCGTGCCGCGACCGCCGGATCCTCCCAATCCCGCACCAGGCTCGTCTCTTCCGGCGTTCGGATCACCGCCTCGAGGGTGGCCCCGGATGCGGGACCGAGCGGAGGCACTGGAACATCCGGCGGGAATCGCAGTACCGCGATCCGACCGGGTCGCCGGCGAAGGGTGTTCGTCACGTCCTGCCGCAAGGAATGATCCGCCATGAATCCGGGTCCCCGATCACGCTCCGGTGGAACCCGCACAGGCATCCCCCGAGTGGGATCGGAGGCCCCTGCAGGCGTCCCCGATCGCCATCCCTCGGAACAGAGGTTGACCGAAACGGGACCGGGTGTAGAATCTCCGTCCGGCGAAGGCCGACCAGTGGGGATTAGTGTAACGGTAGCACGACTGATTCTGATTCAGTTAGTCCAAGTTCAAATCTTGGATCCCCAGTTCAAGAAGCGGGAGACCCGNCGTTTCGTCGAGTCTCCCGCTTTTCATTTGGGATCATGNCGNATCATCGCGGATCACGTCGGANCATCNCAGATCACGCCGACGCGTCGGGCAGGTCGTTCAGAAGAGCCGGAACGGAACCCGCTGCACCGAAGAGATCACCGGCTCGCTTCCGTCGCTCGGGAGGAAGCGGACCACGAGGTCGGCGCTGTCCACCGCCAGTTCGCTCAGGCCGATGGCGCTGAGATCGAGGGAGATCTGGTAGCCGGGGCCGATCAGGTTGTCGACCTGCGCGGCCGCCATGTCCCCCGGCCCGAGGGTCCAGGTCGCGAGCGGCGCCGAAGACGCCCCCTGCATCGGGTCGAACCCGCCGAGTTCGAACAGNTCGAACACCAGCGTGCCGGTCGCGAATCTCGGGATGGGATAGGGGCGCGAGAACAGATAGACCCCGGCCCCGAGCAGGTTGGGAAATCCGTTGCCGGTGGTGTCGATCGGCTGCTGCGACTTCAACACCGAGATCGCGTTGATCGGATCGCCCGAAGACGCGGGCGGAACCTCCCGGGGGTCCGGCGGCAGCGGCCGGCCCGTCGTCGACTCGACCGAGTCCGTGACGCACCCGACGAGGGTCGANGCCGCCACGACCATGGTCGCGGCGGCCGCCTTGAATCCGCGGCCCCGTCCGGTGATTCGATGACCGTGTCTCACGTTGATCTCAGGCCTCGTCTTCCNTCGACTCGGTCGGCGCTTCCGCCTCCGTGGATTCATCGGCGTCCTCGGACGTCTCGATCGGCTCGAAGGATGCTCCGAGTTCGCTGTCTCCGCCTTCGAGTCGACCGCCGCGGATCTGGCGACGGATCTTCTCGGGAAGCGGAAGTTCCTCGACCAGTGTATCCGTGAAGTCGCGAAGCGATCCCTCGCCCATGTCGGTGTTGCTGACCACCCGCGGGGTGAGGACGATCAGCAGCTCCGTCCGTCGTCGAACCTCGGACTCCGAACGGAACAGTCCGCCGATCAGGGGGATGTCGCCGAGCAGCGGGATCTTCATGTCGCGGCGTTCGCTGTTCTCCTCGATCAGCCCGCCGATGACCACGGTCTCCCCGTCCTTCACGGTGACGGTGGTGTCGGCGGTCCGCTTGATGATGATCGGACTGCGGAACGTCTCGCTGATGTCCGTGGTCTTCTCGCTCAACCGCGAGATGGTGGGTCGGATGTCCATCCGCACGAAACCGTCCGGATTGATGGAGGGCTTGACCTCCAGGATGATGCCGACGTCCTGGGCCTGCACGGTCGTGCTCTGGGTGCCGGTGTCGAAGGTCGCGATCGAATCCGGAAGCCGGATCTCCTGACCGACCTGGATCCGNCCCTCCTCGTTGTTCGCCACGGTGATCGANGGNTTCGAGAGCAGCTGCAACCGTCCCTGGGCGTACATCGCGCTGAGGACGAGNTTGAGATCGTTGAAGCCCACCGAGAACGAACCCGACACCGGCTGGCTGAACGCCCCGATGACGTCGGTGCTGCTGTACCGCACCGAACCCGAGGTCCGGAGCGGCACGACGCCGACCTTCTCGTTGAGNGTGACNCCGAAGTCNGANTCGTCNTCGAGGGTGATCTCCGCGAGCATGACCTGGATCAGNACCTGCGGCGGATCGACGTCNAGNTCCTTGATGATCGANTCGACCTGCTCCATGTANCGCGGCGAGGCGTTGACCAGGACCGCGTTGCTCTTCNCGTCGCCGACGATCGTCACCTCGCGTTCGAGCAGCCGCGCCGCCGACGGGAGCTGGTCCGAGTTCAGCGTCTCGACCAGCTTCCGCTGGTCCTCGCTCACGAATTCACTGACCACCCGGGCCACTTCGCCGGCTTCCGCGTTCCGGAGCGGATACACCAGCGTCTGCCGCTCGTTGGCCTCCTCGGCGTCGAGCTCCGTGACCACCTCGCCGACCAGTTCGAGATACTTCGGCGTGCCGGAGACGATCAACGCGTTGGTCCGGCTGTCGACGGTGATCGACAACGCCTGNCGTTCGTCCGGNACCATCGTGAGATCGGTGCCGAACATCTCGGTCTCGACGTCGCCGCCCGGCAGGGCCGCGACCTCGCCGACCGCCGCGATGTCCTCACGCGGCTTGAGCACGTAGAGGCTTCCCTGCTGCCGGAGCTGGAAGAGTTCGGTGAGGATCTCCGCCATCGCGTCGGCGTCGGCGTTCTGCAGCTTGAAGACCTCGATCCGCTTCGACCCGGTCGAACTGGTGTCGAGGTCGCGGATCATCCGTTCGATGAGGGCCATCGAATCGCGCGGCGCGGAGACGATCACGGTGTTGGTCCGCACGTCGGGCGTGAGCGCGATCGAGTCGCGGATGGCGCTGGAGACCTCGACCTCCATGCGGTCGGGATCGTCCCCCGGCTCGACGCCTTCCATCTCCTTCAGGTACCGCATCACGGTGCCCCGCTGCCCGGCTCGACCGCGACGACCGCCACCGCCGTCGAGCACGCTCTCGATCAGGGCGACCGTCTCGAGCACGTTCGCGGACGCGAGCGGCACGTACTTCACTTCGACGATCGCGCCGGGCTGCTCGGAGTCGAGCCGCGACACCAGGTCGCGGATCGCCTCGATGTCGGCGGGCGTGCCGGTCGCGAGGATCGCGTTGATGCGATCGTCGGCGTTCACCCGCACGATCTCCTCGCCGCGGCGACGGTTCTCGGTCTCGACGTAGAGGTCCTCGACCAGATCGACCAGATCCGAGGCCCGGTTCCGGGCGACCGGGATGATCTCGAGGCCGTGTCCGCCGATTCGATCGGACTGCGCCTGCATCAGGACGTCGACGAGGTCGCGGACCACCACCTGGTTCTCGCGGCTCGCGGCCACGATCAACGCGTTGCTTCCATCCAGCGGCTCGATCGAGACGCGGTCGCTGGGACCCTCGGCGTCACCCAGGCTCTGCATCCGGTCCCGCATCAGCGATTCGAGCCTCGGTGCCATCTCGCTCGCGGAACCCGATTCGAGCGTGAGCACTTCGATCTCCACCGCGGAATTCATCGGCGTCTCGGAAAGACGTTCGACGAGATCCTCGATCGAACGACGGTCCTCGGGACTGGCCGCGACCAGCAGCGAGTTGGTCCGGGGATCGGTGATCACCAGCGGCCGCTGCCGACGAGCGACGTCGGCGGGGAGATCCGCATATCGACGTTCCATCACCTGCTCGACGGCCCGCGCCACCCGTTCCAGCCCGCCCCGGCTCACCGGAACCACGCGGATGTCGGCGGCATCGCCGATCGAATCGAGGTCGAGATCGGACGCGAGCCGCTCCACCACGTCGAAGGTGTCGTTGCCGGCGGCGACGACCAGTGCGTTGGACCGGTCGTCGGACATGATCACGGCCTGCTCGAGCTCGGCCGTCTCGGGCTGCACCCGGCGAAGTCGTTCGAGCCGGGCGTCCATCAGCGACTGGATCATCGGGGCGAGTCGGGAGGCGCTCGCGTTGGCGAGCTCGATGATCCGGATCTCACGGAAGTCGACGGGCACCTCGACGTCGAGTCGGGCGAGCAGATCCTCGAAGAGCTCGAAGCTTCGACCGCTCGTCGACACCACGATCGAGTTCGTGCGGACGTCGGGGACCGCCTTGATCCGATCCTCGTCGCGAATCAGGCCGGATCGGTACTGCTGCTCGAAGAGCTGCCGGATCACGGTGGTGATCCGTTCCGAGGATCCATGTTCGACGGCGTAGATCCGGACCGCGGCGCCGGGGGCCGCGGCCTCGATGTCGAGCATCGCCACCAGTTCCTCGACCAGCGAGAGGTTGGGCGGACTCGCCACCACCACGAGGGCGTTCAACTGGGAATCGGCCTTGACCATGAGCCGGGACAGCGGCACGAAGACGTCGCTCTCCACCGCCCGGTCCCCGCCGAGTCGCATCGCCCGCATCCGCGCGACCTGGTTCTGCATCGGCGTTCCGCCGGGGATGTCGGTCTGGCCCTCGACCACCGCCGCCTGCACGAACTCCGCGAGGTCGCCGGCGTCCGCGTACTTCAGCGGGATCACCCGGGCCTCCACCCAGCCCGTGCCCACCTCGGAGTCGAGCTTGCCCACCATCACCTCGACGAACGCGACCGCGGATTCCTTGCCGACCGCGATCACCGTGTTGGTCCGTTCGTCGACGGTCAGGGCCGCCCGACCCGTGAGCGACGCGCCGATCGCGCCTTCGGGTATCGCCGGGATGTCGGAGCCGGGCAGCACCGCGAGGTCGCGGCCCTGCTCGAAGAGATCCTCGACGACCCCCACGAAACGGTCCGCGGCCATATTCTCCAGCGGGAAGATCTGGACGGTCAGGGCTTCCGTGGTGGGAAGCCGGTCGAAGAGCCGGGCGACCTCGACCAGGGCCCGGGTGTTCGACGGCGTGGAACTGATGAGGATCGAGTTCCCCGCGACGTCGGCGGTGACCCGGATCGGACGCGAGAGATCGAGCGCGATCGGGGAACTTCGGCCACCGACCACGTTGAGCCGACGGATCTGTTCCTTCACCGCGGTCGCGATCGCGGTGCCGTCGGGCCCGCCACCGGCGGGATCGATCACCTGGTCGATGAGCCTGACCACCGCGGCCGCCTCCGCCTGCTGCAGCTGGACGACGCGGACCTCGTTGGTCGCGAGATCGGCTTCGGGCTGGGCGTCGATCGCCTTCAGGATCCCGACCACCGTCTCGCGGTCGGCGGGATTCGCCACCACCAGCAACGCATTGCGACCCTCGACCGTGGAGATCTTGATCGGCTCCACCACGAGTCGCGACGTGGAGTCCGCGGGCTGGGCCTTGTCGAGCCCGATCCGCTTCACCGCCCGCTCCGCGACGCTCGCGGGAACGTTCTCGAGGTCGATGAGGAAGATTCCCTGACCGGCCGCGGGCGCGAGTCGATCCATCTCGCCGATGGTCGCCGAGACCTCGTCGAAGAAGGGACCGGTCGACGCGATCACGAGGGCGTTGCCCACGGCGTCGACGTCGATCGAGAACGGGACCTTCGCCTGGGCGGCCTTCGTCGCGTAGGCCGCGCGAACCGATGCGGCGACCCGGGCCGCCGGCGCGGACTCGAGCCGGACCACCCGGACGGACACGCCCTTGACGTCCGATTCCTGCTGCAGGGCCGTCGCGAGCGTCCGGATCTGGATGAACTCCTCCTCGTCGGCCCGGACGATGACCGCGTTGGACGGCCGATCACCCACGATGCGGAGCGTGCCGCCGCGGTTCTGGCCTTCCGGAAGGTAGATGGTCCGCAGCGCGGCGGCCAGTGATTCGGGATCGCCCGATCCGACGGGAATCAGTCGCGGGGCCGGAAGTCGCACGAACTCCGCGACGTCGAGCTGGGCGATGATTCGCTCGATCTTCTGGAGGTTCTGGCGATTGGCGGACACCACCAGCGAATTCGTCTGGACCTCGGCGCTCGCGCTCACCCATTCCTCGCTCTGCATCAGGACCGGCGGCGACTGCTCGCTCCGTTCCCGACCCGAGCGATCACCATCGGCCTGGCGCGGTTCCTCGCGATTCGACTGCCGGCCCCCGCGTCGAGCCGCCTCGACCTGCGGACGGAACGCGTCGTTGATCGCCCGCGCGACGCTTCGGGCGTCGGCGTATACGAGCGGGAGCACCGCGAGCTGGAGCGAGGCGTCGTATTCCTCGCTGTCGAGCTGCTCGACGAGCGCGAGGATCCCTTCCCATTCCGCCTCCGCGGCGGTGACCACCAAGCTGTTGGTCGCTTCGTCGGCGATGATCCGGACGTTCTGCTTCCCGGGCGTGTCCGCCTCGAGGGCGAAGGGTCCGTAGAAGTTCCCGAGCGCGTCCTTGAGCTTCATCGCGTCCGCGAACTGCAGGGCGACGAAATCGGTCTTTCGAGTCCTGGTCCCGGGTGCGTCGAGCTCGGAGAGGATCGTGTCGATGACCTCGAACTGATCCGGCGTCGCCCCGACGATGAGCTGGTTCTCGAATCGGTTGTAGTCGACCGCGACGTCCTGCCAGTCGATGCCGCGGGCCAGCAGGAGTCGGTCCAGGGTGTAGGACACGTCGACCGCGGGCGCGTGTTCGAGCGGAATGATCCGGTACTCGATCGGACTTCGGGCCGGGGCCTCCTCGAGCTTCGCGAGAATCGACTCGATGACCGGCAGGCTCTCCTTGGTCGCGGTCACCACGATCGAGTTCGACCGCCGGTCCGCCACGATGGTGGCCTGGACCTCGATCGGCGCGGCTTCCGGATCCTCCTCGATCGCGATCGAGATGCCGGTGGTCCGTCCCTC
>NYVS01000076.1 GCA_002684755.1 Phycisphaerae bacterium
TAGAAACCGAGACGCTTGTTCACCTTCGCGAGAAGCGCGTCCGCCTGCTCGACGCTCGGCAGTCGGCCGCCGTTTCCTGCGGCGAAGCCGATGATCGGCGAGGCGCTCCTGTCGACCATCCGATTGAACATGGGCAACCATTCGTCGAAGGCGGTGGTGGGCGGCCGTCCGGTCTCGACCGTGAAGTGGTCGAGTGGAAACGCGAGCACGTCGGCACCGAGGAACAACTGATGCTTCGGCGTGCCATCCTGCAATCGCGGTACCGCCCCCTTCGGCGATGCCGTGACCAGGACGCCTTCGGCATTCCGGACCCAGTTCACCGCGACGGCGACCTGCCCGCCCGCGGGGTTGGACCAGTCCGTGCCGGGCAGGCTCCCGGACTCCACCCCCGTCTCGAAAAAGGCATTCGCCGGAAGCCGGGCGTCCTCCGCCTGATTCCGGAGGACCGACGAGAGCGAAGGCCCGCTTGCAGCCAATGCCGCCTCCGCCAACGGTCTCACCATGTTCGTGATGAACATCACGACGCCGGCGGCCACCACCAGAAGCACCGCGACGAAGGCCGACTGGGCCGTTTGAATCCAAGGCCGCGTCCTGAATTGCGACACGACCACGACGAAGAAGGCGATGGCGAGCACCAATCCGACCACGAGGGGCAGCGGGCCTGACAGAAACGGAATCGGCCCGGGCCTGAAGGCGGTGCCTACACCCCACAAGATCGCCATCATTGATGCGTACGGGAGGTACGAACGAAGTTCCCGAACCCAGGCGGGACCATTCGATCGATCGGCGTCATCCATCAGTCGGCTCCGGAGGTCGCTTCGGATCGTCGGGGGATCCACGGCAGGCGTCCAGCCTAGACGACCGCGACCCACGCCACGAATTCGGCCCCCTTGGAGCGGGACATGGTCGAATCCGCTTGATGAACCGCCCCGGCTTCCGACGCCGAAGCCTCGTCTCCGATCGCCGATTGCGGTAGGTTGACACCGACGACCGCCTGGTCCACGCGTTGCCCGGATCGCCGCCAGGCCAGTCACCGAGGCCTCTCACCACGGAGATGAACGATCGACTACTCCGACCTCGCCATCGTCGCGGCCTTCGCCTTCCTCTATTCGATCATCGCGTCACGTCTCGGGAAGACGCGTTTCAACGGCGCCCTGGTGTACGTGCTGGCTGGTTTCCTCTTCGGTGGGCAGGCGCTCGGCTGGGTGGATGTCCAGATCGGGGGCGAGGGCCTGAAGATCCTCGCCGAGCTCACGCTCGCCCTCGTCCTGTTCACCGACTCCGCCAACACGAACCTCGCCACCTTGCGCCGGATCGAGACCATTCCGATCCGGCTCCTGTTCATCGGCCTTCCCCTCACCATCGTGCTGGGATTCGCGACGGGGTGGCTCCTCTTCGACGAACTCGGCCTGTTCGAGGTCGCGCTTCTGGCCACCATGCTGGCGCCGACCGATGCCGCCCTGGGCAAGGCGGTGGTCACCAACCCCGCGGTCCCGGAGTCCGTCCGAGAGAGTCTCAACGTCGAGAGCGGCCTGAACGACGGCATCTGCGTGCCGGTCCTGCTCTTCTTTCTCGCCCTGGCCGTCGGGGACACGGAGTCGGGTCACGCCGCCGGATTGATGGCAAAGTTGACGTTGCAGGCGATCGGGATCGGCGTCCTCGTCGGTGGCGTGGCGGGACTCGTCGGTGGCCGGCTGATCCGGCACTGTTCCGAACGGGGATGGGTGGCCGGTTCATGGATGCAGATTCCCGTGATCGCGCTCGCCCTCGCCTGCTTCGCCACGGCTCAGTGGCTGGAAGGGAGCGGCTTCATCGCCTGCTTCGTCGCGGGC
This sequence comes from Phycisphaerae bacterium, assembly GCA_002684755.1. Next base: position 1,833 of record NYVS01000076.1, read on the forward strand.
ATGATCTTCGGTACCACCGAGAAGCGGAACAAGGGACGTTTCCTCGATGCCGCGGAAGGCGTCGGTGATTCGATGGCGCTGGTGACCTGGTTCATGTTCGGCGCGGTCGCGGTGGGACTCACCTGGCAGCATCTCGACTGGCGGGTCTTCGCCTACGCCCTGTCGAGCCTGACCGTCATCCGGATCCTCCCGGTCTTCATCGCCGCCATCGGCCTCGGACTTCGCTGGGAGACGCGGCTCTTCATGGGATGGTTCGGACCAAGGGGACTCGCGAGCATCGTGTTCGTGGTGCTCGTGACGGACGAAACGCTCCCGGGATCGGAAGTCCTCGCCACCACCGTCACCTGGACCATCCTGCTCAGCGTCATCCTCCACGGCTGGTCCGCCAACTCCCTGTCCAGGGCGTACGGCGCGAGAATCGCGGCGAGCGGCGGTACCGTGTGAAGCGACGACGCCACGCACCGTTCAATCGAACTCTTCCCGACGCACCGCGACGATCCCCCGGACTCCGGAGAACTCCATGGCTCGATTCAAGGTCGATGGCGACCGGCTCAAACTCGGATCCAAGGTGATCGCGAACGTCCACGGCGATCGCGTCCGCGAGGGAACCGGATCGCGGACCCTCTGCAACATCCATGGNGACCGGGTTCGAGAAGGCACCGGCTCGAAGGTCCTCTTCAACCTTCACGGCGACGAGCTTCGCCTNGGCACGTCGTCCTCGAAGATCGCGACCATGGCCGACGTCCACGCGGCGATCGACGGTCCCGGCGGGATCACCAAGGCGGCGATGTGGTTCTGGTTCGTCCGGTAGCGAGGGATTATCGTGCACCGATGAACACGGAATCACCGCGATCCGCCCGAACCCACGATCTCCTGGTCTGGGGCGCNACCGGCTACACCGGGCGGCTCGTCGCGGTGGCGGCCGCGGCGCATCTCGGCGATCGGCGATGGGCGATCGCCGGACGGTCACGGGATCGACTGGAGGGAATCCGGCACGAGATCGCGGAGACGGGGGCCGCGCCCCCCGACGTGGTGGTGGCGGATCTCGAAGATGCCGGTTCCATGCGGGCGATGACGGGCTCCACCCGCGTGGTGCTCACGACGGTCGGACCGTACGACCTCGTCGGGGAGGCGTTGATCGAAGCGTGCATCGCGACCGGAACCCACGTCGCCGACATCACCGGCGAAGTGCCGTGGGTGCGCCGCATGCGAACGCGATACGAGACCGCGGCCCGGGACGCCGGNGTCCGGATCATCTCGATGTGCGGATACGACTCGATCCCCAGCGAACTGGGCGTGCGCCTCCTGCAGGCGGCGGCGATCGAGACGCATGGACGCCCCGCCCGAGCGATCGAGATGGCGGTCGGCCCGATTCGAGGCGGCGTGAGTGGCGGCACGATCGCCAGTGCCTCGAACATGATCGCTCGCGCCGGCGAACCGGAGATTCGGAACGGGCCGCGGGGAGCCGGTGGGTTGTGCGTCGAACCGCCGGAGCCGTCGATCCGGTCCGGCGAGCAATGGGGCATTCGCCGNTCCACTGCGCTTGGGATCTGGACGGCNCCNTTCTTCATGGCGGGCATCAACGTCGCCGTGGTGCATCGCACCCACGAGATGCTGGNCCGACCCTGGGGCGACGACTTCCGATACCGCGAGTGCGCCGCGGGCGGCCGAAGCGNTTCCGGATTCCTGAAGGCGTCCCTGCTCGCGGCGGGCACCATCGCCATGGTCGTGGCGCTGGTCGTCCCCCCGCTCCGATGGATCACCCGCCGTTGGTTCCTGCCCGCTCCCGGCGAAGGCCCTGACACCGATCGTTTGAAGGACGGATTCGTCCGGCACCGCACCGTGTCCGTCGATCCGCCGGTGACGGTCGAGTTCGAAGTGGACATGGACCCCGGGTACGCCGCCACCGCGCGGATGCTTCTCGCCTGCGGCATGTCACTGCTCGACGATGATCTCGATCCGTCGATCGACGACGCCTTCTGCACGCCGGGTGCGTTGTTCGGCCCGCGCCTCGTGCCACGCCTCGAGGCGATGGGGTTTCGGATTCGGACGNGAACCTCCTGACGATTCCCGGAAACCACTCCTGCAATGGTGTGAGACGCCACCAGGCCGAGGCAACCGTCACCGACTCGATCGATCTCGTAGNTTCATGTCGATCGCATCTGNAATCACGGTGAGCGTCTCCTGCCTGAAGAACCGCCCATCCCCGANCCCTGCATCTGCGGCGATGACCGTCGCGGGTNTNCGCATCTCGCGGCNTGTCCGGAATGCGGGGGATTCGACGAGCCGCGTGATCCCCCGGCGCTGTGGTCGCAGGCCATCGGATTCACCTGGCTCGCGATCATCCTGGCGGGCCTCGATGCCGTGTTCGCCGTCTGCATCCTCGTCGTCAACCTGCAGCGACCGGAGGGTACCGACGAGTTCGCCACGCTGATCCCCCTCGAGTGCTGGTTCCACGCGGTGCTTCCGATCGCGGGACTCGCCCTCCTGCTGGTCATCGCGAGCGTGCTGTCGAAGAAGATCAGGGCGAAGGACGCCGCCTTCAAGAAGACGCTCTGCATGGCGTGCACCGCCCTGTTCGGTCCCCCGCTCTTCTTCCTCCTGCTCGTCCTGTTCTGGGCGTCGCTCGGATTCCGATGAGCGGACTCGGATCCGAATCTTTCCGTTGGATCCGATGAGACACCGGAGCCGACACGACGGACCGCCGGCCCGGAAGGACCGGCGGTCACGTCGAAGCGGATGTCGGCCGGCTCGTCCGGCGCCTCGGGAACTCACATGTTCTGACCCACCGGGTCACCAAGCACGACCATGCTCTGGAAGTACTCGATCACTCCGGAGTCCGAAACGTCCAGCGCCGGCCACTGCGGCCAGTCGAACGTGTCGTTCATGAAGGGTTGCATCTGGTCCCAGCTGAGCACCGTGAGGTGATTGACGTCGTGGTTGATCGCCACGCCTTCGATCGACCGGAACCCGTGGCACCGGCCGTGCATCCAGCCGCCGTAGTGCGGTTCCATCTTGAGCGTGTTGATGAAGGTCCGGACCATGCCGTTCGCCTCGAGGTGCTCGGCGTATCCCTCGATGCCGAACTCGCGGACCATGTCCATGACCAGCGCCTCCATCTCGATCGGATTGCAGACGGTTCGGGCGGTGCGCTGGATGTCGGCGAGGATCTGCGGGTCGTAGGCCTCGTCGGTGATCCAACCGACCTTCGCCCCCTGCATGGCGTACCAGAGCCCGACGCCCTTGAGATCATCCCCCCACCACTGGGTGTTGTTGGTCAACGCCTCGGCGAAGGCCCACGCGCCGACGTCCTGGACGTCCAGCGGTGGCAGCCCGAGAAAGGCTCGAAGATCGTTGTAGGCGAGCATCGCCTCGGTGGTGATGGGCGTNCGCCCGCCCACCATCTGTTCGTGGTGNGAGTTGTCGTTCGAATCGTGGAAATCGCCCCACATCGTGATGTCCATGTGGTCACCGTGATCATGTGACCCGCCGCCGTGTGCATCGCAGGAGCCCCATCGACCAAGCAGCTGGGCCAGATCCGCACCATCCACCAGTCCGGACTGGTCGAGGTCGGACATCGCGTCGGGGCTGTTCCAGGCGGCGAGCAGGGTTGCAAGGTCGCCACCGTTGACCATCCGGTCGCCGTCGAGGTCGCCGAAGCAGCATCCATCGGAACCGCCGCCATCGTGGCCGTCACCGTCGTCGTGACCGCCGCCGTCGTCTCCGCCATCGCCGCCACCGCCATCATCTCCGCCACCACCATCCCCGGAACCATCGATCATCACGTCGACGAGCATGCCGTTGATGCGGACGTCCATCGGTGATGGTGGCCACGACCCGATCCCGGTGAATCCCAACGTCACGGAATCGCCTGGTTGCACGTTCTGGTTGTAGTCGACGTGCCCGAGCACGGTCCGGTCACCGTCCATGGAGAAGACGCAGTTCCACGCGACCTGCACTTCGGGATCCTCCAGCCAGGAGAGATCCCAACCGTTCAATCCCGGGCCCTTCTGGCCCACCTCGAGCACGATGTCGGCGTTGTAGCCGCCCTGCCACTCCGCCGTGAGTTGAAAATCGACTGACTGCTGCCCGTGGAGCACGCTCGAACAGAGCAAAGGCACGGCCACGCATCCAGCCAACGACGTCGATCGGTTCGATCTCGGTCTCATCCTGACTTCCTTCCGATGCCCCTTCTTCGAATATCTCGCGAAGCACCGTACGAGCCAAGGATCCGTCGGTTCCCACGCGGCGGAGAAGACCGCAGATATATCGTTCGGATCCCCGTTCCGGATTCCGAAACCGCGAATCGCCGTCTTGAACAACAGTCGGATCGCGACAAGACACTCGGATACCATCGTGACCGCATGTCGACCCGCATCCGCACGTTTCGAACGTTTTCAATACCTTCCGCGCTCCTCGTGGCCGCCGCCGGCATCGCGTGCGCGAACGGATGCACGCGACCGACCCACGTCGAACAGTACGGCGCAATGCGAGAAGTCCTTCGCGAAGGTCGCACGCAGTCACGGGTCNCGCTCGAGGACGTGACNTCCCGGTCGGGGGCCGTCGCCGTCGGAGCGCTCGCGGGCCTGGGCGGCGAGATCACCATCGTCGACGGCGAGACCTGGATCGCTCGATCCGTCGACGGCGTCGCCGAAGTCACCGGCCCCGGCACGGCGTCGTCCGACGACGCCACATTGCTGACCGCTTCGCATGTCGATGACTGGATCGAAATCCCCCTCACCGAAGGCGGTGGCGGCCGGAAGCTCGAGGACATGCTGGCCCGACTCGCCGAAGCGCATGGCATCGACGCCTCGCGGCCCTTCCCCTTCGTCATCGAAGCCCGGTTCAGCACGTTGGAACTTCACGTCATCGCCGGGGCCTGCCCGATCGCGAATCCGGCGGGCGAACCACCGTGGCGGTNCAGCGCCGCCACGCCGATCGAGGGACGNCTCGTGGGTTTCCACGCGGTGAATCAGGACGGCGTCATGACTCACCATGGAAGCGACGTCCATCTCCACGCGATCATTCCCGACGAAGACGGCACCCTCACCGGCCACGTCGACCACGTCGTCGTGGAACCCGGCGGTCTGCTCCGTCTTCCGTCGAGCCGATGATCATCGCGGGAACGGCGTCTCGGCCCGCGACTCCCACGCGAGCGATCTCCGGATGCGATCGCGTGCCGAAGTCGTCCGAGGAATCCTGTTTCAGAAACTCGGGAGCTTCTTGACGTCCTCCTCCGGCGTCACGTCCATCGGACGGGTTCGATAGCACGCTCCGGATCCGAAATCGATGTCCTTCAGGTCGATCTCGCGGACGCGGCGATTGTTCATCGTGTGGAACCGGATCGTGAGATCACGNGTGTCGTAGGCGACGGTCCACTGCGTGCCGCTGCGAAGTCCGGCCTTCGACTCATCCTTCGCCCCGGCGCTCACCGCCCCGATCGAGACGTTGAAGTTGTCGAGGATTCGGAACGCCTCGTACATCGTCTCGCCACCGGTGTTCGTGGGGCGGGCGCTCGCGGAGAACGCCGCGGCACGGACGAAACGAGACGTCGGCGTCATGTCGCCGGGCAGCCCGATCTTGCCCGTGCCGTGTCCGAGCGGGGCGAACTCCCGACCGCGGACTTCGATCGCGGGACGCTCCACCGCGGTGATGCCGATGTAGTTGCGGAGATTCGTCATGTGCCAGTCGTAGGTCGGGGCGTTCGTGAGCACGCCGAGCGGCGCATCGAAGATCCGAACCTTCTCGTCGNGGAACTCGATGACGATCGCCTTGCCGCTCGGCTCGGTGACCAGAAAGTGCAGCGGCGGCTGGATGCCACCAAGCGCCTCCATCGGCGTTGCGACGACCGTGACTCGTTCGATCGCGTCCCGGACCTCCTCGGTCGAGGCACACGTCGCGAGGAGATAGAGGATCACATCCGTGACCTCGATGCTCGAAGCGGCCTTGTCGGGATCGAGCGATGGATACGAGGCGTAGCCGGGGTGATAGAGGCCGTTGACCACGAGGCCCTGCTCGTTCATCCCGTCGATCAGGTTCCGCCGCTCGAGGAAGTCGAAACCGACCACGCCGTGCTCCACCTTCCAGGAGAGCCCCGAACGTCCGCCCTCGAGCGGGCTGGTGAATTCGCATCCGCGAGGAATCACCACCACCCTCGATTCGACGTCGAAGGCCGCCCATTCCATGGTGCGCCCCACCACGACCGCGCCGTCGCCCGCTTCGAGCGTGATGCAGGTGCAGGCGTCCGCGTCGCGAACGCTGCAGATCGTCGCGATCGTCGCAAAGAGCGTCAGTGAGAGCGCGAGAAGCGTACTTCCATTCGAATTCTTCATGTCGGGTCCCCTGGAGTTGGATCGAAGCCGGAATCTATTCCGAAGTTCGCAGGTGATCAAACGTTGACCGACGGCAGGTACCGCGGTTCCTCCGGCCCCGTTTCCAGACGAAAGGACACCCCGGGCCCGGCCGGGGTGTCCTGTGATTCGATCCTCGATCGAGCCGGCCGCGATCCAACGCCGCCGGCATCCGTCTCACTCGACCCGGTCGACCGTCTGGACGCCTTCGCTCCAGCTCATCGGGTGCCGCACACCGTCGAGGGACATGTTCTGGAAGGTGGTGGTCAGGGTCTTCGGGGTGATGACCTGGGTCGCCTGGGTGCTCAGGGTCAGGCCTCCGAATCGGCTGCCCTCGTGGGTCGCGACGATGGTCACGGCGTCACCGTTCCGGGTGATCGAATCGACCTTGCCGTGGATCACCGTCCCGTGGGCGTCGAGGTAGAGCGTCGCGACGTGGTCGTAGGCCGGGTCCCAGTACCAGACGAAGAGACTCTCGCTCTTCCAGTCGCCACCCGGCGCCTTCGCGGATCGCTCGTACTTGAGGACATGGTCGTCAGCGACCCACGAGACCACCTCACGGTCGATGGTCCCGTCGGGGCGCTTCTTGTCCCACGTGCCCGGCAGGCCCGCTGCCGCCAGCGCCGCCTTGCACGGATTCGCTCGCGTGGCCTCGCTGGTCCACGGCTTGCCGTCGCCGCCCTTCACCTTCACCGAACTCGTTCTCGTGTTCATGCCGGTGTAGGTCACGACGTTCTCGTAGACCGTGGTCTTGCCCTGCGACTGCTCGGTGTATTCCCAGGTGATCGAGTCGTCGGTCATGCCGACGAGCACCGAGTTTCCATGGTACGGCTTGCCCATGTCGAACCCGGACCCGGCCGACACGACGGTCTTGCGATCCGCGTCCCAGGTCATCACGTTCGAGCCCGTGGAGATGACGCGTCCGTCCGCGGTCGCCATGTGATGGCTGTTGTAGAGCTCACCGGTCGGAACGTCGTACCACGTCTGCTGCGTGTTCGTGACATCGATTCCGGCGGGAATGCCCACCCACATGTCCTCCGTGACGCCGGTGTCGCTCCAGGTGCCGCAGGCGCCGCGATCAAGGTGCCAGTGGACGAACTCCTCCATGGACGCGGGCGTCGCGCCCTGCTCGGCCGCGCAGGTGCCGGCCAATGCCAGGGAGGCGGTGATGATGATTCCAGAGGTCAGATGCTTCAAGATCTGCAATCTCCTTTCAGGAGGTCGTGGTGGTCGAAGATGCGGGATCCGTGAGGATGACGTGCCGAGGCGTGATCGCCGGGAACACCCCGCGAACAAGGCGAGTCAGTTCGATGCGACGATCGGCGCCCAGTCGGAGAATCCATCCCGCACCGTCATCGTTCCGATGGTGTCGCCGATGCCGGCGGGAATGCGCGGGGCCATCTTGTCCCGGAAGAACGCCGACTGGGTGGTCGGCGTGGGGAAGCACTTGTCCCGCAGGGACGCCGGCGCGAAGACGAAGACGTTCTGGTACTCGCCGATCCGCTCCCCCCGTTCTCCGACGAGAATGGCACGACCCATGCCCTCGATGGGTTCCGGCCACGCCTCGGNGAAGGGGCCGGTCACGAACTTCTCGAAATCGATCGCCTTCGTGCCCTCGNCCAGCACGAGATCATGCACGCCGTAGAGTTTCTGCATGCCGCCCGCCTCGGCTTCGGGGGTGGCGTACATCACGACGTAGTCGGTGAACCCCGTCGAGTCGCACATCTCCCACAGCCGGGTCCAGGCCGAGGGAAGTTTCGCGGCCACCTCGTCGGCGAAGGACGCGGTCGGCGAACCGTCGGTGGGGAAGTAGGCGTTCCGTTGCGCCACGGAATCGAAGCTCCAGACGGCGCAGTAGTCGCCGACGCCGCGACCGCGATCACACTTCTGGATCTTGACGACGAGGCCTCCGACCGGCTCCGTGAAGCAGGTCGAGAACGGACCCGACACGAATGCNTCGAACTCGTCGGCCGAGACCCCCTCGACGAGTTCGAGATCGTGCACGCCGATCATGGGGCGGGCATCACCCGTCGGGAACGACTCCGTGGAACGGGCCGCGGGCGCCGTTCCGCAGCCACCAAGAAGAAAACCGATCAGGATCACGCATGCGATCGAATACCGAGTCATGTTCCACCTCCACGAAATGTTCGAGATTCATTGGCTCGCACGCTTCGGGCGAAGCGTGACTCTTCCGAATCTCAATGTAACGACCGCAAGTCGTGCTCGCATGGAAAAGGCTTCTATACAAGTGTTTGGTTGCGATTCGAAACCTCGTCCGCTGCGCAAGATCCGCCAGTGAGTCCGACAGGCTCGGTTCGGATCGTCGTTTCTCGAGTCCGACATCGGATCATGGCGGAGCGAGGCGGAGACCGCCCTCCGGGAAGACAAGACGCACCCGGCCGAAGCCGAGTGCGTCTTGCGTCAAGGATCATCGCCTTGGAGCGGGCTGAATGATCGATGGAAGAATGGTGGAACGAGCGGATTCAGCCGCGTCGCCGGCGGCTCGAAGCGAGCCCCGCCATGGCGAGCAGACCGAACGCACCGGGCGCGGGCACGAGGTTTCCCTCGACCCACTCGACCGACTCTTCGAAATCCTCGTCGTCGAGCCCGAAGTTGAACGCGATCCAGAACGAATCACTGGTCTGGTAGCCGTCCATGGAGACGTTGAACTCAAGCAGGTACGAACCCGCGATGGAGTTCGGATCGATCGAGTAGATCGGGTGCAGGTCGTAGTCGTCGGCGATCAGGAACTCGATCGAGCCGCCGGTGAGCGAATCGATCGACTCCGGGCCGTAGTCGATGAACATCGTCGTCGCGAAGTCCTCGTCGAACCCGTTGCCGTTCCAGATGCGGAGACCGGAGTTCAGGTTCAGGCTGAGCGCTGCGCCGATGGGCAGACCCACGTCGGCCGCGGCGCCGCCGATGCCGGGTTCGTCGATCGCGAACGGGAAGTCGGGATCCTCGCCGAAGTGGGCTTCGAACACCCGGAGATCGGCGACCTCGAGGGTCTCGGTGTCGTGATCCCACCCACCGGTGCGAAGAACACCGGCGTCATTCCAGACGCCGATGTCGAAGTGCTCTTCACCCTCTTCGTCGGCGAGCGAGGCGGAGGTGATCACGGCGGGGAGTGAGACGGCCAGGAGGAGCCTGGCAACGCGGGGGACGATTTGGTCTGAAGACAATGACATCTCTGACACCTTTCTTGGAGTCTTGAAGGGACTGATGAGGAACGAGTACTGAATCACGATCGTCGAGGCCGGTCGTCCGGATCACTCGACGCTTTCTCTCAGGGACACACGCCCCACGACGCGAGCAGAAGGCCGACATCCGCACCCCCGACGGTGCCGTCACCGTCGAGATCGATCTCGGCGTTCTCGGTGCCGAACGCGGCGAGCATGATGCCGAAGTCGGCGCCGTCGACGACACCGTTGCCGTCGAAGTCGCCGGGACAGGGGGACGAAGGATCGAACGAATCGATCGCCGCGGCGATCTCGGCCTCGGTGGCGTCGTAGTTGAAGAGGATGGTGAAGGGTTCGCTGTCCGCGATGCCCATGGTCGCGTAGAGCGAGAAGTCGATGCGATACATCCCGGAACGACGGGTTCCCGACTCATCGCCGAGGATCTCGAAATCGAGGTGGCGATGCCAGCCGCCGTTCGGCTGCACGGCGAGGTCGAAGCCTTCCAGCGGCTCGTCCTCCACCACCCGTTCAAGCGTGATGAAGGAGATGCTCATCCGTTCGGGGACCAGCTCCGGCTCCTCCCAGGCGCCCGTCTTCAGATCCCAGCGGCGCAGCCCGGACAACACGTTGAAGCCGACGCGTCCCGGCGGAAAGGTCCCCGGGAACGCATCGAATCCGGGATTCGACGTATAGCCCGGGAAGCCGGTGTCTCCGAAGACCGCGTAGAAGACGCCGCCGGTGTCCTCGCCGCCGATCGGGCCGTCGACCTCGAGCCGATCTTCCGTGACGCGAAGCCCGATGTCGCCGGGGTGCTGGGCCACCGCCTCCGTCGAGAACGCGAGCAGCGGCAGAAGCAGCAGTGCGGCCAGGGGACCGAGGGGGTTTCGCTTGGAGAGCAGGGTCATGAAGACGGTTCCTTGCAGAGGACTCGGGTCGCTCTGGAGGGCGGGTGTCAGTTTCCGGAGCCCGGAAGTGCCACGGTCGGGTCGAAGGCGTTTCGTTCCGCGGATTCATACAGGTCGCTGAACTGCCTGGTGGCCGTGGAGCCATCGAGCATTCCGTAGTTCGAGGTTGCGAGCGCATCGACGACCTCGTCACCCTCGGCGGCCGAGATCGCGATCTGTCGGCTCGCCAGGCGCCACGGTTCATCACCCGCGTCCCAGGATTCGACGTGCGGATGATCGCTCACGGCGAAGTCACCTTGCGGAGTCATGTGCAGAAAGCACACGATCCGCTCGGGCCGCCGCACCTTGGTCGCTCGGTCCGCGGCATGGCCGGGACCGTAGAGCGCCACCATCGGCGAGTAGTTCCGCGAGAGATAGTTGTTCATTCCGTAGCTGGTGCGGCGGAGCACGCCGGTGCCGTCCTCTTCCACGCCCCTGCCCTCACCGCCCACGTCCGAAGGCCAGTGCGGACTGGCATCCAGCGGCGACTTCATCACGACGTCGTCGGTGTACCGACGCAGGACTTCCGCGAAACTCGTGGCTTCGTCTCCGTATCCACCGTGCGGGAGACCGACGTCCACGAAGTGATCGGTGTTCGTCGCCTGGTACGCGAGATGGGCCACACCGAGTTGACGGATCTGGGAGAGATCCATGGTGTTGAGCGAAGTCAGGCGGGCCGAGCGAAGCGTTGGAATCGCGATGCCCATCAGCAGGACGATGACGCCGAGCACGACGAGGATCTCGATCAGCGTGAAACCATGACGCACTGCTGGCGTTGAATGGTCGTGCGACGCGGAAGATCGGTGTGCGAGGGGCATTCGGAGACTCCTGTGACCGGTACCTTGACGACTCAGTGTTGGCTATTGGCATTCCCATGTCAATACTTGGTGGCAATATCTTGTCATTTATCTTGCCGACCCGGGTTGGGTTCGCCCTTTCTGGCTTCAGGTGCGAGAATCTCGATATGACGAGTCGTAGGAACACCAAGCAGCTCGAAGCGATCAAGGGCGTGATCGACGGCGCGGGGCGGCCCCTCTCCATCGAGGAGATCCTCGAGGCCGCCAGCCGCGACGTGCCTTCGCTGGGGCTTCGTACCGTCTATCGCACCATTCGCCGACTCCAGGACGATGGCGTGGTGGCGAACGTCTCCGTCCCCGGCGCCGCGGACCGGTACGAACCCGCCAGCGTCGCCTCGAAACACCACCATCACTTCCACTGCCGCGTCTGCGACCGGTTCTACGACGTCGAAGGTTGTCCGGGAGGACTGAGCGCGATGCTTCCAGACGGGTTCGAGCTCGAATCGCACGAGCTCACGCTCTCCGGTCGCTGCGCCGCTTGCGCGTGAGTGGCGTCCCCGCCGGTCAGAATCGCCGGGTCATGCAGACGCTGTCCGGGCAGTGACGGTACTCGCCGAACGGCGGGCAGATCTTGAAACCCCCACGTTCATAGAGCCGCCGCGCAGGCGCGAACCCCTTGCCGGTTCCCGTCTCCAGGCTCACCCGCCGGCATCCCTGCTCGTACGCGGTCGACACCAGACGTTCGAGCATCGACCAGCCGACCCCCTGCCCGCGGGCCGCCTCCAGCGTGTGCATCGACTTGATCTCCGCATGGTCCTCCTCGAAGGGACACAACGCGCCGATGGCCAGCAGCCGGCCTTCCGCCCGGGCGGTGAAGAATCGCACGCCTTCCGCCGTCAGCCCCGACTTGCCGAGCACTTTCACGTTCTCCGGCAACGACCACGCGCGGGCGAAGTCGAGATGGGCCTGCAGGATCTGCGAGACGTCGACGGCCTTCGGATCGTCGATCGCCAGTTCGAAGTCGGTCATCGAGGACTTTCCTGAGGGTGGGTGCCCGAAGCCGCGATGCGGGGTGCCACCGGAAGACATCGGTCCCCGGGATCCGAGGGCGTCGGGACGGGGACCTCGGGCCCCCTCACTTGCTCGGCGCCTGAGCGAGGATGTGACTCACCACGCGACCCCAGGGCAGGCTCTGCATGATCACCTTGCCCGAGCCGCGGATCGTGGCGAGGAAGACGCCGTCACCACCGAACACCATGGTCTTGAGGTTGCCCGCCCGCTCGATCGAGAAGTCGAGCCCCTGATCGAACGCCACCACCGCGCCGGGTTCGCATCGCAGGACCTCGTTGTCGAGGGTCCGCTCGATCACCGAGCCGCAGCAGTGGAGGAACGCGGTGCCGTCGCCTTCCAGCTGCTGCAGGAAGAAGCCCGCGCCACCGAAGACGCCCGCCCGGATCCGGTTGGCCCGCTTCGCGTTGATGTGCGTCCCCTTGGTCGCGCAAAGGAACCCGCTGTGCTCGACCTTGATCGCGTTGCCCCAGTCCGGAAGATGGACCGGCACGATCCGGCCCGGACTGTTCGCGGCGAACGAGCCCTTCGCAGGAGCGCTCCCGCCGTTTTCGAAGTGCGTCAGGAACACCCCGGCGCCGGTGACCGCACGCCCGATGGCCCCCATGAAACCGCCGCTCTTGGCGGAGCCATCGCCGATCCGAGCCTCGAAGGTGATTCCCTCGTCCATGGCGAGCAGGGNNGACGCCTCCGCGACGAGCTCCTGGCCGGGTTCGAGCGTGATCTCGACGGCCTGCATGTCGTTTCCGAGAATGGTGTGTTCGATCAGCATCGTGGTTTTCTCTCTTCGGGTTGGAGGGAGGGGGCGGTGAACGGGACGATCGGGGCCGAGTCTATCGACCCTGGCTGGCAATGCATTCCCCGCCGATGCGGGATCACTCGAATCCCGTCAAGATGCATGCGATGAACGACGAGAGAATCGACCGCCGAACCGCCTTCGGGCGACTGGGCGTCGGCGCGGTGCTTCTCGCATCGAACCGGCCGACCGCTGCGACGTCATCGCGAATCGCTCCCCTGCCCGATCGCTTTCGCCGCGTGGTGCTTCGACTCGATCCCGATCCCGTCGACCTCGAGGCATCCCTCCGGTACGAAGGGAACAATCTCGATCTCCGTGGCCCACGTGGAGCCGAGGGCCTGCATGTCGACTCCGGCGAGATGGTCTCGCGGCGCTGGCGACTCGCCGCCGCCGGATGTGCCGGGCTCTTCGTGCTCCGGGACTCCCTGTGGAGTCAGCAGGATCATCCGACCCGACAGCATGCCTTCGCCCCCTACCTTCCACCCGCGTGGATCACGGCCGCATGCCTGGTCGCCCGAGGCGATCTGGTCTGGCGACCCATGCTCGACGCACCGATCGACGACGATGCCGCCTGGACGGAGCGCACGACGCCGGAGTCGCTGTTCGGCATCGCGCCGATCAGCGAGAGCCTCCATTCGTCGATCCTCGGCCCGCTCGACGAGACGCAGGCCGCCGATTCCGCTCGCGGCATGATGGCGACGAACGCACGCCGGACATTCCGCGAACTCAACGTCGCCATGCGACGCATGCATGCGGCCGCCGCGGACGGACCGGATGCGGTGGCATCGATCGGGGCGGAGATCGCCTGCCGGACCGACCGACGCTACTTCACGCCCGATCTCCGTCGTCGGCGGGTCATCCCCATCACCGTGACGAATCCGACTTCCATGGAGATCGACGAAGGCAAGGGGCCGGTCGCTCGCGAACACCTCTCCATCCCCCGGGTCGGCGAAGTCGGAACGATGGTGATGCGTTCGCTGCTCCGCCGAAGGCTCGCGGACGGGGACATCGCGGTCGAGCGCTACGATCTTTCAAAGGCCGCGTCTCGAGCCGCCGCCATCNACCTGCTCCGAGATCTCGTCCCGAAGCGCGAATCCGTGCCGGGTGACGGCCGGGTCTGGCTCTGGGTCAACGGACCACTGGATCCGCGCCGCAAACTGCACGGCATCGACGCGGGCGAGTGGATTCCCACCTTTCGACGTGAACTCGATCGCAGCGACATCGATCGTCATCGCGTCCGCCTCTTCAACAAACCGTCGTCGGATCTTCCAACCGGCCCGGGCCGAGCGGCGGCACTGGATGTGGGGCTGGCACGAGCCGCTCGACTCGAAGTTCCTCTGAGTCTCAACCTTCGAACGACGGCCTTTCGACGCATCTTCCGATGAAGGTCGTCGAATCCGCGTCCTCGCCGGTCGCGAACCACTTCGGATGCCACGCGCCGTCGTCTGGTTCAAGCGCGACCTGCGGGTCGCGGACCACGCACCCCTCGCCGAAGCCGCCGAACGNGGGCCGGTGGTCGGTCTGTACGTGCACGAGCCCGAGATCCTGGCGTCTCCCGAATGGTCCCCCGGACATCTCGCCTTCATCGAGGATTGTCTCGGGCAACTCCGGGACCGGCTCGCCTCGCTGGGCTCGATCCTGCTGACGCGGCACGGGGCGATGCCCGACACCTTCGATCGCCTCCACGACCAATGGCGATTCGAAGAGCTCTGGAGCCACGAGGAGACCGGACTCTCGATCACCTACGCCCGCGACCGACGCGTGAAGGCATGGTGCCGCCGCCGGAACGTCCGCTGGACGGAACGCCCCCAGCACGGGGTCGTCCGACCACTCGCCTCCCGCGACGGTTGGGCGGGTCGCTGGCGAAGGAGAATGAACCCCCCGCCGGTCCACGCCCCGACGTCGCTCACCGGCCCGACCGCCGACGAGACGTCCTCTCTTGCGGCCGAAGACGCCTCGGCGAGCGACGTCCGAGGCGATGCCGTCAATCCGATGGTCGACGCCCAGCGCGGCGGCGAAACCGATGCGAACGTGGTCCTGCACTCGTTTCTCCACGAACGCGGCGAGCACTATCAGCGGGCCATGTCGACCCCCATCGAGGGCTGGACGGCGTGCAGCCGACTGAGTCCCCATCTCGCATACGGCTCGCTCTCCATTCGAACCGTGCATCACGCCACCCGCGACCGGATCGAATCGCTTCGCGATGATCCGACCGCCGGCGGATGGCGGCGATCGCTCGCCAGCTACGAGAAGCGACTGCGATGGCACTGCCACTTCATGCAGAAGCTCGAGGACGAGCCCGAGATCGAGTTCCGCAACTTCAACCGCGCCTTCGACGGCCTGCGACAGGAGGACCGGTCGTGCTGGACCGCCGAGGAGCAGGACCGCTTCGACGCCTGGGTCGGCGGGCGCACCGGCTATCCGCTGGTCGACGCGTGCATGCGCTGCCTCGATCGCACCGGGTGGATCAACTTCCGGATGCGGGCGATGCTCGTCTCCTTCGCCGCGTATCACCTCTGGCTTCACTGGAAGCCGGTCGCCGAACACCTCGCCACCCGCTTTCTCGATTTCGAAGCCGGGATCCACTACTCGCAGTGCCAGATGCAGTCGGGCGTCACCGGGATCAACACCGTNCGCATCTACTCCCCGGTGAAGCAGGCGATCGACCAGGATCCCGACGGGCGGTTCATCCGACGCTGGATCCCGGAGCTCGCCGACGTGCCGGACGAACACATCGCCCGGCCGGAGGAGATGCCGCCGCTCACCCAGCACATGGCCGGCTGTCTCATCGGCGAGACCTACCCCGCCCCCGTGGTCGATCACGAGACGGCGTACCGCGCGGCGAAACAGCGGATCTTCGACGCCCGCGGCACGAGCCGGGCCCGACAGGAGGCGTCCCGCGTCTACCGGAAGCACGGCTCCCGCAGCCGTCGCACCGAACGGCGGTGATCGCGCGAACGCGGCGGGTTCAGGATTCGACGTGGAAGAGCTTGTTGTAGATCGTCCAGCGGCCGTCGACCCGAAGCATCCCGAACGTGTCGAGGAAGGTCATTCCGAGGTAGGACTCGCGGAGACGCACCGCCGCGGTCTCGCCCGCGACCTCGCAGGAGAGGATCTCNAGCATCCGCGGCGCGCCCGATGCGTCCGGGGAAGGCTGCTGGGCTTCGACGAANCCGGCGAAGTCCTCGACGCTCATCTCGTGGAGTCCGTCCGGAAGATAGCCCGTGATCTTCGCGTTGTCGTGGAAGACCTCNCGCACCATCGCGGGATCGGAGCCGCGCAGGCTCGCGTAGTACCGCTCGACGCATTCCTCGATCCGGTCGACNTCGCTCATGGTCGTTCCTCTCGTTGATNCGGTGCTGGCGNNGGTCGGTCGGACCNCCGCCGGGAGAATCCGATCCTACACCACCGCGGTCGTCCGACGAGAAGGTCCGGTGTTCATCGGCGGACCCGGGCGATCCGCCGACCTCGGATCCGTGGCGCGATCTCCTCGCCGTTGGTCAGCGCCTGATCGAGGTCGACGCCGAGCTCCGCCGGCGATGCGCCCACCCACTCGCTTCCCACGCCCTCGACGCGGATCTCGAGGTCGCGGGGATCGATCGTGATGCGGGCGAACAGGCAATCGCGGTAGGGACAGGTGCATGCGATCCAGGGATGCTTCTCGTGAACGTCCGCCGCGTAACTCGCGTGCCGATGATCACCACCGACCCACTGGTAGGACGCCGAGTTGACGTGCAGGTGGGTGACCCCAGCGACCCGGACCAGTTGATCGACGTGCGAATGACCGTTGATCACCAGGATCACCCGATCCGCCGCATCACCGAGAATCCCCTGGATCTCCTCCGCGTTGTCGACCGCGAACGCGCCGGCGAGCGGTTGATGACACGCCACGACGACCGGGCGTTCGCCGGTCGCGAGCTGCGTCTTCAACCACGCGACCTGTTCGGGCCCGACGTACGAGGGGTATCCCCCCCGATCGGTCGGCGAGCCGCGATCGTTTCCGTCGAGGACCAGGAGCCGGATGCCCCCGATGTCCGTCGCGTAGTGACGCCCCGGCATCCCGAACCGCTCCACGCACTGCGGCTTCGTGATCCCCCGATCGAGATCATGGTTGCCGATGACGTGCAGCGANGTCGGATGCGCCTCGTTGAACCGGCGGATGACGGCGTCGTTCTCGGGGATCGGGTAGGCGAAGTCACCGAGCTGGATGATCGCGTCCGGAGGACGCTTCGACATCTCCGCGAGAAACGCGTCGAGACGGGTCTCGCCGTCGTGCATGATGTCGTGGTGAAGGTCGGTGATCACCCCGAGCCGGACCGGCGCCGCGAGANGCCGGACCGACGCCGAAGACCGTCGCGGCAGCGCGAACGCCACGGACGCGATCGCGGCGGTACCGAGAAAGTCCCGCCGGCTCGGACATGCCGGATCCCGCCGGCCTGAATCGGATCGTTCATTCATCGGATTCGTCTCCACCACCGGGTTGGAAGGTGCGAAGCGTCGGGGGACGAGGACACCGGTCCCACCATAGACGCTCAGATCGGATCCGCATCGACCGGAGATCGCCCGCTGGCGAACACCAGCATGCCGATCACCCCGCTGCCGACCACCACGCAGAGCGCCGTGAAGGCCGCGGCGAAGCCACCGCCCGTTTCCGCCAGCCATCCGGTGATCACCGGACACACCACGCCCGAGAGCGAGAAGAAGGTCACGATCACACCCGTGGCGAGACCGGCTCGTCCCTTGAAGAGATCGGCGCAGATCGAGTAGTACGGNCTGTTCGGCGCCATTGAGAATCCGATCGCGAGCGAGATGAACGTCACCGCCCATCCGACCGAGTGGACGAAGATCACCGGCACGAAGCAGACGACCGCGAGCGACTGGCAGATCCAGATCAGGTGGACACGGGCACTGCGTATCGAGCCGGTCCGCGCCATGATCGCATCCGAGATCCACCCTGCGATCGGCATCAGGACGAGCGCGAGCGCCCACGGCAGGGTGCTCGACCAGCCGACCGACTTCAGATCCAGCTTCCAGGTCTGTTCGAGATACCCGGGCAGCCAGCCGACCGCGAAGAAGAGCACCCATCCGAAGGCGAAGAACGACCACCCGGTGGCGAGCAGGGTCGGGTTCAGGAGGACCCGTCGGACCGGAATCACCGAAGCTCGCGTCGNCGGGCCGGTGTCGACCGGAGTGGGCGGCTGACGGTAGAGCAGGATGAAGAACCCACCGATCACGAGACCGACGACCCCGAGCGTGACGAACGACCAGCGCCAGCCGATGCCGAGGATCAAGGGTGCCAGCGTGACGCCACCGATCAGCAGGGCCAGCGGAACCCCCAGCAGCGAGAAGGAGATCGCGCGCCCCAGCTCGCTCGGCCGCATCCAGTCGACGAGGGCCCGGTTCATCGCCGGGAAGCCCACCCCCTCACCGAGCCCGAGCAGGACCCGGAGCGCGAGGAACATCCAGAACACCTCGACGAATCCCTGCAGGATCATCACCGCCGACCAGCCCAGCAGCCCGATGCTCCACACCCGATGAACGCCGAACCGATCGAGGAGCACCCCGGCGAGTCCGTTCACCGCCAGCGTCCCGATCGCGAACGTCGACATCAGCAGCCCGAACTCGGCGTCCCCGATCGAGAAATCCGATTCGATCGGCCGGATCGCGAACGACAGCACCACTCGGTCGAGGTAGTTCAGAAACCCCAGCAGGAAGCAGAATCCCGCCACCAGGAAACGAAAGCCCGACCGCTGGTGCGGTCGCATCGAGTCGTCCGGGTGGGAGAAGGTCGTCATGGGGTCGAGCCTCGAAGATCGAACCGAGGAATTCCGCTTCGACGANGCGAGCTCAGAGATCTTCGCGCGGAATGCCCATCTCCCGTCGCCANGAGGCGATCTGGCCGACGTGCACACCCTCGTGGCCGGTCATGATGTAGGCGATGAAGTCACCGACCTTCGAGAATCGGCGATGCAGCATCTCCATCTGGCAGGGCGCCGCGAGCTGCGCCTCCGTCGCGTTCGGAAGCAGTGCGGCGACCCTCGCATGCTGGGCCGCCAGCTGATCGACGAGCTCGGTCATCGACGGATAGTCGGCGACCTCCGCGGTGATCGGAGCGCCGGGAAAGAATCGCTCGGCCCACTCCGGCGGGAAGGTCTGCTCCCCGCCCAGCTCGAGGGCGGCGATGTCCGCCGCGAGCGCGAGGTGCCCGATCTGCCACGCGGGGTGGTTGAT
>NYVS01000077.1 GCA_002684755.1 Phycisphaerae bacterium
CAGTCGTGATCGACGATCCGGATGGCGAGCCCTTCCGCGATGGCGGTCTTGCCGACGCCCGGTTCGCCGATCAGCACGGGGTTGTTCTTGGTGCGGCGCGAAAGCACCTGCATGCAGCGACGGATCTCCTCGTCCCGACCGATCACGGGATCGATCTTTCCGGCCGCGGCTCGTTCGTTCAGGTCGATCGCGTACTTCTTGAGCGCCTCGAAGTTGCTCTCCGCGTCGGCATCGTTGACCTGCGACACGCCGGAGGCCTTCCGGATCCCGTCGATCGCCGCGTCGATCGCCGCCCGCGTCGCACCGCAGCTCTCGAGGACCTCCCGGGCGTCGCCGGGCACCTCCATCAGCCCGAGCAGCAGGTGCTCGGTCGAGACGTAGGCGTCCTTCCGTTCCTTCGCTTCACGCTCGGCCCGTTGCAGGACCTCCATCGTGGCGTTCGCGGTTCGNGGCTGGGTGCCGGTCGCCTGCGGTCGTCGTCCCAGTTCCGCCTCGGCGACGTCGCGGATCCGCTCGGCCTGCAGTCCCGCCTTCGCGAGAATCGACGATGCGACGCCGTTCCGATCCTCGACCATCGCGGTGAGGATGTGGAGCGGCGTGAGTTCGCCGTGGCTGCGACCGGTCGCGAGCGACTGGGCGTTGGAAAGAACCTCCTGGGCGAGGGTGGTGAATCGGTCCATCTGCATGTGTGAAATCTCCATTCTCGACACCCGGGCTCGAGGCCTCGGGTCGCCGATGTCCTGCACTGGTCGCAACTTGCGTGCCGATTCGCACGTGNCGGCAGGCCTTCCNGCAGCCGCGAAAAACCGGTTTTTCGGCCATGCGGGACCGCTCGGACTGCCGAACGGGCAGGATCGGCGTCGCGACCCGTCAGGATGCGGCGGGGATCGCCTCGACGGGGAATCCGGCCGGGAGAACCTCCGGCCGATCGTTGAACCAGGACACCAGCCATCGGAAGGCGTCCACCAGCCGTGGGCCCGGGCGATTGAACATCGCGTTCCCGTCGACCATGACCACCGCGTTCGCCGCCCCGTTCCGCACCGCGGGNAGCTCCCGCCACCAGGCCGAGGCCTGAAGCGCGGGAAGCTCGCGACGAATGGCGTCGAGGTCGTATCCGCACGGACACACCACGATCCGCTCCGGCGCCGCCGCGACGATCTCGTCGGGCGTGACCTGACGGCTCTTCGCACCGACCGGATTGAGCGAATGCCGACCGCCCGCCTCCTCGATGAGGCCCGGCGTCCAATGCCCGCCCACGAACGCCGGCTCCATCCACTCGAGGAAGAGCGTCTCCGGTCCCGGCACGTACTGGTTCACGTAGTCGACCGCGGACCAGTAGCCGTCGCGGGCCTCGACCATCGCCTGTTCGGCCTCGCGTTCACGCCCCACCGCCCGACCGACGGTGAGCAGGTCGTCGAACACGTCCATCAGGGTGTGGGGATCGAGGCTGACGATCTCCGGCGGATCGGGCATCGACGCCGCCGCACCGCGGACCGTCGCCAGATCGATCGAACACACCTCGCACAGATCCTGGGTGAGAATCACGTCGGGGCGGAGGGCGATCAGTTGCTCGACGTCGAGGTGATAGAGACTCGCCGACGCGGACGCCTCCTCGCCACCGAGGGCTTCACGCACCTCGAGATCGATCGCGGCGCTCGAATCCGCGGTGGTCCGGGCCGCGGTGAGCACCGGTCGGTCACCGACGGACGATGGAAAATCGCACTCGTGGCTCCGGCCGACCAGCAGCGACTCCCCGCCGATCGCGCAGAGGACTTCGGTGGCCGACGGCAGCAGGCTGATGACGCGCATCCGGACATGCTACGCGGACCGGACGGCGCGGTCTTCCGCGAGCCCCCGATCAGACCCGGGACGGGCCCG
The DNA here is from genome assembly GCA_002684755.1 of Phycisphaerae bacterium. The sequence continues at coordinate 1,879 of NYVS01000077.1, forward strand.
GCACCGCGCCCGTCTCGAGCGTCACCACGTAGGCGAGTCGAAGCGGCGCGTCGCGGGTGACGGTCATCGCACCGGATTCACCCCCGCCCTCGAAGGCCCGCCGCCCGAAGGGATTGGCCGCGAGGAGCCCGTACTTCCGAGCGTGCCACCAGGTCGGGTGCCGCGGATTGCGATCGGCATCCTCGATCCGGACCCGGACCAGCCGACCGTCGATCGGCCCTTCCGCCATCACCCAGTCCGAACGTCGACCCCAGCAGTCTCCGTCGAGGAGCCCTTCGGCGTTTTCGAGTCGCCCCAGCGCCACCGGACCGTCGACCCGCATCGTCGGGGCGAGCCGGACCGCGAAGGCCCCTTCCTTGGTGTCGCCCAGCGTCATCGATTCAGCGACCGGCGCGAGTTCGATGTCGACCTCGATCCGGTGCCGCCGTGGTGTCGCGGTGAACCGCATCCGACGCGTCTCCGTCGCGATCGGGCGGCCTTCGCGGATCCAGCCGGCGACGAAGCGGACCGTGTCGTTCTCCACGGCATGCTCGCGGACCCGGACTCGACACTTCGGATCGTGCCAGAAGTCGTGGCCGTCGACGTCGCCGTGGGCGAACCAGAGCCCTCGATGATGCGGGTGATCGGTGGCTTCCCCGACGTTCCGCGTGAACGGGAATCCACGGATCGCCAGGCGTTCCCCGGGGGCGTTCAACGGAAACACCGTCGGCGTCCGCTCCGCCGACCCGAGCCGGAGCGTCGCGATCAGTTCATCGCCCGATCGGACGTCGAGCATGTTCGGCGCCCGACGCCTCGGCGCGATCCGGATCGTCCCCGCGGGCGTGTCGGTCTCGTAGCGACGATCCGCCGTCATGGCCGCCGCCATCGCCTCCTGATTCCCGAGCGCACTGACCAGATGCCGCGGCCGTGGGGTGTGCGCCTCGAGCAGCACCATCCCCGAGTAGTCGTCATCGGCCAGTCGACGAAGCAGGTCCGCGGAGGGGTACCGCTCGTCCCCCAGCTCCCGGACGTGCACCGTGCCGCCGAAGTGCGGCCGAAGCATCTCGTAGTGGCGTGCGAACCCGCGACCACGGAGATCGCGCGGATTCGAGTTCCAGCAGACCCGGACCGCGGGATGATCCGCGATCTCGACGATCCGGCCGATGATCGCCGGGTCGGCGCACTGGCCGTGGACCTCGAGCCGCAGTTCCTGGCCGAGGTCGGCGGCGGCGGGCCCGAGCTCGGCGAGACTCCGACCGATCTGCTCGATGGTGCGATCGGGATCGACGCCGCGGTGGAAGGAATCGGGCTTGACCTTGACCCCACCGCCGCCGATGGCCGCGGAGAGTTCGAGAAACTCGAGGGTCGCCCGCTTGGCGGCCGCGAGTCGACCGGGATCGGGCGAGTCGAAACGTTCGTCGCTGCCGATCCCGACGATCTCCACCGGCGACGCCTCGAAGCGGTCGCGAACCGCCCGCCGCGCCGCCGCGTCGAGTCCCCGCTCCACCGCATGCCCGTGGGTCGTCCGCAGTTCGACGCCGTCGAGACCGGCCGCGGCACAGGCGTCGATCAAGACGGGCAGCGGAAGATCGCGACCCCAGAGATAGGTGACCATGCCGAATCGAAGTTTCGATTCGGCGCGACCTGCGGCCGGGAGACCTGATCGAATCGCGGAAGCGATGGCCGCGGGCCCCGCGACCATCGATGCGGCCGCACCCGCCAGGAAGCGGCGTCGCGAGGGATCGGATGTTTCGGCCATGGAATCGACTCCTGGACGTCGTTCAGAACGCGTAGGGCGCTCGAGCGTTCCGCACGAGCATCGCGGTCGCTTCGGGATCACCGACCACCGCATCACCCGANGGCGTGACGCGGAGCGTCCGCCCCAGCGTGACCGGGGTCGCCGTGAGGTCCACCTCGTTCGCGTCGAGATGCGCCTTCATGCGGCGCCAGCCGTCGAGCGCGACCGCATCACCGCTCCACGCGGAGTCGACGGCCGCCGGCGCGGCCGCCTCGCCCAGCACGTGGGAGAGGATTCCGAGGTGGCAGAACGCGGAGGAGAGATGTCCATCCTCGATCGGAGCGTTCAGGATCGCCGGGTCGTCCGCCCGGACCGCCTNGATGAAGTTGGCGAAGTGGTCCCCGCCTCCCTTCCATTCCTGCCGCTTGACTCCGTCGCGATCGATGAAGTCCGCCCGGTTGTAGGAGTTCGAGACCCGGACCATGCCGTTCTCGCCCTCGATCACGTTGCCGATCGACTGGCCNTCGTANCGATCCATCTGCCACTTGCCCGATTGCGACGCCTTGTCCTTCGGCAGTCCGCGGACCTCGAAGACCAGCGGGGTGCCNTCGCAGTCGAACACCGCGACCTGGGTGTTCGGCGAGTCGCCGGCGTCGACGTANCCGAGCCGGCCGCCGACCGAGTCGACGCGGGCCGGCATGCGATCGGCGTCGAGCGCCCAACGGGCGATGTCCATCTGATGGATCCCCTGGTTCCCGAGATCGCCGTTGCCGGTGTGAAGGTCCCAGTGCCAGTCGTAATGCAGCCGGGGGCGCTGGAGCGATCGATAGGCGACCGGACCGAGCCAGCGGTCGTAGTCGACGGATGCGGGGACGAAGCGGGGACGGGTGTCGCCACCGATGGAGCGCCTCGGCTTGTAGCAGAGCCCGCGCGAGCAGTGGACCTCGCCGAGTCCGCCTTNGTGGATGAACGCCATGGCTTCNCGGACGCTTTCGGCGGAACGACCCTGGGTGCCGCTCGCGCAGATCAGGCCGGTGCGATCCGCCGCATCGACGATTCGACGTCCTTCCTCGACGACGTGGGACACGGGCTTCTCGCAGTAGACGTGCTTGCCCGCGTCGAGGGCCCAGCACGCCAGCATCGAATGCGTGTGATTCGGCGTGGCGATCGCGATGACGTCGATGTCGTCGCGGTCGAGCAGCGNCCGCGGATCACCCGTCACGTCGACTTCGAAGCCGGACCACTTCTCNCCGCCCGCGGCGCATTCCGCGGCCCGGCGGGCGAGCACCTCGGAATCCACGTCGCAGAGCGCAACCACGCGGACCCCCGGCAGCCGGGCGAATCCCATGGTGTGGTTCCAGCCTCGCCCGCGGAGGCCGATCACCGCGACCCGGATCTCGTCCGGCGTTCCCGGTGAAGCCGGCGAATCCGCCTTTCCGGAGGTCTGATCCTGCCCGGCGGACGCCGGGGACGTGCGGACGAAGGCGCCGGCGGCGCCCACCGCGGAGACGGCGATGAAGTCGCGACGACTGGGGACGGATGGGTTCTTCATGCCTCGACGGTATCGGATACCGGCGGCTTCGCAAGCCTCTTGTCATGCGAGCGTCACGATCGGACCGGTCCGGATCGATCAGGCCGCCGTCTCCGACGAAGGCTCACCCGACGGCGGTTCGCCACCGTCCGCCCCGAAGACCCGCTCCCGAACGAACTCGACGACGATGTAGATCACCGGCACGATGAGCAGGCTGAGGAACGTCGACGCGATCATGCCGCCCAGCACCGTGGTGCCGATCGAATGGCGGGCGTTGGCACCGGGGCCGGTCGCGAAGACGAGGGGAAGCACGCCGAGGATGAACGCGAACGCGGTCATCAGGATCGGCCGGAGTCGCAGGCGGACCGCTTCCATCGCGGCCTCGATGATCCCCGTCCCCTCCTCCCGGAGGGTCTTGGCGAATTCGACGATCAGAATCGCGTTCTTGGCCGCGAGACCGACCAGCATCAGCAGCCCGATCTGGCCGTAGACGTCGAGNGCGAGCATCCGGATGTCGAGCGCGATGAGCGCCCCGAGCACCGCGAGCGGAACCGAGAGCAGGATCACGAACGGCATCGCCCAGCTCTCGTAGAGCGCCGCGAGCACGAGGAAGATCGTGATGAGCGAGAGACCGAAGATGATCGGCGCGATGNTGCCGACCTTCAGCTGNTGATAGACCGTGCCGGTCCATTCGTAGCCCCAGCCCTCNGGCTCGAGTTCGGCCTGCGCGACCTCCATCATCGCCTTGACCGCCTCCCCACCGGACTTGCCCTTGGCNGGACCACCGATGACCTGGGCGGACTCGTACAGGTTGTAGTGGGAGATGTTCATCGGCCCGGCATCCTGCCTCAGCGTCACGAACTGCGANAGCGGGACCTGTTCGCCCTGATCGTTCTGCACCCGGAGGGCGAGGATGTCATCGAAGGTCATCCGGTCGGCGCCTTCGGCCTGCAGGTTCACCTGGTAGACCTGGTTGTACTTGTTCCAGTTGTTCACGTAGTAGCCGCCGAGATGGACCTGCAGCGTCTGGAACACGTCGGAGATCTTCAGTCCGAGCCGGGTCGCCTCGACCCGGTCGATCTCGAGGTCGATCTGCGGGACGTCCGTCTGGAAGTCACAGAGGAGGTTGCCGACCTCGGGGGTCGCTTCCGCCTTCTCGATGAAGTTCAGCGTCGCGGCCAGCAGCGCGTCGGATCCGCGGTTCAACTGGTCGAGGATCTCGAACTGGAAGCCGCCGGTCGANCCGAGACCCGGAATCGGCGGCGGATTGATCGGGATGCAGGTCGCGCCGTCGACCGCGAACAGCTTCTCCTTCGCCAGTTCGAGGACCCCGGGAACCTGCTGGTCCGTGACGGTCCGCTTGTCCCAGGGTTCGAGGATCGCGAAGACGACGCCGGAGGAGGTGTCCGCGTAGGAATCGAGGAAGTCGTAGCCCGCGACCGAATTGACGTACTGGACGCCGGGCATGTCGAGCAGGATCGAGGATGCGGATTTGCACGCCTCCTCGGTCCGCTCCAGAGAGGAACCGCTCGGCATCGCGACGAAGACGAAGAACCAACCCTGNTCCTCCTGCGGCACGAAGCCCGTCGGCGTCTCCTTGAAACGGTTGAACGTCAGAAGGATGAGCGCGGCGAAGGCGATGAGCACCGCCCACCAGAGACGGCGCCCGAGCATGCCGACGAACCGGCTGAAATCGCTGGAGACCCGGTCGAAGCCGTCGTTGAACATCCGGAACGGCTTGATCCGATCCTCCCGCGGCGTGTGCCGAAGCAGCACGCCGGACAGGGCCGGACTCAGGCTCAACGAGTTGAACGCGGAGATCCCCACCGAGAAGGCGATGGTCAGCGCGAACTGGTTGTACAGCTGNCCGGCGATTCCCGGCATGAACGCGGTGGGCACGAACACCGCCATCAGCACCGCGGTCGTCGCGACGATCGGCGGCGTGACCTCCCGCATCGCCGCNCGCGCGGCATCACGTCGGCCGAGCCCGGAATCCAGCTGGCGCTCCACGTTCTCGACCACCACGATCGCGTCGTCCACCACCAGGCCGACGGCGAGCACCAGTCCGAGGAGCGTGAGGGTGTTGATCGAGAATCCGAAGGCCGCGAGGACCGCGAAGGTCGCGACCAGCGACACCGGGATCGCGATGATCGGGATGATCGTGGTCCGCCAGCTCTGGAGGAACACGAAGACGACGATCACCACCAGCCCGATCGCCTGGAGCAGGGTGACCACCAGCTCCTGCATGCTGTCCTTGACGTAGTCGGTGCTGTCGTAGGTGATCAACGCCTCGACGCCGTCGGGGAAGCGGCCCTTCGCGGCGAGATCGTCGATCAAGCCCTGGATCTGGTTGCTGAGCTGNATCGCGTTCGAACCGGGTCGCGCGAAGATGCCGAGCAGCGCGGTCGGCTGGTTCTGGTACCGGGTGGAGGAGGCGTAGGACTCCGCACCGAGTTCGACCCGACCGATGTCCTTGATCTGCACCACGCCGCCGTCGCGCACCGCGACGACGATGTCGCCGAAGTCCTCGGCCTCGGGAAGCTGGCCCATCGTCGTCAGCTGGTAGGTGAAGGCGGTGGCCTCCGGCGTGGGCGGAGCCCCGATCTGNCCGGCCGCGACGTCGACGTTCTGCGACTGGACCGCGGTCACCACCTCGTTGGGCGTGATCCCGATCGCGGCCATCTTGTCGGGGTCGAGCCAGATCCGGATCGAGTACTCGAGGAATCCGAAGTTCGTGACCTGACCCGCGCCGGGAAACCGGTTCAGGGAGTCGACGATGTTGATCTGCGCCCAGTTGCCGAGGAAGGCGCTGTCGTAGTTCCCGGTCGGATCGTAGAGGGTGAGCAGACAGGTGATGTCCGTCTCGGTCTTGCTGATCGAGACCCCGGAACGCTGGGTCACCTCCGGCAGCTGCCCGAGCGCGGTCTGGACCTCGTTCTGGATGTCCACCGCACCGATGTCGACGTCGTACCCGACCTCGAAGGTGACGGTGATCGAGCTCGCACCGTTGGAGGTCGAGTTGCTGGACATGTAGATCATGCCCTCGACCCCGTTGATCTGCTGCTCCAGCGGAGTGGTGATCACCCCGGCGACGACCTCGGCGCTCGATCCGGGATAGCCGGCGGTGATCTGGACCGTGGGCGGCACGATCGGCGGGAACAACGCGATCGGGAGCGCGAAGATCGAGACCAGGCCCACCACGACCATGAGGATCGCGACCGCGCTGGCGAAGATCGGCCTGGCGATGAAGAACCTGGTCACGCAACGCTCCCGGGCTTGACGACTCGATGTTCGATCACTTGGAGGCTCCGTCGTGCCCGCTGGCGGCCTCGGGATGGATCGCATGCTGGGCGACGCCGCTCTGGGCGGGGTGCTTGCCACCCGTCGACGGGTCGGTCATCTGCTTCACCTTCGCCGCGACCTCCTTCTGCCAGGCGTCCAGCGAGACGGTCTTCGCCCGGACGGCGGTGTTCGCCTTCAACATGTAGGGATTGCCCTCGACGACCACCGGAACACCCGCCTCGAGNCCGGTGATGACGCGAAGCCCGTTCCATTCCGGACCGAGTTTCACGTTCGCCCGGACGAGCTTGTCGTCCTTCACCGTCCAGACGTAGGACTGCTGCGGCTCGCTCTGGATCGCCTCGACCGGAACGACCATCCGGTCCTTCAGCGTGCCGAGGTCGACTTCCACGTCGGCGAACAGCCCCGGGACCAGTTTGAGATCGGTGTTGGGGAAACTCGCCCGGGCGATGAAGGTCGAGCTGTCGGTGGCGGCCTCGTTGTCCACGAGATCCAGGGAACCTTCATACTTGTAGGTGGAGGCGGTAGTTCGGACGGTCACCTTGACGCCGATGTCGTTCGCGGGCCAGGCCATGACGTAGTCGGGAAGTTCGGTGCCCGCGGGCTGGAAGACCACCCGCATCGGATCGAGATCGACCACCACCGCGAGATTCTCGTTCATGCCGGGGCCGACCAGATTGCCGACGTCGACGAGCCGTCGACCGATCCGACCGTCGAAGGGCGCGGCCACTTCGGTGTACCCGAGGTCGATCTCCGCCTCGATCAGGCTCGCCCGCGCCACCTGGACCTGGGCGGCGGCCGATTCGAGATTCGTGCGGTACTGGTCGAACGCCTGGGCCGAGATGGCGCCGGACGCGACCAGCGGTTCGTTCCGGGCGTACTCGATCCGGGCGAAGTCGAACGCCGCCTCNGCGGACGCCAGCTGGCCCTCGGCCTGGAGCACCTGCGCCTCGTACGGCGGCTGTTCGATCACGAACATCGTGTCGCCGGCGGTGACCGACGTGCCTTCCACGAAACGTCGCTCCTCGAGGAACCCGGTGATCCGGGCCTCGAGCGTCGCCTGTCGGACGGCCTCGGTGTTCCCGGGNTANCGCCTGATGTCCGGGACGTCCATCTTCTCGGAGTTGACGGCGGTGACCGGAAGATCCGGCTTCTTCGCCGGAGCCTTCGCGGCCGCGCGATCGCAGCCGTTGACCATCGTGACCGCGCCGAGCGCGACCACGGCGAAGAGCGTGCATCCGGCTCGTCGGTTCGAGCTTCCGTTCATCCCGCATCCTCCACGATCACGGTCGTCGCTCGCGCGTCGATCGTGTTCTCCTCGATGTTCCAAGATCCCCCGAGCGCCTTGTAGATCCCGACCGCNTTCGCGGCGACCTGGCCGTCGATCACGGCCAGCTCCTGGACGGCGCCGAGCAGTTCGCGTTCGATGTCCANCAACGCCTCGAGATCGTCGACTCCCTGCTCGAGGCGNNCGGTNGCAAGCGTGGCGGCGCGGTCGTAGGTGTCGACGACCTGACGAAGCCGTGTCTGCTCCCGCAGGCTCGATCCGTAGGCCACGAGCGAGGTCTCGACGTCCGCGATGGCCCTGAACACGATCGACTCGTAGGAGATGAGCGCCTGATAGGCCTGTTCGTTCCGGACGTCGATCACCGATCGAAGCCGCCCCGCCGTGAAGATCGGCCAGGACACCTCGATGGCGAGCAACCCGCCGAGGTTCGACGGCATCACGAGTCGGTCGAACTGGGTGCTGGTGTAGCCGCCCTGTCCGGTGAGCCGGAGCGACGGATACAGGGCCGCTTCCGCGACGCCGATGTTGGCGGCGGCCGCACCGACCAGGCGTTCCGCGGCCCGGATGTCGGGCCGGCGGCGAATGACGTCCGCGGGGATTCCGACCGCGATCTCCCGCGGNGGATCGGGGACGCCGAGGTCGTCGACCGTCGAATCGATTCGATCGCGAAGCGATGCGACCGGCTCCGCGATCAACACCGAGAGACGACTGATCGCGACCGCGAGTTCGTATTCCAGCGACGGCACCTTCGCCTCGGCCGCCTGCAGCTGCGCCTGAGCCTGCAGAAGCGAGAACTCGGTCACCACGCCCTGTCGGAACTGATCGCGGGCGAGATTCACGGTCTCGGCCTGGGCCGCGACGATCCGTCGCAACGCGATGATCTGGCCCTGGAGCGATCTCGCCTCGATGTAGCTTCGAGCCACTTCCGCCCGGATGGTCACGAGAATGTCGCGGGCGTCCTCGACCTGCGCCTGCAGATCGAACTCGGCCGACTGCATGCCNCGGCGGACCCGGCCCCAGAGATCGATCTCCCAACCGAAATCGAGCCCCAGGCTGTAGAAGTTGTCGTCCGAAACGGGCAGGCCCGAGCTGTTGGCCTGGTTCCCGTCGATGAACTCGGCCTCGCCGGTCGCGTTGATCTCGGGATACAGATCGGCCGCGGCGATCCCGTAGAGCGATCGCGCTTCGCGGATGCGGCTCGCGGCGGTGCGGAGATCGAAGTTGTTGCGTTCGGCGATCGCCACGAGGTCGACCAGCATCGGATCGTCGAATCCACGCCACCACGCGCCGGGATCGACCTTGCCGCGGGTCAGGCCCTCGACGAGATCCTCATGCCAGGCGTCGGCGGTGACGACGGACGGAGGCGTCGGGTCCGGGCCGACCATGCATCCCGGCAGGATGCCGAGCAGAAGCACGCACGCGAAACGCGATCGCCGCGACGGCATGTCCACTGGACGGCCACCTCGCCGGGTTCGGCATCGTTCGCCTTCTCTTGGTATCGCGGGCATCCGAGCACGGTACTCGCCTCGCGAGTCGTGCGGGGCCCGTCATCGAAAAATCGATCGGCGCTGAATCGCTTTGCGGAAAAGAGAGACGGTGGATTCCGGATCCAGCGTTACCATCCGGGTGTCCGGAAACCCTCCTCGGGAGCACATCGTGAAGATGCGACGCAAGACGAGTGGCGATTCGATCGCCTCGAATTCCACGAAGACGCTCGGAGCCGCTTCGGTTCTTGCGCTCCTCGCCTCGGTCGGGGGATGCGACGATCCCGGTTCGGTATCGACGGTGTCCTCCACCGAATGGCGTTCACGCGCCGCGGAGAACCTCGCCGCGGATGCCTCCTGCACGGCCTGCCACGAGGCGGGGACCGACGTCCGCCGACGACTGGGCGTCTCGCCCGCACCGTTGATCCTCGGCGCGAACGGCGTCGGCGGCCGGCTCTCGCCCGCCGCGATCCGGACCCGGGTCCGCGGCCACGGTGCCGAATCCGGCCTGCGCATGCCGGATCTCCTTCACGGTCTCGACGATGCCGAACAGGCCGTCGCGGTCGAGGAACTCGTCCAGTACCTCGTGGAGCAGGGTGGCCCGATCCCCGTCGACGCCACCCGCATGGAGATCTCCACCGCCCGGATCGCCCAGGGCGCCTCGCTCTGGGAATCGGTCGGTTGCACCGCCTGCCACGGCCCGGACGCCGCAAACGGGCTCGGATTCGACGATCTCGCCGGCGCGTGGACCTTCGAATCACTCGCGGACTTCCTGGCCGATCCACTCGCCGTTCATCCCGGCGGTCGGATGCCGTCGCTCGCGCTCACCGACGATGAAAGCAAGTCGATCACCGCGTTCCTGCTGGCGGGCGGCGACATGACGAAGACGACCGCCTCGAAGCCCGGCCTGCAACTCGAGTTCTTCGACGGCGCCTTCGACGGCATGGGGCCGATCGACGCGGTCGGCGGCGACGTCGATCCGGTACGGGTGCCGGTCCCCGGCGTGGGGCCCTACGCGGGCCGCGATCGCTTCGGTCTGCACCTCTCGGGCGAGATCGAGATTCCGACGTCGGGTCGCTGGAACTTCTACCTGACCTCCGACGACGGCTCCGGTCTGAAGATCGACGGTCGCACGGTGGTGGCGAACCCCGGAATCCACGGTGCGGCGACGGAACGCGGCGCGGTGGATCTCGAGGCGGGACGACACGCGATCGACATCGGAATGTTCGAAGCGTCGGGCGGCGAGGAACTCTCGCTGTCGTGGAGCGGGCCGGGCGTCGAGCGACAACCCGTCCCCGCCGGCGCGTTCTTCAGCGACGCCGTGGTGCTCGATGCCGGATGGCCGGACTTCGAGCCGGACTCGGAGATGGCCCGGCGCGGCGCGGAGCGGTTTGCGCAGACCGGGTGCACCGCCTGTCACGTTCCGGACATGCCGCAGCCCCGTGGCACGGCGGGTGCCTCGCCGCTCGCGTCGCTGGTCGCTGGACGAGGCTGTCTCTCGCCGGACGTCCCCGCCACCGCCCCGGACTACGACTTCGACGCCGAGGAGCTCGCCCTGCTGGACGACTTCATCTCGAACGTCGGTTCGATGATCGAACCACTTCCCGCCGACTTCGCGGTGGCTCATGCGATGACCCGGCTCGACTGCATCGCCTGCCACGAACGCCCCGGCGCCGGTGGTCCTTCCGTCGAAGCCCGGGCCCGATTCGCCTCGGACGACGATGCGGAACTCGGTGACGAGGGAAGAATCCCCCCCGCGCTCGACGGCGTGGGCAACAAGCTCCGACTTCAGGCGTTGCGGAACGTGCTCGCCGACGGCACCAAGGTGCGGCCGTACATGAAGACCCGGATGCCGATCTTCGGCGACGCCCAGACCCGGGACCTCGTGGTCCACCTCGCGGCCTCCGACGCGATCGCGGCCGACGGCCGGGAGCCGGAGTTCGACGAGGAACGAGTCGCCGCGGGTCACCTCCTCACGGGCACCGACGGCGTGTCCTGCGTGCAGTGCCACACCGTCGGCGGACATCCCGCCCTCGGCATCCCCGCGGTCGATCTCGCGACGATGCACGACCGCCTCCGACCGGGCTGGTTCCGCAAGCACCTGCTCGATCCGCAGAAGACGAATCCCGGCACCCGCATGACCGCCTCCTGGGGCAACGGTGGAACCGAGCGGATCTTCCCGGAGATCCTCGGCGGCGATCCCGTCAAGCAGGTCGACGCGATCCGCTCCTACCTCTCGCTCGGCGAGTCGATGCCGCTTCCACGAGGCGTGGTTCCGGACGCCGGCGAGTACGCCCTCGTCCCCATCGACGAACCGATCCTCTTCGGCACGTTCATGCGGGACGTGAGNCCGCGGACCATCGCNGTGGGACTNCCGGAGAATCTNCACTTCGCCTGGGACGCGGAACACGCCCGACTNGCGAAGNCCTGGCGCGGCGCCTTCATGGANGCNGAAGGAACCTGGCGTGGACGCGCCGGCCAGCTCGAGGCGCCGGAAGGACGTTCGGTCCTCCAGATGCCCGCCGGTCCCGCGATCGCCATGCTGGAGACCCGTGACGCCGCCTGGCCGACCCCGAACACCCGCGACGCCGCCGGACTCCGGAACGGCGCATGGCGATTCGCCGGCGTCACGCGGGACGACGGCCGTCGCCCGGCGTTCAACAGCGAACTCGACGGGGTTCGAATCACCGAACGCCCGATCCCCCGCATCGCGGAAGGCGGCACCACCCTCATCCGACGCTTCACCGTGGGAAGCGACGCGGGGCGTGGCGACCTCTACATGCGGGCCGCGATCGCCACTTCGATCGAACCCGCGGCGGGCGAGGGCACCGAGCGGATCTGGACGATCAACGGCGAGCGAACCGTCCGCGTGTCGGGCGCCGACTCGTTCGTCCGCGAGGATCCCGGCGGGATGAAGGAACTGGTCGTGAAGGTCCCGCTGAAGATGGTCGGACGCGAGGACGTGGACTTCGAAGGCGCCTTCGACGTGGAGCTGGCATGGTGATTCGACACGAGGAGACCCGCATGAGACCCCTTCGAACGAAGACTTCCGAACGTGGATTCGGACGAAACCCCCTCGTCGTGATGGCGGGGATCGTCGCCATCACCGGCGGGATCGCCACCGCGGCCGACGAGTCGACGTACTGGCGGCTGGTGGACGTCCCCGAACCGGAAGGCGTGGCCCACGAGGTCGGCGCGGTGCTGCCGCTCGGCGGGGGACGGATCATGACCGCGACCCGGCGGGGCGACGTCTGGATCGTCGAGAACGCCTACGAGTCCGCGCCGACCGTGGCGGTGCTCGCGGGCAGCCCCGAGGACGAGGCGACCACCGACGATCCGCATCGAGTCCGGTTCATCAAGTACGCGGACGGCCTGCAGGAACCGCTCGGACTCGCGGTGCATCCCGACGAGGACGCGAAGCGCCGGGCGGCGATCGCGGAAGGCCGGTCCTGGAACGGACCGGTCCACGTCGCCCAGCGCGGCGAGGTCTCCCGCATGGTCGATCTCGACGAGGACTGGCGGGTCGACCGCGTCGAGACCGTGTGCGACGACTGGGCGATCAGCGGCAACTACCACGAGTACACCTTCGGCCCGGCGTTCGACGCGAACGGCGATCTCTGGCTCACCCTCAACCGCCCCTTCGGAAGCGAGCCCTTCGGCAAGAAGGACTGGCGCGGCTGGGCGATCCGGGTCGACGAGAACGGCGCGATGCACGCGGAGGCCGCGGGGCTTCGTTCACCGTGCGGCGTCGAGATGGGACCGGACGGCAATCTCTACTACACCGACAACCAGGGCGAATGGTGCGGTGCGAGCAAGATGTCGATCATCGAACGTGGCGACTTCCACGGCCATCCCTGGGGGATCGCGAGCACGAAGCGTCCCGAGTCCCTCGTCGACTTCCCGGGCGAGATCCCCGACGGCATCCCGATGCCCGAAGCGGCGGAACGCATCCCGGACTTCAAGATGCCGGTGGTGTGGTTCCCCTACAACAAGTGCGGCCAGAGTCCCGGCGAGGTGGTCTGGGACGTCGACGGCACCCTCGGCCCCTTCTTCAAGGGNCAGGCGTTCATGGGCGACCAGCACCACGCGGCGGTGTACCGGATCTTCACCGAAGAGGTGAACGGTCACGTGCAGGGTGCGGTGTTCCCGTTCCGGAGCGGCTTCGAGTGCGGCATCATCCGCGTCGAGATGGGTGAGGACGGATCACTGGTGGCCGGCATGACCAANCGGGGNTGGGGTTCGAAGGGAACCCGCCCGTTCGGCATGCAGCGACTGGAATGGACCGGCGAGATNCCGTTCGAAGTCCAGCGCATGGAGGCGACGCCGACGGGNTTCCGGCTGACCTTCACCCGCCCCGCCGATCCCGCGACCGCNAGCGAACCGTCGAACTACTCGATGTCGAGCTACACCTANCTCCTGCACTCCCCCTACGGGAGCCCGGAGACCGACACCGCGCCGGTCGTCGTGAAACTCGCCCAGGTCTCGGGCGACAACCTCACCGTCGAGCTGACCTGCGANCCGCTCCGTCCCGGATACGTGCACGAACTCCATCTCGACGGCGTCCGCGACGAAGCGGGCGAGCCCCTGCTCCACGACGAGGCGTACTACACGCTGGTGGAGATTCCGGAAGCCGGCGAATGAACCCGCCACGGATCCCACGATGACCGACGAACAGGCATTCATGACGCGTGCGATCGAACTCGCNCGGTTCAACGCGCTGGAGGCGAAGGCCGGTGGTCCCTTCGGCTGCGTGATCGTCCGAGCGGGCGAGATCGTCGCGGAAGGCGCGAACCAGGTGCTCGCGGACGGCGACCCCACNGCCCATGCCGAGATGGTGGCGATCCGGGCCGCGGCCCGCCGCCTCGGCACCCACGTGCTCGANGACTGCGTGGTCTACACGACCGGCGAACCCTGTCCGATGTGCTACGCCGCCTGCTGGTGGGCCCGCGTCAAGGCGATCCGGTTCGCCTCCAACCACGACGACGCCCTCGAATACGGCGGCTTCGACGACCGTCACATCAACGACGCGCTGGCCCTNCCCGGAGACGCCCGACCNCTTCCCTCGACGGAACTCGGTCGCGCCGGCATGCTCGACGTCTGGCGGGCCTATCAGGCGATGCCCGATCGAACGCACTACTGATCGAATGAGCGACACCGAGACATCCCGATCGCCGGCGGGCCCGCGTCGCTGGCTGGAGTTCATCGGGTTCTTCTGGATCGTCCCCGTGCTCGTCGCGGCGACCCCGTCGAGCTACCTGCCGCCGATCCCGGTGCTCTGGGCCGCGGCGATCGCGTGNCTNATCCTCCTNCGACGCGACCCNGNCCTCGANCGCCGGACGCTCTGGGGCGTCGCCGGCATCCGACCCGGTCTCGCCGGCGTGCTGGGTCGATTCCTCCTGTTCGGCCCGATGCTCGCGGGATTCGCATGGCTCATGGAACCGGAATGGTTCCTGCGTCTTCCNCGCGAACGCACCGGGATGTGGGCGGCGATCCTCGTCCTCTATCCGATCTTCTCGGTGGTTCCGCAGGGCATNGTCTTCCGNACCTTCGTCTGNCATCGCTATCGACCGCTCTTCGGCGNCGGNGTCGGCATNTGGGTGGTCGCNGGCGTCACCTTCGGCTTCGCCCACGTCGTCATGCACCGATGGGAGCCCGTCCTGATCACGGTCGTCGGCGGCGTCATCTTCACCGCGACGCTCCTGCGAAGAAAAAGCGGACTGCTCGCGGACATCGAGCACGCCCTCTACGGCGATCTCGCGTTCACCCTCGGGCTGGGCGTCTGGATCTACACCGGCGCCGCCCGCCAGGGCCTCTGAACTTCGGTCGGCACCGGGCCGCTGGATCACCACCACCCGCCGCGGCGATCACGCGATGCCCGGTCGAACGCACTTCGTATCGACCCGGCGGGCAAAATGCTCACGAGGGCGGCTTCAATCCACCGTCGCGAAACGACCCGGACGGTGGTCCGACCACGAGACGGAGTCGGATGCGGGTGCCGCTTCGAGCTCGGCGACGGTCGGCACCGGCCGCCCTGCGAATCCGCACAGCACCGCGAAGGCCGGATCGACCGACGTCTTGCGGCCGACGACCAGCAGCTCCCGACCCGCGAAGGACTCGAGCAGCGACTGTGCCCACACCTTTCGCTGCCGGCCCGACTTGATCGACCGTCCCCACGCCCGGATCGTGCCCGCGAAGCGCTGCGACGACCGCTTGACCTTCGTCCTCGCCGGCGAGTCGAGGTATTCGATGGACGCCGCCCGGCATTCCTCGAGGAAGACCTCCCCGCCCAGATCCTTCCAGCATCGGGCCAGCAGCCTCGCGTTCTCGCATCCCTG
>NYVS01000078.1 GCA_002684755.1 Phycisphaerae bacterium
CTGGATGGACGCCCACCCCGCCGCCGCCCAGACGTTCGCCGCCGCCGACGAGGTCGTCGACCTCGGATCGATCGGCTCGCTCACCAGCGTCTGCTTCGACGGTCCGGCCGACACGCTGAACCGGACCGATGTCAGCCAGCCAGCCCTCTTCACGGCCGCCGTGGCGAGTTACCAGGGCCTGCTCGACGGTTGGGGCAACGCCGACGTTCACGCGACCCTCGGACTTTCGCTCGGTGAATACACCGCGCTTCATCTCGCCGGCGCCTTCGGATTCCGCGATGGGCTCAAGCTCGTCGCCACCCGAGGCCGGCTGATGCAGGAAGCGGCGGAAGCGTCCGACGGCGGGATGGTCGCGCTGATCGGTGCGGACGAAGCCCAGGCCGAAGCGGTCTGCGATGCCGCCCGAGGCGATGACGTCCTCGTGCCCGCGAATTTCAATGCCAAGGGCCAGATCGTGATCTCGGGTTCCCGGACCGCCTGCGAGCGGGCGGTCACCGCAGCCGGCGAAATGGGCCTTCGAGCCACCGCCCTCGCCGTGGCGGGTGCGTTTCACAGCCCCCTGATGGCCCCCGCGGCCGCGGGAATGGCCAAAGCACTCGACGAGGTGGATTTTCAGCCGCTTTCGACCGTGGTGTACTCGAATGTCACCGGAAAACCCCATGAACCGGATAATCCGGAACTTCTGAAGCAACGATTGATCGAACAATTGACGACTCCTGTACGATGGTCGTCGAACTGCATGGATCTGGCCGCGTCGATTTCGGAGATTCCCGAGGACGAACGGCCACGTATCCACGAGCTCGCCCCCGGCAAGGTGCTGAAGGGGCTTTTCCGCCGAATCGACAAGACCGTGGAGGTCACCAGCCATGACCAACCGGACCCGAAACCTGTTTCGTGACTTCATCGGACTGACCGCCGTGGCCGGGCTTGCACTCGGCATCGCCGGTTGCGGCTCCGAGCCCGCCCCGCCCCCGGCCGCGCCGGTGGCGAAGAAGGCACCACCCCCGCCGCCGCCGCCGCCGCCGGCCCCGAAGGTCACGCCGATCTCCGAGTTGATGGCCCAGTACGGCATCGACCCGCGGGTGAATCTCTCCGAGGATCTGGCGCCCGACAACGACGAAGGACGGATCGCCGTGCTTCGCTTCTTCGACGGGTTCGCCCGCGGAGACGCCTCACGCCTGAAGGGCATGATGTCCGGCATGGACGCGATGGTGCTCGGCGACCTCGAGAAGTCCGGCGAGTGGAAGACCGCGACCAGCAACATCATCGGCATCGACGTCCGGACCGGAACGCACCCCGTCGTCGGCGAGTGCGCGCTCGCCGTCTTCATGGTGGGCAACCAGTTCGAACCCCAGCTCTGGGCCTTCGAGATCACGGGTGATCCCGCTTCCGATGGCGCCGAGTTCGACGCCCAGCCGTCGCCCCCGGACATGATGAACCGGCTCAGCGGGGACGACTGGATCGCCGCCTGGTTCCAGATCCTCGAGGACGAGATGGCCCGGGCGACCGCGCCGGACGAGATCATCGAGATCCCGACCCAGGACTTCACCGAGGAAGAGACCGGCAATTCGTCGATGGGCGCCCCTGCGGGCGGCCCCGGTGGCGGCCCCGGTGCACCCGGCAAGCGAAAGCGACCCAAGGGACCGAAGATCGATCCCAACCCCGGTTTCGCCCCCGGCTCCAAGTGATCGCGACGCCCCGGCGTGAAGCCGGGGTCGCACGAGTGCGATCATCCGCGAGAAACACCAGAGAACGCGGCCTCCTTCGAGGGGCCGCGTTCTTTCTCATTTCGAGGCTTCGAGGAATTCCACGAGCGACACGGAGACGCCGCCCCTCGGGTTCGGACTCGATCCGGGACGGTCCACCCGCGACAGGAGCGGGGAGGATCTGTACAATTCCGAGTCGCGCAGCATGCCGCTGCACCACCCCCTCGCCGACGCGAGGCGAACCCCCCCACCCGCCGGAGCCTGACCATCGAAAACCGCCTCGCCATCGTGACCGGCGCCAGCCGCGGACTTGGACGGGCCATCGCCGGTCGACTCGCCGCGGACGGAATGCACGTGATGGCGATCGCACGATCCGCCGACCCGCTCCAGTCGCTGGTCGAGGAGATCGTGACCGCCGGCGGCACCGCGGAATTCCGGGTGTGCGACATCGGGGAAGCGAACGCCCTCGGCGAATTGATCGAAGAAGTCGCGGAGACCGCCGGTCGCCTCGACGTCCTGGTCAACAACGCCGGCATCACCCGGGACGGGCTCCTGATGCGGATGAGCGACGAGGATTTCGACGACGTCGTGAACGTGAACCTTCGGTCGACGTTCGTGGCCTGCCGTGCCGCCGCGCGTCCCATGATGAAGGGCCGCTACGGAAGAATCGTCAACATCGGCTCGGTGAGCGGCGTCACGGGCAACCCCGGACAGGCCAACTACGCCGCCGCCAAGGCCGGCATGATCGGCCTCACCAAGACCGTCGCCAAGGAACTCGGCGGCAAGGGCATCACCGCGAACGTGGTCGCGCCGGGTTTCATCAAGACCGACATGACCGAGGCGATGGTGCCCCTCCTCGAGCAGGAGATGGTCAAGCGGATCTCGGCCCGACGCCTCGGCGAACCCTCGGACATCTCATCCGCCGTCGCCTTCCTCGCCTCCGAGGAAGCGTCCTACGTCACCGGGCAGGTCCTGGTGGTCGACGGCGGCCTCGCCCTCTGATCCACTGATCCGGCTTCGGGCCGGAAAACCACGGGCCTCCCACAGGGGGAGGCCTTCCAACGGTATCATTCCATCCATCGAGCACGCCCCAGAAGGGCCCTCCAGGAGACCGACCCGTGACCGAAGCCGAGATCGAAGCCAAAGTGATCGATATCGTCGCCGAGCAGATGGGCGTCGAACGCGCCGAAATCTCCCGAGAGACGAGTTTCACGAACGACTTGAACGCCGACAGCCTCGACACCGTCGAACTGGTCATGGAGTTCGAGGACGAGTTCGAGACCTCGATTCCCGACGAGAACGCCGAGAAGATCCAGACCGTCGGCGAAGCGATCGAGTTCATCAAGACGAACCTCAACAAGAGCTGATCTCGAGGACGCCGGGTCTCCCGGCGTTCGTGAGTTCAGGTCGCCCCGACCTCGATCATGAAGACCATCACCCTTCGCAGGGTCGTCGTCACCGGTCTCGGTGCCGTGACCGATCTCGGAACAGATGTCGCCTCCACCTGGGAGGGGATGCTGTCCGGTCGCTCCGGCGTCGGACCCATCACCGCCTTCGAGCAGGACGACGAGTGGACGACCCGGTTCGCCGGTGAAGTCAGCGACTTCGATCCCTCGAAGATCGTCGACGTCCGCGAGGCGAAGCGGATGGATCGAGCCAGCCTCCTCGGGCTGGTGGCCGCCGAGGAAGCCGCGAACGATTGCGGCATCGACTTCGCGACGGGCGATCCCGATCGCCGCGGCGTCGCGATCGGATCGGGCATCGGCGGCATCATCACGATCGAGGTCGGACTGCTCAAGCTCGAGCGGACGAGCCCCAAGAAGATCAGCCCGTTCACCGTGCCGAAGCTCATGGTGAACGCCTGCGCCGGCAACGTCTCGATCCGCCACGGCCTCCGTGGTGCGAACATCGCGACCGCGACCGCCTGTGCGACCGGCGGTCACTCGATCGGTGCCGCGTTCCAGTTGATCCAGCGTGGCGATGCCGATGTGATGTTCGCCGGCGGAACCGAAGCCGCGGTCAGCCGGCTCTGCATCGGTTCGTTCGGCACGATGAAGGCGCTGTCCACCCGAAACGACGATCCGCAGCGGGCCTCCCGTCCCTTCGATCGCGATCGGGACGGATTCGTCCTCGCCGAGGGCGCCGCGGTCCTGATTCTCGAGGACCTGGAGAGCGCGAAGGCTCGTGGAGCGAAGATCTACGGGGAGATCCTCGGATACGCCACCAGCGGTGACGCCCATCACATCGCCGCACCGGAAGAGAGCGGCATCGGGGCCACCAAGGCGATGACCTGGGCCCTGAAGGACGCCGGAATCAACACGACCGACGTCGGCTACATCAACGCCCACGGCACCTCCACGCCGCTCGGCGACGCCGCCGAGGTCTATGCGGTGAAGTCCGTCTTCGGCGAACACGCCGCCGACCTCGCCATGAGTTCCACCAAGTCGATGACCGGGCACGCCCTCGGTGCCGCGGGTGGAATCGAGTCGGTCGCGGTGATCCGGGCCCTCCAGGAAGGGATCCTTCCGCCCACGATCAACCTCGAGAACCCGGACGACGGCTTCGACCTCGACTTCGTCGCGAACGAAGCTCGCGAGAAGCCGATCCAGTACGCGGTGAACAACTCCTTCGGGTTCGGCGGCCACAACGTGAGCCTCGTCTTCAGTCGCTACAACGGCGACTGAGCGACCCTGCGGCCCGCTCCACCTCCCATTCATCCCTTCAGGCTCACCCGGACTGGTTTCCGGGGGGATCTCCTTTCCGAAGTCCGGAAGGGGTGAAAGACGCTCGGGCCGGATGGATCATCCCCCGGTGCGGGCCCCTTCCGTTGACGGTCGAGAGACGCTTCGATTCCGGCATCCGGGTGGGAGTGCACCCGGAAGCCCCCCCGAGCCGATGAATTCCACATCGACCGACCTCATCCGAGCATGAATGCGAGACCCATGTCTTCCAATCTCAATTCCATCCTCTCCCTCGAAGTCCCACTGATCGTCGAAATCGCCCAGCGGCGGATGCCGCTCGCCGAGGCCGTGAATCTCGTCCACGGTGCCATCGTCGAATTCCCCCAGGCCAGCAACGGGGAGCTTCGAATCCTCGTCAACAACAAGGCGGTGGGCACCGGAACCGCGGTCAAGGTGGGTGAGAATTTCGGGGTCCGAGTCTCTTCGGTGGGCGACATGACGAGCCGCGTCGAAGCCCTCGGAGCTTGAAGCCCCCTGGAAATTCGGAAGCCCGCGAGCCCGGAAGACCCGGGGCCCCGCCCGTCTGATTCCCGACGGTCGATCCCGCGCACCGACCGGCGTTCCGGGCGGAACATCCCGTTTGATCTCCGAAAAACACACGCCCCACTCGACGGAAGTCGAGCGGGGCGGTGATGTCTGAAAGATCGTCCGGCGCAGATTCCGGCCTTTCCGGGCAGCCGATCAGTCCCGGCTGGTCAATCCCGGCTGGTCATGGCGGTGATGTAGAAGATCACCCGCATGGCCTCGAGGTAGACCCAGGCGATCGTGACGATCAGCCCGAATGCGACGTACCACTCCGACTCCTTCGGGGCGCCGCTGGCCACCAGTTCCTCGGCACGTCGGAAGTCGATGATCAACCAGAGCGACGCCAGCAGCAGCAGGCCGACGCTGATCCCGAGGCCGATCAACGCGGAATTCCCGCCCCCGAACGCGGTCATGGGGTTCATGAACGGAACCGAGACGCCGAAGAGGCTGACCACGAAGGAAAGCAGGATCGCGACCATCACTCCCACCGTCGCGACCGTCAGCACCTTCGTGAAGATCGGCCCGCCGGTCAGGATCCTGGCCTTGTAGAGCCCGAGCATCGCGATCAGCACGCCCGCGGTGAGCAGGAACGCCTGAAAGACGATTCCACCCGCCACCGCGACGCCCTGCGAGGCGAGAAGGTTGTCGAACATCACCGCGATGCCACCGAGCATGAAGCCCTGGAACGCGGAGTAGACGAAGCCGACGTTGCGGGCCATCCGGGCGCTGCCGCGAATCAGGAAGAACGTCCCGAAGGTCACCAGCATCGAGACCAGCGTCATCGGCCAGAGGAGCCACGGGTTCGCGTTGATCACCGCGTAGCCGGCGGCACCCGCCATCGCGAGCACGAAGGCGAAGAGTCCGGTCTTGTTGACGATGCCCGAGATGCTCGCGGCCTCGGCGGTCGCGGCGTCGCTCCACCAGTCGCCGTTGCGGATCGTCTCTTCACCGAGGGCGGGGTTGCTGGACTTGAGCATGACGGTGGGATCTCCCTGCAGGTCGTTGATGGATCGAGACGCCCGGATCGCTTCCGAACGGGACTGGGAACGATATCGTCCGAATCGCGGGCCGGTCGGCAAAATCCCGCGTGCCGATGACCGCTAGAGCAGTTCCGCGGCGATCGAGGCCAGCTCGCTCCGCTCGGTGCGTTCCAGCGTCACGTGCCCCGCGATGGGGTGCCGCTTCATCCGCTCGATGACGTGGCTGAGACCGTTGCTCGACGCGTCCAGATAGGGGCTGTCGATCTGGCCGATGTCCCCACAGAGGACGATCTTCGTCCCCTCGCCCACCCGGCTGACGATGGTCCGGACCTCGTGCGGCGAGAGGTTCTGGGCCTCGTCGACCAGGATGAACTGGTGCGGAATCGAGCGACCCCGGATGTAGGTGATCGGCTCGAGGATGACCCGCCCGGTCGCGATCAACTGATCGAGCCGCTGTTCCGCGGAATGGCTGTCGGCCTCGTTGAAGTGACTGCCCCGGGTCGAGAGCAGGTAGGTCAGGTTGTCGAAGATCGGCTGCATCCACATCGCGAGCTTCTCGTCCTTGTCACCGGGCAGGTACCCGATGTCCCGGCCGAGCGGCATGATCGGCCGGGCGGTCAGCAGCTTGTCGTAGCGTTCCTCCTTGAGGAGCTTCTGCATGCCGGCGGCGAGCGCCAGCAGCGTCTTTCCCGAGCCCGCGGGCCCGATCATGGTCACCAGCCGGACGTCGTCGTCGAGCAGCAGGTCGAGCGCCATCTTCTGCTGGAGGTTCCGGGCCATGATTCCCTGCACCGGCTTTCGCGGACCCGTGACCGGAATCACGTGCCCGGTGTCCGAAAGGATGCGGGCGAGTCCGGTGTGGGATGAATCGCCTTCGTCGATCAGCACCAGGAACTGGTTCGGCAGCAACTCCGGCTTCACCAGCGAACCCGTCGGGTCGACGTCGTTCAGGTGCATCTCGAAGCGACTGACGTGGACCTGTCGTTCCTCGTAGAGCTCGTCGATCACCGCGCCGGGAACCACGAGTTCGATCCAGCCGGTGTGGAGCCAGTCCGCGTCCACCCGATCCGCGCCGAAGTCCTCGGCGGGAATCCCCAGCGCATCGCACTTCCCCCGGGCGTTGATGTCCTTCGAGATGAAGGTCGTGGGACGACCCGACGCATGAAACTCGCTGACCACGCCGAGGATCCGGTTGTCGGCGACGTCGAGGTCGAGCGACGAGGGCCGGGATCGATCGCACGGGTGGATCCGGACCGACCCGCCCTGGTCGTTCCACTCGACGCCTTCGAGGAGTCGGCCTCGGGCCCGCAGTTCGTCCAGCGACCGGATCGCCTGGCGGGCGTTCCGTCCCGTCTCGTCGTTGTTCTTCTTGAAGCTGTCTAGCTCCTCGATCACGGTGAGGGGGATGACCACCTCGTGCTCCGCGAACTTGAAGAGCGAGCTTGGATTGTGGAGCAGGACGTTGGTGTCGAGGACGAAACACTTCCGCGGACCGTCCGGAGGCTTCACGGCATCGATGGCCGGTTCCTCCGACGTCGCATTCCCGGTCGAGACCGTGGTGAGGGACGCGTCATCCGAATTGCTCAAGGCGGATTCTCCGGGTTGGGAGCGGGCCTCGGCCGCCGTGTTCGTCGCGAAGGCCGGGCATCGCGTTTCAAGCGTAGTAGCCCGAGCGATCCGTGTCATCGCCGATCCCCGAAGATGCGGTACATGCCCCACCTGCCGACTCGGTACGGATCCCGTACGCTCCTTTCCATGACTTCACGATCCGGAATCCAGCAGCTCGTCGATCTCATGCAGGAGATCGCTCCCTCGGAACTGGGCGAATCCTGGGACAACGTCGGTCTCCTGGTCGGTGACCGGGACCATCCACTCGGCCGGGTGATGCTCTGCATCGATCTCACCGAGGCGGTGCTCGCGGAGGCGATCCGCAAGCAGGTCGATGCGATCGTCGCCTACCACCCCCCGATCTTCACCGCCCGAAAGCGGATCACCGACGAGGACGCGGGCGGCCGGATCCTGCTCGCGGCGATCGCCGCGGGGATCGCGATCCACTCCCCGCACACCGCCGCGGACGCCGCCGAGGGCGGCGTGAACGACTGGCTCGCCGACGGGCTCGGGGCCGGGGATCGACGGGCCATCGTGCCCGCCCTCGAACTGCCCGCGACCGAACGGGTCAAGGTGGTCACCTACGGTCCCGCGGATTCGATCGAACGGATCCGGCACGGACTGGCCGCGGCCGGTGCCGGCGTGATCGGCGAGTACGAACTCTGTTCGATCGAGGTCGCCGCGGTCGGGACGTATTTCGGCGGCGATGCCTCGAATCCGGTCCGCGGCGAACGCGGCCGACTCGAACGGGTCGACGAGATCCGACTCGAAATGGTGTGTGGTGATCACAATCTCGCGATCGCGATCGAACATCTCCGCTCCCTCCATCCCTACGAGGAGCCACCGATCGAGATCTACCGGCAGACCGAACGCCCCCGTCGCGGGATCGGAGCCGGTCGTCGGGTGGTGCTCGATCACGGTGCCACGATCGGGACGATCACCGACCGGATGCGCGACCACCTCGGCACCGATCGGTTCGCCAACGACGACGCCGACCGTCGACGACGACACGAGGTCGTCGGGCTCTGCGCCGGGAGCGGCGCCGAACTCCTCGATCCCGCGATCGACCAGGGATGCACGCTGTTCATCACCGGCGAACTCAAGCACCACGAGGTGTTGCACGCCCGGGCCCGGAACTGCGCCGTGCTGGTCGCCGGACACACCAACACCGAACGCGGGTGGCTGAAGCGGCTGCGACGCCGGCTTCGGGCCGGCCTCGAGGCCGAGGTCGTCATCAGTCGGATGGACGCCGATCCGCTGCGCCCGGCCTGATCACTCCGCCTCGGGTGGCAGGTGCTCCGCGAGGGCCGCGGCGCGGTCCGCCCGGTTCATGCCGAACCAGAGCCAGTGCCCGGCCGCGACGAGATCGTCGACGATCACGAGGATCGCGGGCAGGACCAGCAGGGTCAGGAACGTGGAGCTCATCAGGCCGAAGGTGATCGAGATCGCCATCGGGATGAGGAACCGGGCCTGGAAACTCTGTTCCAGCATGAGCGGCGTGAGGCCCAGCACCGTGGTCACGGTGGTGAGCAGGATCGGACGGAGCCGTCGTCGGCCCGCATCGACGAGGGCGTCGCCGAGCGGCATTCCGGCTTCCATGTTCTTGTTGAGGAACTCGACCAGGATGAGGGAGTTGTTGACCACGATTCCCGCGAGGGCCACGACGCCGATGATGCTGAGGAAGGTGATCTCGAACCCGAGGATCCAGTGGCCCCAGACCACGCCGATCAGGGCGAACGGGATCGCCAGCATCACCGCGAACGGCTGGATGAAGCTCGCGAAGAGCCAGGCGAGGATCACGTAGATCATCAGGCTCGCGGCGAGCATCGCGATCGGCAGGGTGGCGAAGGCGTCGATGACGTCCTGCTGGCGACCACCGCTCTCGATCAGCACGCCGCCGTGGCGTCGACGCAGTTCCTCGAGGGCGGGCGTCATGGCCGCGACGACCTGTTCCGGGTTCGTCTGGGAGTCGACGTCCGCGGTCACGCTGACCGCGCGGCGGCGGTCGATCCGTCGAATCGTCGACAAGCCGTCGGCCTCCTCGATCCGGGCGATCTCCGCGAGCGGGATCGACCGTCCGTCGGGCGTGGTGATCCACATCCCCTCGACCGAACCCAGTTCGCGTCGGGACGCGTCGTCGAAGGAGACGCGGACGTCGATGTCCTCGCGAAGTTCGCTGTAGACGTGCGCATCGATTCCGTAGATCGCGCCNCGNACCTGCTGGGCGACGCCCGCGACCGTGACCCCGAGCGACGCCGCGCCGGGCAGGAGCGAGATCCGCAGTTCCCGCTGGGCGACCGAATCGTCGGAGGCGATGTCGAAGACCCCTTCGTAGGTGGCGAAGAGCTCCTTGACGTCCGCGACCGCGGCGTCGATCGCGACGTCGTCGTCCCCGGAGATCTCGAAGGTGATGTCGGATCCTCCGGGACCACCNTCGATCTCCCGCCAGGAGACCTGCTCCACCTCGGAGAGATCCCCCGCCTCGCGGCGGATCGCGTCGATGATCTCGGGGCTGGCGCGATCACGGCGTTCGATCGGCGACAGTTCGAAGAAGATCTGGGCGATCGCGCTGGACCCCGGATTCTCGAGACCGGTGTTGACGTCGAAACTCGAGCCGATCGCGAGGCTGGTGAAGTCGACCTCGGGCTGGGATCGTGCCGCGTCCTCGATGCGCGAGGCGATGCGACGCGTCTCGGCGAGCTCGGTGCCGGGCGGCATGCGGACGTCCACGACCACGTTCTCGGTGTCCTCGGTCGGAAGGAACACGAAGGGAACCCGGCCGCCCGCGTACATCCCGTAGGAGATCGCGAGCAGGGANAGGGCGATGGAGGCCGCGATCCAGCGGTACTGGACGCTTCGCCTCGCCAGCCGGCCGTAGATCTCGGTGGCCGGGAAGACGATCCGTCGATCGCGCCAGGCCGCGAAGCGATCCGCGAGTCCGAAGATCCCGCCACCCCGGCTCTGGATCATNCCGCGCAGNGCGTGGACCATGTGGGANGGCAGGATCAGCATCGACTCCAGCACGCTGATGGTGAGGGCGCAGAAGACCACCATCGGAAGCGCTCCGAGGAGCTTGCCGATGTTCCCGCTGATGAACGTCAGGGGAAGGAAGGCGACGATCGTGGTCAGGACCGTGCCGACCACCGGCCAGAAGACCTGCTCGCCGCCGCGGATCGCCGCGGTCTGCGGCGTCTCCCCGAAGTCCTTNCGCGCCGTGATGTTCTCGCTGACCACGATCGCGTCGTCGGTCAGCATCCCGAGCGTGACCAGAAGGCCGAACATGGTCAGCAGGTTGAGGGTGACGCCGAGCGCGGTCATCGCNAGCAGCGTCCCGCAGATCGCGGTGAACAGACCGACCATCACCCAGAACGCCACCCGGAGGTTGAGGGCCAGCAGGAGCGCGAGAAAGACCAGCCCCGCGCCCTGAAGCGCGTTCCGCGAGAGAAGTTCGAGACGCCCCTGGATGAAACGGGAGAGATCGTTGTGGGCGACGAGGTCCGCGGGCAGCGGCTCGGGTCGACTGAGCCCGAGCTCGTACGCCTCCCACTCCGANGTCCCCATCGCCTCCGCCCAGATCGGCCCGGTGAAGGCCTCGCCCTGCCGTCCGGCCACGTAGGCGTAGGCCATCCGCGCGATCGCCACGGCGTCCTGGGTTCCGGTCTTGAAGATCGTCACGCTGCTCGCGGGCGATCCGTCGAACCACTCCTCGAGGTCGACGTCGACGAAGTCGTCGCTGACGCTCGCGAGATCACCGACGGTCAGCATGCTTCCATCGGGGCGGGCTCGGACCACGATCGAGCGGATCGCCTCCGCCCGCTCCGCCACGCCCATGGTGCGGACGTTGACGTTGCCGCCGGCCCCGCGAAGCGAGCCGCTCGGAAGTTCCAGCGTCCAGGCCCGGATGGCGTCGGCGACGGCGGTGATGGGGAGTCCGTTCTCGACCAGACGCTCGGGCTCGACCGCCACCCGGAGTTCGTAGTCCCGAAGACCGGACACCTGCAGGGAGCCCATGCCACGAAGCGATTCGAGGTCGTCGATGATCGTGCGCATCGCCGACTTGAGCACCCGCTCGTCGACTTCGCCGTGGAGCGTCAGGATGATGACCGGGAGATTCGGTTCGAACTCCACCACCCGGATCCGTTCGGCGTCGTCGGGCAGATCCGAAAGCCGCTCGATCGCCCGNTCGACGTCCTCGATCGCTTCGGGGATGTCGGTCCCCTCGTCGAACTTGACCACCAGGATCCCCGCGCCCTCGCTGACCGTGGTCTCGATCCGGCGGACCTCCTGGACGCTTCCGACCGCATCCTCGACCTTGCGGGCCATCGACTCCTCGATCTCCCGCGGCGTCGCGCCGGGGTAGATGAGTTCGACGCGGGCCGCCTCCGGATCGATCTCCGGGAAGAACTCGCGGCGCATGTTGAGTCCGGCGTAGATGCCACCGATGATCAACGCGAGCATCAGGAGGTTCGCGGGGACCGGCCGGCGGGCCCCGAACGAGGGAAGACTCACCGCCCGGTCTCCCCGGCGTCCGACGTCTCACCCACGACCCGCGATTCGACCAGGATGCCCTCCGGCAGCGACCGCGAGGCATCGATCACGATCCGCGCCCCCTCGGGCAGCGGTTCGGCGAGCACCATCCACTGACGGTCATCGAGACCACTCNCCGCCACCGGGTCGTCGAAACCGAAGAGCGGCTCGACCGGCACGCTCCGAATGCGTTCGTCCTCGACGAGCTGCACCCGCTGGTGTCGGATNGAGCGACGCGGCACCACGCTTCGAACCCGTCGATCCGCTTCGTGGACCGTTCCACTGACGAACAGTCCGGGGACGATCCGTCCGTCCCGGCCGTCGATCTCGACGTACACGGTCATGGTNCTCGTCGCCGCATCGTCGATCGGCGAGACGCGGGCGATCACCGCCTCGATCGGATCGGCGGTGACGGTCCGGCGGACCACCACCCGGTCGCCCGGAACCACGCGGCCCCGGCAGCTCGCCGGGATTCTCAACGCGAGTTCGAGCCGTTCCGGGCCGATGATCCTCGCGATCGGACTTCCCACCGCGACCTGTTCACCGACGCCGACCACGAGATCGGAGAGCACGCCGTCGAACGGCGCCACGACCGTGCACCGTTCGACCTGTTCCTCGGCCAGNCGACGACTCGCGAGGAGACCTTCACGNCGCGCATCGGCCGCGGACCGTCGCACCGGCAGGAGCGACGCGAGTTCGTCGAGGCCGACGACGGCGCGACGTGCGACGAGCAGCCGCTGCTCGGCCGAGTCCACCTCGCGGTCCACCGCGGCCCCACGATCGGCCGCGGAACGGACCCGATCGAGATCCTCGCTGATGATCTCCAGTTCGCGTTCGACGATCTCCCGNCGGCGGACGAGGATCTCGGACTCCGTCTTCAATCGATCGATCTCCGCGTCGACCTCGGCGAGCTGCTCGTCGATGACCGAGAGCTGCTCCAGGAAATCGAAGGGGCGAAGCTTCGCGATCAGGCGNCCGGCCTCGACCGCGACGCCCGCCTCGATGTCGCCGGGGATCGACTCCACGGTCGACACGACTTCCGACGGGATCGTCGCGGCATCGAGCGAGCGGATGGTCCCGTAACCGGTCCAGCGGCGAGCCACCGGAATGCTGGGAGCGCGGAGCACGCGGATCTTCGCGGCGGCGACGCCGCCCTCGACGCGTGCCGCGGTCGGACCGGTCGCGGTGAGCACGACGGCGACGAGGATTCCAACGCCGAGCACCACGCCGCAGACGACCACCCGCGTGACGATCGAGACGAGGAGATTGGGACGGGGCTGGGTCACGTCGAGGATCCGGGGGACGGTGAAGGTCGTGAAACGGGTCGAAAATCGAGAAGGGGAGATCGTACCGGCTGCCGCCCCGAACGCGTGAGAGCGTTACTCTTCGCTCCATGAACGATTCCGATTCGAATCCGATGCCTTCGATCGACGATGTGGCTCGCGTGGCCACCCTCTCGCGACTCGCCCTCGACGAGGCCGGACTCGAGGCCGCGCGACGCGATCTTTCCGCGATCCTCGGCCATGTGGCGGCGATCCAGTCCCTCGACGTCGACGACGTCGAACCGATGCCCCGCCCCCAGGACGTCGTCAATCGCCTGGCGGAGGACGAGCCGGGACCGTTGCTCGACCGGGAGGTGCTCCTTCGCATGGCCCCCCGGACCGAAGGCCCCTTCATCGCCGTCCCCAAGGTCCTCGGGGAGGGCGGCGCCTGAGGCGCCGTGAAACACGTGAACGACGAATCCAGACAATCCGCCGACCTGAACACCGCCGACGACCTCGTCGCCCGCATCCGGTCCGTTCGCGACGGCGAGACCACCACCGCCGATCGGCTCGAGGGGATGCTCTCGAGGATCGCCGCCGTCAATCCCGCGCTCAACGCCTTCCACGAGGTCCTCGACGAGGACGCGCGTCGTCATGCCGAATCCATCGACACCCGACTCGCGGCCGGTGACGACCCCGGCCCGCTCGCCGGCGCGATCGTCGCGGTGAAGGACAACCTCTGCACCACCGAAGGCCGGACGACCTGCAGTTCGAAGATCCTCGAANACTACCGNTCGCCCTTCGAGGCGACCGCCGTCGCACGCCTNCGGGAGGCCGGNGCGACGATCATCGGCAAGACG
This sequence comes from Phycisphaerae bacterium, assembly GCA_002684755.1. The sequence continues at coordinate 14,210 of NYVS01000078.1, forward strand.
AACCTCGACGAATTCGCCATGGGCTCCTCCTCGGAGAACTGCGCGTGGGGACCCGTCCGGAATCCACACGGCGTCGACCGCGTGCCCGGCGGGTCGAGCGGCGGCAGCGCGGCGGCCGTCGCCGCCGACTGCGCGGACGTCGCCCTCGGTTCCGACACCGGCGGTTCGATCCGCCAGCCCGCCGCGTTCTGCGGCTGCGTCGGATTGAAGCCCACCTACGGGCGGATCTCGCGCTACGGACTCGTGGCCTTCGGCTCGAGCCTCGACCAGATCGGGCCGATCGGCCGCAGCGTCCGCGACGCATCATTGCTCTACGAGGTGATGGCGGGCGTCGATCCGCACGACGCGACGACCTCGGAGCTGCAGGTCGAGTCGCCGCTCACGGANGGCCCGCTCGACCTTCANGGGCTCCGCGTGGGCNTCCCGCGCGAACACGTCACCGACNAGAACCACGCCGGCGTGACCGAACGACTCGCCGAGACGCTCGACACGCTGCGGAGCGCCGGCGTCACGATCGTCGACGTCGACCTGCCGCTCACCCACCACGGCATCTCGACCTACTACGTGATCGCCCCCGCGGAGGCGAGCAGCAATCTCTCCCGTTACGACGGCATCAGATACGGCCATCGCGCNGAGGCTCGTCCCGGCGAAGGCCTCGAATCGCTCTACGCNCGCACCCGCAGCGAGGGATTCGGCCCCGAGGTCCGACGCCGGATCATGCTGGGGACCTACGTGCTCAGTGCCGGGTACTACGACGCCTACTACACCCGTGCCCTCAAGGTGCGGCGATTGATCAAGCAGGAGTTCGACGGGGTCTTCTCGCAGTGCGACGTGCTGCTCGGTCCGACCACGCCCGCACCCGCCTTCCGCGTGGGCGCCGATCTCGACCCGGTGTCGATGTATCTCAACGANGTCTACACGGTCAACGCGAACATCGCGGGGATTCCCGCGATCTCGATTCCGGGCGGCACCGTCGAAGACGACGGCGACACGCTGCCCGTCGGAATCCACCTCCAGGCGCCGGCATTCGCCGAGCCGCTGCTGCTCCGGACGGCGTCGGCGATCGAGGCGCTGCAGTCGAACGGGTGATCCGTTCCGATCCGCGTGAAGTCCGGGGGAACGNACCGAGTCGGCTTCAATCGGACTCGAAGGGATCCGGCTGCACCGGCTGCGGCACCTTCCCCCACGCACGCAGGGCCTCGCCGAACGCACGNCCGAGGGCTTCGGCCTTCGTCGCATCCCCGAAGATGCCGGCCCAGGCCTTCCAGGAAAGNACCTTCGGATCGGGCTCGCGTCGGACGACGAGCCGGGCGGGCTGGTTGTCGAGCATCAGCAGATCGATCTCGTAGATCTCCGGTTCGAATTCCCGGGTGTCCACCGTGCCGCCCGAGTTTCGGACGGCCTCTTCGAGGATCGCGATCGCTTCCGTCCCCTCCTTCGATTCCGTCGAGGAGCGCCGCCGGTCGGCGGTCGATCGGCCGACGTAGCCGCTGCTCGAACGGATCCCGCGTTCGACCGCCTGCTGGATACGGAGCGAATCGGCATCCATGCCGGTCAGGAACGCGACCGAGACGAGGGTGCTCGTTCGGCGGAGCTCGATCTTCGCGGTGCCGGCCCGGCCGGCGCCGTCCTTGAAGCGAACCGTCGCGATGGCGGGATTCAGACGCTGCCCCGTGATCGCCAACTCGACTTCGGGCGCCGCGGTGAGGATCGCCTGCGGCACGTCCTCGAATCGAATGCCGTGCGGCGCGACCTCGAGCGGAGGCGGGTTCCCCGCGACGACGTCTCGCAACGCTCGGCGAACCTCTTCGAACTGCTGCTNGTCGGGGGCCGCCGAAGCCCAGCGATCATCCTCGCCGGCGATGTTCACACCGGAGTCGGGTCGGTCNCCCAGAAACTCGTTCGAAGCCGACGCCGGTGCCGGCTCGGAACCGCATCCGACCGCCGTGAGGCTGATCCAGACGCCGGCGAAGAGGAGCTGCGTCCAGGAACGGGATGGAATCGGCTTCCTTCGCATCGGAGGGATGGTACTCCGGTCGGGATGCGTTCGAGACCTGCACAGGCCCGATTGTCCGGTAATAAACNGCGTTCTCCGGGTCAGGAACCCCGGTACCGATCCTCCGGAGCGATCACGTCGTATCGTCGGGATCGAACCGCCGATGATGGAGANGGATCCGTCATCGAGTGAACGGAATCCAGCCCCGCCGTAGAATTCCCAGGTCTCGGATCGGTCGCCGCAGCGATCGAAACCGACGGAGGACCCCGACCATCGGACCCCTGTCCCGAATCTTCAAGCACCGCGGCACCCGGCGCAGCCGGATCTCCGCGTCCATTCGGCCGAAGGGCCCGACGATCGTCGAGATCGCGCGGCAGCCGTTGTTCGTCCACGGCGCGGTGGCGGTCCTCGTCGTCGCGGTGCTCCTCACGCTCGTGACCACNTGGACGCGTTCGAACAGCCGGGTCTGGCCCGGCGAGGTCGCGACGGACAGTCTGGTGAACCCGGTCGCCTTCAGCGTCCTCGACTCGGTGGAGACCGAGCGACGTCGAACCGACGCGCGGCAGGCCTCCCCCCGCTTCTACNTCGCCGACGCGACCTATCTCGCCGACCTTCGGGCGAAATTGATGGGACTGCCCGTGGCGGCCCGTGCCAAGGTCACGGTCGACGAGGTCGGCGAAGAACTCCAGGCGCGATTCGGACTGACCGACACCTCGCTCACCCTCCTGCAGAAGTACCAGACGCCGGACGGCGTCACACCGACCTGGCGGGAGTCGGTCGACGAATTCATCGTCGCGCTGTGGAACTTCGAACCGCTGCTCGAGACGCTTGAATTCCAGCGATTCTCGACCACGCCCACCCGGCGGGTCCTCCCGCCTCCGCCGATCGAGACCACCATCCCGAAGCCGGCGGAGCCGAAGCCCGGCCCGGACGACGCACCNGCGACGGCGGAGGACGAGACCACCGCGGAAGCGGTCGCTCCCATCGCGGACCGGTCCACCGCGGTCACCGTCGATCGAGCGATCGAACTCGTTCCCGACGAGATGACGTCGACGGTTCGCAAGAACCTGATCAAGCTCGCCCGCTACTCCGGTTTCCCCCGCGACGCGGCGGAGATCGTCGTCGCGGCGATCATCAACCGCCCCGGCCCCACCGTGCTCTTCGATCCCGCGAGCACCAGCCTCGCCGCGGACGAGGCGGCGAGCCGCGTCGCCGACGTCTTCACCGAGCATGCCGCCGGAGAACTGATCTACGCCCGGGGCGACGTGCTCGACACCGNCNCCATCGAACTNGCNTCGCTNGTNCTCGTGAACGCGATCGAAGCNGGCGGNTTCNANGGAACCTGGAGCCGCGTCGCCGGNTGGATGTTCCTCGCCTTCGTNGTNACNGTCCTNCTGGCCGGNCACGGNGTGACNTTCTATTCGNGNATCGCGNGAAGCACNACGCGNNTGGNGGTNGTNCTCCTCATGCTNGTCGGCACGACCNCNCTCGCCTCCTTCTTCGCCGTCGCNTTNCCGNGGCTNGCNCCGTTCGGCGCNGCNCTNGCNATNTCGATCCTCGCNATCACGCTNACGCTCGCNTACGACCGNCGNATCGCNATCTTCGCNGGCCTNCTCGGNGCNGTCTGCNTCACCATCGCGGTNGGCGCNTCGACCGCCTANGCGATCGCNCTGNTCGCCGTGAGTTCGACGCTGGCNTTCCAACTCGAGGAGATTCCGAACCGNGGCGCNTTCGTCCGGGCNTCGGTGGTCTCGNGNGGCGTGGCCGCNCTGGTNCTNCTGNCCCAGGGNCTCGCGACNATTCCNCTGGNAACCGACGGCGCNTTCACCCAGGCGATCGTCCGGGCGGCCTTCGNNTGCGCCGGCACGCTCTTCGCCGGGTTCCTGATGCTGGGNATCATGCCCAGCATCGAGNANNTCTTCGACATCACGACCGGACTNACNCTCGCCGANCTCCGNGACACCNGGCAGCCNCTNCTCCGGGANCTNCAGTCGCGGGCGCCNGGGACCTACAACCANTCCCTCGCCGTCGCNTCNATCGCCGANAACGCNTCNGANGCNATCGGNGCNGACAGTCGGCTGGTNTACGTGGGCGGCCTCTATCACGANGTCGGCAAGTTGAACAAGCCCGAGTACTTCATCGAGAACCAGGGTGGCGGCAGCAACAAGCACAACAAGCTCAGTCCCGCGATGAGCCTTCTCGTCATCATCGGACACGTCAAGGACGGCCTCGAACTCGCCCAGGAGTACGGACTGCCGAAGTCGCTTCGACACTTCATCGAGAGCCATCACGGCACGTCGCTCGTGGAATACTTCTTCCACGCCGCGAAGGAGAAGGCGGCCGACGAAGGCGGCGAGGTCGACGAATTCGAATTCCGCTACCCGGGCCCGAAGCCCCGGACCCGCGAAGCCGCGATCCTGCTGCTCTGCGACGGCATCGAAAGCGCGACGAGGGCGATGGGCGACCCGACGCCGAGTCGGATCGAGTCCCTGGTCAGACGGATGTGCCGGCGTCGTCTCGACGACGGCCAGCTCGACGACTCCAACCTGACCTTCCGCGAACTCCGCGTGATCGAGGACTCGATCATCAAGAGCCTCTGCGCGATCTACCACTCGCGGATCGCCTATCCGGGCGGCCGGGAGGAACGGGACAACCGCGAAGAGGGCGAAGTCCTCGCATCGGTCGGCACCGGAAACTGAACCCCGCTCAGTCGGTCACGCCCCAGGCCCGACGATCGACCAGAAGACGCATCGGCCGGGACATCCCGAGCGCCGAAGCCTCGTCGCGGTCGCACCACGTGCCCTGACGCACGCGGGTCCGCCCCTCGTGGACGTGGAAGTGGACTTCGCGATGCGTCAGCAGGCGACGAAACGATTCCACGTGTCGAAGTCCGTCCACCCGGAAGTCGAGCCCCGCCGCGACAGCGTCCGGTTCGAGCCGGGACGCGGACTCCACCGACGGAAGTTCCCAGAGTCCGGCCCAGATCCCCTTCGACGGTCGACGTCGCAACAGGATGCGGTCTCCACGACGAAGCAGGACCGAATGCAGATGGACGAGTTCGCGTCGCGGCGGCTGCTTGGGGCGGGGAACCGAATCCTCGATTCCCGCCCGCCGCGCCCCGCATCGATCGACGAGCGGGCAGGCGTCGCACGACGGCTTTCCCGGGCGGCACACGGTGGCCCCCAGCTCCATCAGCGACTCGTTCAGGACCCCCGGCGACCCGGCCACCACCGCGAGTTCCTCCGCACGCGCCCAGCAGTGCTCGATCAACGCGGGGTCGTCCGAGGCCGCGTCGATGGCGTCGAGCCGGGCGATGACCCGGATGACATTGCCGTCGACGATCGGTGCCGGAAGATCGAAGGCGATGGAGGCGATGGATCCGGCGGTGTATCGACCGACGCCGGGCAGCTTCAGCAATGCGGGGACCGTGTCGGGGACCTCACCACCGTGTTCATCGCGAATGGCCACCGCGGCGGCGTGAAGGAGCCGGGCCCGGCGGTAGTACCCGAGCCCCTCCCATGCGGCGACCACCGCGTCCTCACCCGCCGTCGCCATCGCGACCGGATCGGGAAATCGAGCCATGAACGCCTCGAACCGCTCCTCGACCCGGGAGACCTGGGTCTGCTGGAGCATCAGTTCGCTCACCAGCGTTCGCCACGGGCTTCGGATTCGACGCCAGGGCAGGTCTCGCCGGTGCTCCGGGAACCATGATTCCAGTCGAGCGGCGATCCCGGCGGGCTCGATGCGGGCAACGCCGGCGGTCCCACCGAGCTCGGTCTCTGGATTTGGGCCGGGATCGCTCATTTCCGCATTGTGGCGGCTGCGACCACTTCATGGCGGATCCCCCGGTGCATGAGCCTCGAATACCTTGCGGGGCCCGGGGTGCCGGGGTAGCCTTCCATGATTCCCGCGAGCGAAGTCCGGCCTCGAAGGTCGACCGCAGCTCGGTTCGACCACGACCGGGCCTCTGGCCCAGGAGATGCAGATCCGATGGCGAAGATGTTCTACTCGGCTGAAGAAGCCGCAGACAAGCTCGGGAAGTCCGTGGACGAGCTGACCGCGATGGCGAAGAGTGGCGANGTCCANTCGTTCAAGCAGGACGANCAGGACATGTTCCGNGTGGAACAGATCGACATGCTCGCCNCGACCGACGACGANNTCGGCGATCTNTCCATCTCGCTCGACGAGAGTGGCGAAGNCGACNCGCTNGGNCTCAGNGGATCCGCNCCNGGCATCGNTGGNGANGANGCATCNCTCGAGATGAGNGGNGAGATCGGCCTCGANGATTCCGCCGCNCCNGGCGCCGACGACAGCTTCCTCGCCGGCAGCGGCATGGGAACCGGCATCAGCGCCTTCGAGAGNGAATCCTCGGGTGAGGATCTNCTGAAGGACGATCTCTCCCTCGAGACGGTCGGGAGCGGCAGCGGCCTGCTCGACCTGACCCGGGAGTCCGACGACACCTCGCTCGGTGCCGAACTGCTCGACGAGGTCTATTCCAACGACGACGATCCCGCCATCCCCGCGAGTTCGAGCGGCCTCTTCGAGGCGGCCGGCGCGGAGAGCGGCGGCAACAACCTCGGCGGCATGCCCGTCGGTGGCGTCCCGATGATGGTCGAAGCCTACGAGGGCGGCTGGTCCGGCCTCACCGTGGGCATGGGCATCGTCGCGGTCGCGTCGCTCTGCCTCGTGGCCCTGATGGCCTTCGTCGGCACGGCAGGCATCCTTCCGGCACTCGCCACGATGATGGCGGACGGAATGATGGTCTGGGCCGGCGGTCTCCTCGGCGGACTGATCATCTTCGGCCTGCTCGGCTTCTTCATCGGCAAGGCCTCCGAGTGATCGGACGGTCACGGGTCGTGACGAACGACCACCGACCTCCCCGCTTCGGACCGGAATCTCTCCCGTGCTTCTGACCGGATACGGCCGACGTGAATGGGGCATCGCGACCCTGATCGCGATCCTCCTCGCGGTCCCGGCCATCCTCTTCGAGTGGTGGTGGGCCCTGATTCCGATCGGTCTCGGCTGGTTCACCGTCGCGGGCTTCTTCCGCGACCCCCTCGGGCGCCGACCGGCGACCCAGGACCATCGCGACTTCATCTCCCCGGCGGACGGCAAGATCAGCCTGGTCGAGCGACTCGACCGTCACGAGGCGACCGGTGACGANCCCGCGGTGCTGGTCCGGATCTTCCTGAGCGTGCTCGACGTCCATCTGAACCGGGCCCCGTGCGATGGCGAGATCGTCTCGGTGACGCACCGCCCCGGGAAGTACCTCGACGCGAGATCCGAGGAGTCCGCCCGCGTCAACGAATCGAACCTCATCGTTCTTCGGGACGANCAGGGCGACCCCGTCGGAATCCGACAGGTGTCCGGCGCGATTGCGCGACGCATCGTCTGTCCGGTGGGAATCGGCGATCGTCTTCGACGCGGAAACCGCTTCGGCATGATCAAGTTCGGTTCGACGACGGAGCTGATCGTCCGGGACCGGCCGGGCGTCGAGGTCCTCGTCGCGAAGGGCGACCGGGTCACCGGCGGCGTCACCGTGCTGGTTCGACGCCCCGAGACCGACTGAACCCACCCTTCCATCCAAGTCGCTTCAGATCACGCGGCCAGGTCGTCCCAGCCGAGATCCTCGTCCGTCTCCTCGTCCGTCTCCCCGTCCGCCGGTGCGTCGGGCCAGGCGTTCTCGAGTCGGTTGTGGACCCGGATCAGCGTGGCCAGCTGCTCCGCGAGAATCGATCGGAGCGCTCCGAGCACCTGAGCGGTCTCGTCCTCGAATCCCTGCTCGCTGTCGCGGAAGAGGAACATCACCGCGAAGCACTCGCCGTCGTGGTGACACGGCACCGCGACCATCTCGANATCCGCGGAGACATCGGGTCCGAGTTCGCACTCGCTCACGAAGTCCTTGGCATCCTCGAAACGCAGCACGTCGACGTGTTCGGCGACGGCCGGGCAGGCTTCGTCGCAGAGCCTTCGGAGCATCGGCTCCACCGACTTCCGGGGAAGATCGCAATTGACGTAGGCACCGAGTCCGAAGGAGTCGTCGCCACCCGCGAGATAGACCGCNGCGTTCGTCGGCCCCGTCTTGACCAGCAGATACTCGAGGGCCGTCCGCAGGAGATCCTCGACATCGAGTTCCTGGCGAATCAGCGTGCGGAACTCGCTGCACATCGCGACNTCGTCGAGCNTGCGGACCTGATCCGATTCGCGGTCGATCGACATCTCGGAATTCGTCNCGTCGGCGCAGGCTTCGGAAGGCGATTCCTCGCCGTCGATCCCGGGCTCGAGATCGACGTCGGACCGGGTCTCCGCTTCAAGGCGTCGACTCAGGCTTCGNAGTCGGTGCATTCGTTCCTCATGTTCGATCCGCTCGCGGCTTCGACGCGCCGCACCTTCGATTCGACGTTCGACCTCCTCGGCCGACATCGGACCCGACAGGAAGTCGGTCGCTCCGAACTGCATGGCCCGCCGGATCCCGTCCACGTCGACCGTGGGTGCGGCGACCACCAGGGAGCAATGGGGCTGGAGACGGCGGACGTCGTCCGCGAGGGACCGGTCCAGATCCTCTTCCGAGACGAGGACGACCTCGCATCGNTCCTCGAGCAGCCGACCTCGGAACTCGTCGACGTCGTTCGAGACGATGCATCGGCATCTTCCNTCGGACGCGTCCAGCAGCGCNGTGAGGGCGATCATCTCGGGGCGGGATGCGCAGACGAGGATTCGGAACACGGAGGATTCCGCGTGACTCGTCGGCGTGGCGTTCGTTTCGTGCATCTCGGGCTCGAAGTTCATTTCATCTCCCCTAGTCGCGAATCGTTCCGCGTCAGGCCGCGGCGCTGGTCGTCCCATCGATCGGAAGAGTGACCACGAGGCACCCTCCACCCTCGGAACCGTTGTGCACCGAGGCCGTTCCCCCGTGCGCCTCCGCGATCCGACGAACGATCGTCAGACCCAGTCCCGGCCGCCGTCCGGCGGCTCGCTGGCTGAAGAAGGGATCGAAGGCGTGTTCGAGCGAGTTCCGCCCGAAGCCAGGACCGTCGTCCTCAACCAAGAGTGACCATCGGCCATCCACACGGTCGATTGAACTTCTCAGCCGAATCCGCACGTCTTCCTGCGTCTGGCAGGCGTTACGAACCGCCTCGACCGTCAAATCCGTGATTCTCCGGACGTCGACGCACAGATCGACCGCCTCCGTGACGTCGANCGATTCGAACGTGACGGTCTCCGGCAGAATCTCCCGCGCAGCATTCGCGCATCGATCGAGCAGATCGTCCGATCCGATCGAGACGGTGGCGATCCGCGCCCCGGTCGCGTGGCCGTGAAGCCCACGAACGAGATCCGCGAGGATCGACGTCTCCGCATGGATCTCCCGGATCCCCTCGTCGACGAAGGGATCTCCGCTCCGGCCGAGCAGGAGCTGGGTCCGCCCCGAGATCACGGTGAGCGGATCGTGCATCTCATGGGCGGCGCCGGCGGCGATCTCCGCCACGCTCGCATCCGCGTCGAGCACCGCGACCCGACGTGCGAGCTCGATCTCCGTCCGATGGCCGGCGATCTCCCGTTCCGCCTCGCGCCGCGATCGTTCACCGCGCTCGAGCAGCGAGTGGCACGCGTGCCAGGCGGTCGCCAGCTCGTGATCGATGTCGAGTCGCCCGTGCACGCCGACGAGCATGCCCGCGGCCGATGAGCCGACGACCTGGACTGGAACCGTACCGTCGCTGGAACGTCCGGCGAGTTCCCGCCGGATCCACGGCGCAGCATCACCCTCGATGGGCGTCGCCACACCGGCGTCCGGATTCGACCCGATCCACTCACCGTCGATCGCGCTGGCGAACACCACGATCGCATCGGGCTGCCGATCACGAATCGATCGGAGCACCGCGCGTTCGAATTCGACCCGGTTGGTCACGTTCGAGGCGTCCTCGAGGAACCTCGAACATGCCGTCGAGGTGGAGCCCGGTCCGGACGATCGCGGGGCCGCATGCGTGCCGGCGGCCCGGATCCGATCGATTTCAGCACACGACTCGCCGAGTCTTCGGAAGAGATGCGTCGCGAGCGGTTCACGATCGAGGCCCAGGGTCTCCGCCGACCGGGTCGCGATCGACAGCGATTCGGCGAGATGCGCGTCGACGACGCCGGGTTCGAGACCGAGCGCCGACTCGAACTCGCGAATCATGCTCCGCCCGGGACGTCGGCCGCTCGCACCGAGTCCGTGATTCCGGGCAATCGCGTCCGCGAGTCCCACCACCAGCTCGAGTTCGCGGTTCGGCGTGTCCGGAATGCCCGCGGGCCCCCGCCCGGCCCGGGCGATCACCCCGCGGAGGGAATCCGGGAATCCCCATCGCTCGGAGACGCGATCGCCGATCATGCCGCCGTCGACGCCGATCACCCGACGCAACGTCTCGTCGAATTCCTCGTTCCTGATCCGGGCGCTCTCCGCCAGCTCCGCCATCGGACCGGGAATCACCGAGGCGAGCACCAGATGGCCGAGGTCGTGCAGAAGACCCGCGAGAAACGCGGCCGACGGCTCCAGATTCGAGATGCCGTCGATCCGGGCGACGAGCGTTCGGGCGATGGACGCGGTGATCACCGCATGTCGCCTCAGATCGACCGCGATCGCGAGTTCGGGATCGCGTCCGAGAAGACCGCAGATCTCGATCGAGAGGGCCGCCGATCGGATCTCGTCGAAACCGAGGAGGACGACCGCGTGTTCGAGGGTCTCGACCTTCTGGACGAGGTCCTGATTGCAGCGTCGACAGAGCGACAGGATCCTCGACGCGAGGGCCGGTTCCGCCGCGAGGACCGACACCACCTCGTCGATTCCGGCGGTCGAGGAGGAGGTGACTTCGAACAGTCGGATCGCGACCGCGCCGGGCGCCGGAAGGCGATCGATGCGATCGGTCAGGATCCGAACCCGTTCGACGACGGCTTCGCTCTGCATGAGGCCCCCCCTCAGGCGGTCAGCACGCCGTCGATGCAATCGATGAGCGCATCGACCTGGAACGGCTTGGGAATGAACGCATCGGCGCCGGCGGCCATCAGCTCGTCGATCTCCTCCTGACGCACCACGCCGGAGATGATCACCACGCGGGTGTCCGCGAGGTCGGGATCCGCCTTGATCCGTTGACATACGACGTTGCCGTTCACGTCCGGAAGCATGTAGTCGAGCAGGATGATGTTCGGACGGAACTCACGGGTCATCATGCCCGCGTCGTAGCCGGTGCTCGCGGTCCGGACCTCGAACCGGTCTTCACGCTCCAGCATCTCGCCGATGATGCGGACGATGCTCGGATCGTCGTCGACGACGAGGATCCGGGTGAGATCGCCGTCGAGAAGCTCGACCGGGATCTCGTTCGCCTTCATGAACCGGATGAGTTCGGCCCGGGGAATCCTGCGAAACCTCGATCCCGGAACGCGGAATCCGGTGAGTCGACCGTTGTCGAAGCACCGGATGATCGTCTGCTGGCTGACGTTGCAGAGCTCCGCCGCCTCGCCGGTCGTGAGGACCTGCTTGTCCGAGAGATGTCGAAGTCGTTCCTTGTCGTCCATCCGGCCGAGACCTTTCACGGAGCGCAGTGCCCCGCAAGCGATCCTCGAGGGCGGCACTCTGGTCATCGACCTCGACGGGCACCGAGTCCAGTCAAGACGCGAAGGCGGACGAAGGCGGTCCGTCCGATTATCGGGCGGGTCGGGAACGCCAGCGTCGCACGGCTTCAGGTTCCCGCGGATAGATCGGCATCAGCCGGGCGGGATCCGCGTGCACGAGAAGATCGGGACCTCCGCCGAGGGCGATGCGGGCCACTGCGGCCGCGTCGAAGCTCGGGGAATGAACCGGAGAGTCCGAGACCGTGGATCGAACGAGCTCCGACGGCACGTGTTCATCGGCGAGCACCGCCACGCATGCACGATCGTCCGGACGATCGATGATTCCGGGATCACCGATGATCCTCCAGCACCGATCGGTGTCGTCGCGCCCCAGACGGGTCCGCCACGCCGTACCGGCCTTCGCCGCCGAGAGGACGACGATCTCGCCCAGCGTCTCGCCGAGGGCCGCCGTCGCGGTCGCGGCGACCACCGCGCCGGGCACGCCCACCACCGTCGCGTTCGCGACCTCCGCGATCGCCTGCGCCGCGGCGATCGAGATCCGCAGCCCCGTGAATCCTCCGGGCCCGACGTCGACCGCGACGCAACGAAGCGTCGATGCCGCGACGCCCGCCCGTGCGAGCACCGCGTGGATCCCGGGAAGCACGTCGTCCCGATCGCGACGACCGCCTTCGAAGCCCACCGTGTGGAGATCGCCGGAGTCGTCGATCACCGCCGCCCCACCGGAACGCTGCGAGAGTTCGATCGCGAGGAGCGGTCCTTCGACCGCCGGGATCGCCTGGTCCTTTTCGGTCACGAAGTCGACCCCACCGCGGCGAGCGGAAGCACCGAGAACATCGCCGACTCCGCGGTCGGCACCGGGCCGTCGAGATCGATCGGGAGCACCGCCCCGCGTTCATGATCGGTGTTCATCAGCAGGGTGCGCGGTCCGCCCATCTCGATCCCGTTCTCGACGAACGCATGGCCGAGCAGGAAGAGCGAGACCCCCCATCGTTCGGCGATCGCCTCCATCTGCTCCGCGGTGTGTCCACGACCCCAGACCATCATCCAGGCGCTGCCGACGAGCGCCTCGTAGTCTTCGGGGACGAGTTCCCGATCGATGATGTCGAGATCGAACCGCGACATCATCGCGGGACCGGGGAGCGAATGGGAACAGAAGATCCCATGCTCGGTCCGCGCCGCGAGCGGCATCGAGAGGATGAACGTCGTGAGCGCCTCGAAGACCTCGTCCGCGTCATCTCCGAAGACGTAGTCGAGCCCCTCGTGGAAGCGGGCCGTCATGCAGCCGCCCCCCTTCGACACCGAATGCCCCGCCATCTGGGCGAGTTCGTGGTTCGCGAGGAGCGGGTGCACCTGTCCCGGATGATCGAGCACGAGCTTCGCGACCTTCGTCAGCATCCGGTAGCTGAGATCGAGACCGTTCATGGTCCGTTCGCCGTGGATCAGTTCCTGAAGCACGACGTGATGATCAGGGTCCGCACCGAGCCGTGCGAGCTCGACCACCTTCTNNAAGTGCATCGGATTGTCGTGCAGGTCACCGGTGGCNAGAAGTCGNCCNCGNACCGGAATCCAGTCGACGGCGCCCTTTCCGACCGGGGTGCGTTCGAAGCGANTCCGCNGCGGANCNCAGNAGNTCGATNACNTCCGNNGCNCGACGNTCNTCGANGNCNCGANCGNTCATCGANCGACCTTCGCGGCGAATTCCANNAGACCNCCGCCGGTCGCGGTTCGGATCTCCACGAACGCGTTCATNAGNTCGNTGGGGTTTCCGATCGGNGTCACCTTCATNCGNACCTCGGCCCGCTCNTCGTCNAGGCGGACCAGGCCCGCNAATTCGGCGCGAAGCGACTGCNGNGAGNCGGANTGCACGATCTGGGCCTGCCACCAGTTCGCCTGNTCCACNTGNCCNNCNCCTCGCGGGTTGTAGTGCTTGATGACGCANGNGACCTCGATNGGTGNNNNGANNCGGACTNCNCCGAGATCCACGAAGTCGTCNTCGATGATCCAGTGACGCTGCATCCGCGCCATGTCNCGCCGGGCGCCGGTGTTCTCGTTTCGNACNCGNCACGGNACCANCACGCATTCCGGNCGGTCCGTGGTGAAGATCCACCACCGNGGAATCGCCGTCGGCGCCATGCCNTCGATCGACCANNGNANNCGGTANGCCGCGCGGGGGGCGTCCTTCGCNGGGTCGAANCCGACGAANACNGGNGNCGNNCCNTTCGAGGCGAGNACCGAGAAGGGACGACCGTCGGTCGATGCGAGNTCGATNACGCCGGAGGTNACNCCCTTNANNGCTTCCGCNTACGGCGGCGTCGGTTGGATGGGAAGCGTGACCATGCCCTTGATCCGNACCGTCGCCGGACGGTCGGCGCCCTGCACCCGCAGGAAGACCTTCGCCTCCTTCTCGCCGGGCTGCTTCGGAGCATCGAGNGAAGCCGCCATCTCGATCGTCCCACCCGGCGGAATCCTGGCGCCCGTGAGATCGGTGAGGGTCGTGCACACGCAACTGGGTTTGGCGGAGACGATGACGACCTCTTCGGTCCCCAGGTTCGAGATCGAGAAGGTCATCGGATGCACGCTGCCCGGCGCGACCGCACCGAGTTCGAATGCCGACGGCACCACGCGGATGTATCCGCCCGGGACCAGGAGATCCTCCGAGCCCACCGCACTGGCGGACGCCGCGGCGGCGGGCTGGGCCGTCGACCCGGGGGGCGAGGTGCCCTCGGCCGGCGGCGCGACGGCGGCCGAGGGGGCCGCGGCCGGCGTCTCCGACGCGTCACCGCATCCGGCAAGCGGAAGCGTGGCGAGAAGCAACCCAAGCGTGGCCGTGACGATCGTTCGTGTTCGAGGCATCTTCACAGTGTAGATCCTCAGCCCACCACCGACCCGGAGAACGAGAAACGGGCCCGGTCGGATGACCGGGCCCGTTCGAGATCACGTGTCTTGAAGTCCGGTCAGCCGGTCCAGCAGGAGAACAGGATGCCGGCATCGGCGCCATTGACGATTCCGTCGCCGTTCAGATCGGCCGGGCCGCCGGGCTGTCCCCACTGCGAGAGGAAGAAGCCGACGTCAGTGCCGTCGACGCTCTCGTCGCCATTGAAGTCGCCGGGGCAGGGCGGCGGGCCGCAGTCGGTCTCACCACTGGCGGGGATGATCTTGTAGATNCGGCCGAGGGACTGGCAGCAGATGTAGATCTCGCCCGCGAGGTCCTGGCCGAAACTCGCGATNTTGCCGAGGGTGCCACCACCANCGCTCGAGAATCGAAGCTCGCTCGTCCGACTCTGGACACNGAAGTTCCCACCCTTGGTGGGCGTCGCGGACCAGAAGTTGGAGGTCNCGTAGTCGGCGAAGAAGTAGGTGCCCTGAAGTTCGGGCATCTGGCATCCGCGGTAGACGTAACCACCGGTGACGGAGTAGCCACCCGAAGAGTTGTGACCGTAGGTGTAGATGGGATCCGTGAGGCCGGACTCGTTGCAGGTGCAGCCGTTGGAATTGGTGTAGCAACTCGCGCCTTCCATGCAACGCCATCCGTAGTTCTCGCCACCGGCCGAACCTGCCGGCTGGAAGTCGATCTCCTCGCGGTTGTTCTGACCGACGTCCGCGATGAAGAGGTCGCCGGTNTCCATGTCGAAGGTCGAACGCCAGGGGTTGCGAAGGCCGTACGACCAGATCTCCGGCTCGCCGCCACCGCTTGCGAACGGGTTGCTCGGCGGAATGGAGTANGGGGTTCCACCGTCGACGTCGATGCGGAGCGTCTTCCCGAGCAGNGAGCTCGAGATGTTCTGGGCGCGATCGCCNGGATCGCCGCCGGAACCACCATCGCCGGTGAAGATGTACAGGAGGCCGTCATTCGGNCCGAAGGCGATCATTCCACCGTTGTGGTTCGAATAGGGCTGGTTGATGGTCATCAGCGTCAAGGCGCCGGNNGTNGTGGCGTGATCCGCATCGGCGCCGCGGCTGTAGCGGCGGATGACGGTGTCGCCATTNCCGGCGNNCGCCGTGTAGTTCACGTAGAAGTAGCCGTTGTTCTCGTAATCCGGATGGAANGCGAGACCGAGCAGGCCCTGCTCGCTGTTGGTNCTGGTNCCACCGGTGATGATCGANTCGATGTTGAGGAAGAAGTCGCTGTTCAGCGTCCCCGTCTCGGTGTTGAAGATCTTGATCCGNCCCTGCTTCTCGATGATGAAGAGTCGTGACTCGTCACCGGGGGCCTGGGTGANGAAGATCGGNCGNGCGAGTCCCGACATCACGAGCTTNGTCGANANGGTCTGGNCNGNGGCNGACGAACCGACGAACATGCCCGCGANAATCGCGGCGGANGNGAGAAGTCTGCGTCTCATCGACATGGGAGAGGTGCTTTCTGTTGCGGCTGGTGTGGTGCGGACTCGGCCTGATCACGTGGGTTGCCCCGGAATCCCGGATCGAGATCCGGCGGAGCCTCTGAATCTTGTCCCGAATAAGACGTTTCGGGACACGAGATGGTTCCCCGTCGTGGGAAAACTCGTCGAATGCCGATCGGTGCGGCGATGGCCCGATCGGGCTCGAACACCTGAGGGTAGCATTCGAAACGCTGATTTCCACGTTTCCGGCCTGCTTTGGCGGGGTTTGATCCGGTCACGAGCCGATCCGGAGCCCTCCCGACCGATCAACCATCGTTGGCCTCGTCGACCAGGCGGCGAGCTTCGGCCGTCAATGCCGCAATCCGCGTCCGGTAACGAATGGCGGCCGCATCAAGGGCGACCTGGTCCCGGTCCACGATCGCCTCCCGGAAGAGCGGCAGGACGACGGCCCCGTAGCCGCTGTCCCGATTCGAGGTGGCGAAGAGGTTCTGGAACCAGGGCCGGCCNGGAAGCCCCTTCCCGTCCGACCAGACCCGCTCGAGCCGGCGGAGCCCCTGATTCACTCGACGTCGTGCGGCCTCGGCTTCGACGCCGTCGAGTGCCGCCTCGGCCGCGGCGAGGGCGGCGGCCGTTTCGGCAAGCTCGGCTCGAATCGGTTCGAGGTCGAGTCGAAGCCCCGCCTCGGTGGCCGCCGTCGCGATCCCGTCGAGACGGCCGGCGAGGTCCTCGATGGTCGCGGTCGGCCGGAGCGGCAGCACCGGTGCGTCCGCGAGGTCGGCGACCAGCTCACCGCAGATCCGGGTGAGCATCAACGCACCGGCATAGTCCTCCCCGACGTTGGATCGGTACCACTCCAACGTGTCGTAGTTCGAGTGGTAGACGACACCCTCGGCGCCCCTCGTGGCGAGCGAGATGCTCGGGATGCAGAGATGACAGAGGAAGCCGACGTGATCGCTTCCCCCGCCGAGGTCCCCGGGCCGTGGCTTCGGACGATCACCCCTCCAGGTCTCCATCACCGAAGTTCCGTCCCCGCCGGGCTGCTCGACGCGATCCGCGGCGCGGATCACCGCGTCACGCAACGACGGCGATGCCGACGCCCGGAAGTTCGTCCCCATGGCCGCCATGTCGAGATTGACGTANGCGACGCCATCCGCCCCGAGTCGCTCCCGGTGCGCCTCGCACCACTCCGTCGAACCGATGATGCCGAACTCCTCGGCGCCCCACGCGGCGAACACCACGGTGCGTCGCGGACGGATCCCCGCCTCGAGCGCCGTCGCGAANGCGCGGGCGGTCTCCATGAGCACGATCGTCCCCGCGAGCGGGTCGGCGGCACCGAAACCCCACGCGTCATGATGTCCTCCGACGATCACGACCTCTTCGGGCGCCTCTCGTCCCCGGATGATGCCGAACACGTTCGCGGTCTCCATGAGGAGACGCTCCTGTCGGACTTCGAGCCGAAGTTCGAGATCGCCCCCATCGAGCCGATACGGAACGTCGAGACCGCCCTTCCAGCCCTCGTCGTCGACCAACGGTCCCTTCATCGCCGCCATGATCCGGTTCGCGGCGGCGTATCCGATCGGCTGCACCGGAATGGTGGGCAGATCCACGTCGCCGACGGGAAGCCGCTTGGTTCCGTCGATCGCGGGCTCGAAGGGCGTCAGGGGATCGCCCTTGTAGGGCAATGTCACGATCGAGCCGCGTTGGATGCACGTCTCGTTCGCCCAACCGCCCTCCGGCCAGGTCGGGCCGCGATCGTCGCCGGAATCGGCCGGATCCGTGAACATCACCACCCCCGCGGCGTTCGCCGCCTCCGCGAAGCGGACCTTGAAGCCCCGGTAGTTCCCGCCGTAGCGGACCAGCACGATCCGACCCGCGCAGTCGATCCCGAGCTCGCGAAGCCGCGCGAAGTCCTCGGGACGCCCTCGATTCGCGTAGACCACGCCCGCCTCCACGAGACCGCTTCCCGAGTAGGCGTTCCATCCCCAGTCGAGTTCCGGATGACGGGTCGCCGGATCGGCGAGCAGTTCACGCTCCCGAAGGGGAAGTGAGACGACGCCGCGACGACGTCGCTTCGGCGGTCGGGTGTCGTCCGCGGNCGACTCGGAGTCACCCGACCCGGCGGTCGACGCTTCCTCGACGAAGGTGAGGCTCGCGGCGATCGGGCGACTGAGCAGCGGCTCGAACCGCCAGATCTCGGTCTCGAGCCCCATGCCCTCGAACGCCCCCGCGATCGCGGCGATGACCGCGGCATCNCCGGGACTCCCCGCGACGTGTGGCTGGCCACCGAGCAGGTCGTGCCAGGCGCGAAGGCCCGCCGCGGTCGGTGTCTCCGCGACCGTCTCGAGAAGCCGCGCATCCGTCCGGACGGGGTCGTCGGTCTTCGTCGGTGACGCGGCCGAGGTGGCGAACGCGACGGTCGAGACGACGCCAGCGAGGCTCAAGGCGATGAAGGTGCGAATGGCCGACATGGAACACTCCAGGATGAGGACGAAGATCAATGATGCGAGGAATTCGAATCGATCGGATGAGGCGGGCGGACGTAGGCGGCGAAGAGTCGATCCAGCCGTTCGAGCGAGTCGTCGATCCGACGCTCCGCGATCCGACCGCCGCGAACGGCGTCCGCCAGCGCGTCGATCGCCCGGTGCTGGCGATCGGGGAGATGGCAGCAGAGGAGCAGGTCGACG
>NYVS01000079.1 GCA_002684755.1 Phycisphaerae bacterium
AGCTGACCGTGGTCTTCTGCCGCACCAAGCGGACCGTGGACGACGTCACCAAGTTCCTCAATCGCAAGGACATCGCGGCCCATGCGATCCACGGCGACCTGATCCAGAGCCAGCGGAACAAGGTCATGGAACGGCTGCGGGGCGGAAAACTGTCCGTGCTCGTCGCCAGTGACCTCGCCGCCCGCGGCCTCGACGTCGACGGCATCAGCCACGTCATCAACTACGACCTTCCCGAAGACCCCGAGGTCTACGTCCACCGGATCGGTCGGACCGCCCGCGCGGGCCGGAAGGGCGTGGCGTGGAGCCTNGTGAGCCCCGACCAGGGCGATCTCCTCACGAACTGCGAGATGCTCGCGAACATCGAGATCCCGCAGCAGGTCTACGAGGACTTCGTGCCGGGCACCGTCCCCGCGGACGTCCGGGCCGAGAAGGAACTCGCCGAGAAGCGGGTGCAGGATCGTGAAGCGTCCGTGAAGCGGACCGAAGCGCCGCCGGTCAAGGCCGACGACACCGCCGCCTTCCCCGGCGGCATCGTGCCCACCAAGATGCCGGCCCGCCGGATGCAGGGCAAGGTGCGAACCCGACGCCGATGAGCGATTCCACCGACGGATTCGTTCGAACCCATCCCGAGGTCGCGGCCGCACTCGCCGACGGTCGCCCCGTGGTCGGACTCGAGACCGCGGTGCTCACCCACGGACTCCCCCGGACCGGCCGCACCGCGCCCGCCTGCCTCCGGGCCGGCGGAACCGTCGCGGGCCTGCTCGGAGGCCGGACCGCGTGGGACGACGACGCGCCGCTGAACCTGCAGGCCGTCGGACTCGTCTCACAGGCGGTGCGACACGCGAACGCCGTGCCGGCGGTCATCGCGATGATCGACGGCACGCTGCGGATCGGCCTCGACGACGATGAGCTCACCGCGCTGGCGCTCGACGAGACCGCGCGAAAGGCGAGCAACCGCGACTTCGGCGCGCTGTCGGTGGCCGGCGCCTCCGCCGGAACGACGGTCGCCGCGTCGATGCACGCGTGCGGACTCGCCGCGCCCGAGCCGATCCGCGTCTTCGCGACCGGCGGAATCGGCGGCGTGCACCGTGGCTGGACGGAACGCCCCGACGTCTCCGCGGATCTCCGCGCCCTCGCCTCGGAACCCGTCGTCGTGGTGGCCTCCGGCGCCAAGGTGATCCTCGACCTTCCCGCGACGCTCGAGATGCTCGACACCCTCGGGGTGCCGGTCGTGGGCTACCGGACCGACGCCCTTCCGATCTTCACCGTCGGGCTCAGCGAGGAACTCGAGGTCCCCCATCGACTCGATTCCGCGTCGGCGATCGCGGAAGCCTGCCGGCGTCACTGGGGTGCGTTCGACCAAGCTTCCGGCATGCTGGTCGCGAATCCCTGTCCTGCCGAGGAAGCGATCGATCCTCACCGGATGGACGTCCTCGTCGACGCCGGACTGGCACGGGCCGCCGCCCAGGGGATCGACGGCTCCGGCGTCACCCCGTTCCTCCTCGGATCGATGATCGCCGACGCGGAGATCGACCCGGTTTCCGCGAACCTCGCCCTGCTCATCGCCAATGCATCGCTCGCCGGGGAGATCGCGACCGCCTGGTCGGCCGACCGTTCCGGTTGACAACTCCGGGGTCGCCCTGCTCTACTCCGAACCGCGTCGAGCGGAAGAAACCCGGCAGGCAGACGCCTTCTCCCGCCGCCTGGATCCCCTCGACGCACCACTCTCCAACGTGGTGCAGCAAGAAGGCGATGCAGCAACAGACAGCGAGTTCGAGGGCGGTCGCGGCGGATCGCAGATCGACGACCCCCTCGACGATGATCGGTAACGGCGCTCTGGTTCGCCGATTCCGAAACGACCCACCCACGATGTTCGCGACCATCCGGTCGGAACGTCCCTCGACGTGCTCCAACCCGTCGATTCCCGGCCCGCAAAGATCCGCAGGCGACACGATCCATGACGAGTTTCACCGGCATCCTCGACGTTCCCAAGGGCTCCGAACCCCGCCTCCGCCAGATGGGTGACGGACTGGTCGTGTCCGACGACGATCCGTTCGTTCCGGCGGAGATGCTCGAGGAGTTCGCACTCCGGCCCTCCCAGCGACTCGAGGTCGAGGTCGTCGAGCGAAAGCCCCGCCGCAGACGACGATCCGGCGGACGCCCCCCGCGACCCACCGTCGATCGNATCCTCCGAATCGAGGGCCTCGAGCTCGACGNGTACCAGGCCCGGAAGCCGTTCGAGGAACTCACCCCCATCGATCCGGCGCCCCGCATGGCCCTCGAGCATCGCGGCNGCCCCCCCGCGTGCCGGCTCATCGATCTCTTCTGTCCGATCGGCTACGGCACCCGTGGTCTGATCGTCGCCCCGCCGAAGGCGGGCAAGACGATCCTCCTGCAGCAGATCGCGATGGGGATCAAGCAGAACCATCCGGACGTGGACGTCGTCGCCCTCCTGATCGACGAGCGGCCGGAGGAGGTCACGGACTTCCGTCGAAACGTCCCCGCCGAAGTGCTCGCATCGAGCAACGACATGGACGTGGACACCCACTGCCGCCTCGGGATGCTCGCCATCGAACGGGCGAAGCGGAAGCTCGAAGCCGGTCGCGACGTGGTGGTCCTGCTCGATTCGATCACTCGTCTCGGNCGGGCGTTCAACAACTCCCGGTCCTTCCGACAGAGCGGCCGGACGATGTCGGGCGGCCTCGATTCGCGGGCCATGGAGATTCCGAAGCAGTTGTTCGGCGCCGCCCGGAAGGTCGAGGAGGGTGGCTCGCTCACCATCATCGCCAGNTGCCTGGTGGACACCGGNAGCCGGGCCGACCAGGTCATCTTCGAGGANTTCAAGGGCACCGGGAACATGGAACTGATCCTCGANCGGGCCATCGCGGAACGTCGGCTCTTCCCGGCGATCAATCTCGCCGCGAGCGGCACCCGGAAGGAACACCTCCTGATGGGCGAACGGGAACTGAAGACCTGCACCGCCCTGCGGCGCCGGCTGACCTCGATGCCTCCTCCCGCCCAGATCGAGCAACTTCTGCGTGCGATCGAGCGATATCCGGACAACGAGGCGATGGTTTCCGCCTGATCCGACGGCGTCCCGACGCGCACGGGCGACCGAATCCGGCGATACTCCACCCATGGCCAGTGGAAGCGACAATCGACGAAACAACGTCCGGGCGGGGCTGTTCACGCTCTCGGCGATCCTCCTCTTCTTCGCGACGATGGTCGTCCTGAACAGCGGCTGGCTGTCGTCGATCCTCGGAAGCTTCAATCGGTACGTCGTGCGGTTCGATCTCGCCGACGGCGTGTCGGGTCTCAGCGTGGGATCCCAGATCCGCGTCGGCGGACTGGTCCGNGGCGCNGTGACCGAGATCGAACTCGTCGGATTCGAGAATGGAAAGCAGCCCACCGCGCTGGTGACCTTCGAAGTGGACGAGTCGATCCAGCTCTGGTCGAACGCGGTCGCGATCCGCACCGCCTCGATCCT
Organism: Phycisphaerae bacterium; assembly: GCA_002684755.1. Next base: position 3,488 of record NYVS01000079.1, read on the forward strand.
CGGCGGCGGCAGTTGGATCAACATCTCCACCGTGGGTGGCGCCGACATCGTGACTCCGGCACCGACGCCGAAGAATGGCGCGACCGCGGAACGCCTCCCCACCGATGGGAGCGGCACGATCGACGCCACGCCGGGGGACGGCCTGCTCACCACCGTGGTCGGCGGCCGGAACGCCGCGGCCACCAGGCAGATCCTCACCAACGTCTCCAACCTGACCGGCTTCGTCGACTCGAGGGTGAAACCCGTCTTCGACGAACAGATCGAACCCGCGCTGGTCGATGCACGCACCGTGATGGGAAGCGTCCGCCGCGACTACGGCACNTGGAGCGGGAGCATCGGNCGAACCCTGGACAACGTCGAAACGGCATCGTCGGATCTCGAGACGACGATGGGCGACGCCCAGGCCGCGATGAGCGAGGTTCGAACGGATCTGCGTCTCGTCAGTGAACTCGTGCAACGAAACATCGGCCGGATCGACGAAGCGGTCGCGAACCTCGAGGTGATCACCGAGAACGGGGTCGCCATCACCCGCCGCATCAAGGACGACACCCTCGCCCGGGTCGACGAAGCCCTCGACGGTGGCGTCGCGGCGATCGACGACGCGTCCAGCATCCTGCAGAGCCTCGAGGTCCAGCTCACCGCCTCGATGCCGTCGATCCGGGCCGTCCTCCAGGACGCCATGGTCGCCGCAGGCGANTTGAAACTCGCGACGATCGAGATCCGCCGCAGTCCCTGGCGGATCCTCTACAAGCCGTCCCCCACCGAACTCTCGAACGAGAATCTCTTCGCGGCCGCCCGGGACTTCACCATCGCGGCGAGCGAGGCCCGGGTCGCGGCCGAGAGCTTCCAGGCCGTGATGCAGGACCACCCGGAACGGCTCGAGGCCGATCCCGAACTGCAGGCGATGATCGAGCGCTTCCTCGCCGACACCTTGAAGCGACTCGAAGACGCGCAGTCCCGGCTGTTCTCCGTCATCATCGGCNACCAGGCCGGCGACGACTCCTGATCCGGCGGAGGCTCCGTCCCACCCATGGCTGCCCAAGACCGATCTCTCCGACAGAAACGCGTCGCCGGCGCGATCGTCCTNGGCGCGATCCTCGGCATGGCGTGGGGCGTCACCCGAATCTCCCGGCTCCTCGAACCAACGCGNGAGGCGTACGTCGCGACCACCANCACNGCCGCCGGCGCCGCNGGGCTCGAGGCCGGCGGCCCCGTTCTCTACGGCGGCGCCCCCCGCGGATACATCACCTCCGTCGACCCGACCATCGGTGACGACGGAAAGGTGAGCGAGATCAGGATCGGCTTCGAACTCGATCGATCCCTGCCACTCGCCAGGAACGCATCGATCGTGAGGTCGGTCGGCGTCGCCGGGAGCGGCGGCGCGGTGTCCGTGCTCGACCCGGGCGATCCAGCCCTCGCGTTCACCGGCACCGNTGACCGGGTGATTCCGATGAACCGCGGCTCCGTGACCCCCGCGGACGGCGCCATCGTCTTCCTCGGTCGTCGCAACGCCGAACTGCTTCGCTCGATCCAGGCCTCGATGAAGCGATTCGATGAAAACCTCGACCCCCGGATGATCCAGGCCGCGAAGACGTACCGTTCACTCCAGCTGGCGCTCGATCGACTGGAACTGGACGTGGAGTCCGATGACGTCCGAAAGTCGAGCGAGCGACGACTCGCGGCCGTCATCCAGCAGGTGCAGGCAGCGCTTCCGGAACTCGAGCGTGCGCTGATCTCCAGCGGCAACGCGATGCAGACGCTCGAACAGGAGGTTCGCGTCGACGGCCGCCGGNTTCAACGTGGGNTCGGCATCGCGAGTCGGAATCTCGGTGACATGAAGACGATCGNCGCCGACATCGAGACCGAGGTCGATGCCTCCCTGGTTCCAAGGGTGCTCGAGATCCGACGAGACAGCCTGCAGGCGTTCGCGGACTCGGAAAGAGTGCTCGCCGACGNGAGAAACGCCGTTTCCGAGGTCGGCACCTCNATCCCGGTCATGCTCGCGAACATGAAGCTCGCNGGAGGGCAGCTCGCACTCGCCTTCGATGATCTGCTGGGACTGGCGCTCGAAGCGATCATGATCGCCCCGGACGCGGACAGCGCGACGCGTCGTCGTCTGCTGGAAGCGGTGGACGCCTCCGTTCGGGCGAGCATGGACGTTCGACTGGCGGCCGACCGCATGCGGACCTTCACCGAGCTCGATCCCTCGTTCGTCGCGGACCATCCGGAAGCCACGACGTCCTGCATCGAGCCGTTCCAGACCGCGGTCGATCGCCTCGAGGCGACGCTCGAACAACTCTCCAGAACCCTCGTCGACGCGGTCGTCGCGGACGGGGACGCCAGCCCGACCCCGAAGCCGTGATCACCACGATTCTCGATCCCGAGGATTCCCGCCTCGATCCGTTCCGCCGGATCCGGGATCGTGACCTTCGCGCGGACGGTGGCCGGTTCGTGGTCGAATCACCCCGCGTCGTGTCGCGATTCCTCACCGCGGTTCGTGAAGACCGGGCCCGTGTCGACGCGGTGCTGCTCGCCCCCGACCAGCGACTGGTGGACCCCCGCGAGATCCCGGCGCCCGTGTACCTCGCCGATCTCGATCTGATGACGGCGGTGAGCGGATATCACTTCCACGGCGGCGCGATCGCGGTCGGCATCAGGCCTCGTCGCGATCCGGATCTCGCCGATCTGACGTCGGACATCCCCGCCTCGGGCCCCCTGGCCCTGGTCGCCCTCGCCGGGGTGACCTCGATGGACAACATCGGTGGGATCTTCCGCATCGCGGCCGCGCTCGGGGCGTCGGGCATCGTGCTCGACGACGACGCCTCCGATCCCATGCTGCGAAGAACGATCCGCATCTCGATGGGCCAGGTCTTCCGAGTCCCCTGGGCCCGGNTCGGCACGCTCGGCGAGGCGATTCCGGAACTCGCCTCGACCGCGAACATCGAGACGATCGCGATCGAGAACCTCGACGATGCCAAACCCCTCCATCGTGCGACGTTCCCCGAGCGGGTGATGCTGGTCATCGGCAACGAGGGACACGGGATCCCACCGGGGATCCTCGAGCGATGTCCGAACCGGATCCGGATCGAAGGTCCTTCCGGCCTGCCGTCGGAGGAGGCTCCGGGCGGCGANGACGAACGCTCCCTGAACGCCGCGACCGCGGCCGCCATCGCGCTCCACGCGGCCCTCCGTCCTCGCGATTGATCGACCGGGGTCGATTCAGTCCGTGGTCGAATCCGCCGCCAGTTCCTTGTCGTCGATCCGTTCGACCGANGCGCCGAGGGCGTTCAGGGTCTCTTCCATCCGGACGTAGCCGCGATCGAGGTGGTAGACCCGATTGACGATGGTCTCGCCGCGGGCGGCGAGTCCGGCCATCACGAGCCCGGCGGACGCTCGCAGATCGCTCGCCATCACCGGAGCGCCGACCAGCTGCTCTCCGCCGACGACCATGACGGTGGGTCCCTGGCGGATGAGATTCGCACCCATTCGCGAAAGCTCGGCCACGTGCATGAACCGCTCGGGGTAGATCTTCTCGGTCACGATGCTGTTGCCCCGGGCGAGGCAGAGCAGGGTCATGAACTGGGCCTGCAGATCCGTCGGAAAGCCGGGATGCGGCTGGGTCGTGATGATCGACGGCCGAAGATCACGCTCGCAGGTCACCCGGACGCTGCAGCGTCGAGAATCCTCGGCCGGATCCTGTCGTTCGACTCGAACTCCGATCTCCGAGAACCGGTCGACCGCGGCGAGCAGGCTGTCGTAGGGGAAGTCGTCGATCACGACGTCGCCGTTGGTCACCGCGACCGCCGCGGCGTAGGTGCCGGCGACGATCCGATCGGGCATGACTCGATGCGTCGCGGCGCCGAGCGCTTCGACACCCTCGATCACCAGCCGCGGACCGCCGGCACCCGTGATCCGGGCCCCCATCGAGTTCAGAAGTCGCGCGAGATCCGCGATCTCGGGCTCGCAGGCCGCGGATTCGATGACCGTGGTCCCCTTCGCCACGCAGGCGGCGGACATGATGTTGGCGGTACCCAGCACGGTCGAGCCGAACGGGCCGCCGAGAAAGATGGTGGTACCGACCAGCTCGTCGGCCTCGCAGTGGATGTCACCGCCGTCGAGCCGGATGCGTGCCCCGAGGGCCTCGAGCCCGCGGAGATGCAGGTCGACGGGCCTCGAACCGAAGGCGCACCCTCCGGGCATCGAGACGATCGCCCGTCCTCGGCGAGCGAGCAGCGGCCCCAGCACGCAGATGCTGGCCCGCATGGTCCGGACGATGTCGTAGCGGGCGTGGATCGCGGAGGGGTCGACGGTCCGAAAACGCATCCCGCCTCCCTCGGTCCGCGAGACCTCGAGTCCGAGATCTTCGAGAAGCCGGACCATGTTTCCCGTGTCGCTCAGGTCGGGAACGCCGTCGAGCTCGACGGGGCCGTCGCTCAGCAGCGCCGCCGCCATCAGGGGAAGCGAGGCGTTCTTGGAACCGTCGACCGTCAATCGCCCGGCGAGTCGGCGGCCACCTTCGATGCGGAANCAATCCATGAAACGTCGCGCCCTNCTTCTTCGTGTTCGATGATCTGCTGTTTCGACATCGGCATCACGTGCTCGTCCGCTGCAATGCCGGCCTCACGACCGGAACAGGTGGAACCGCCCGCCCAGCCGGTTTGGACGAACGTGAATCGGGTGAAACNGGCGAACCTTCGTTTCGATCGGCGGAAATCGAATCGTAGCCTCTTCTCGTTGGAGGCCCCGCATTCGCGGAGGCACCCCGTGAGGAGAGAAAGCATGAGTTTCATTCGAACGACCACCACCGTTTTCGCCGCCGGCCTCGCCGCCGGCTTCGTAGGAGCCGCNGCCACNGGCTTCCAGCCCGCTCAGCAGGACGAGGATCCTGAAACGCTCGAACTCACCGGCGTGGTCCGGGATTTCCACGAGCGAACCGCGGCCGCGGGGCATCCCGACTTCGAACGTCGGCCGAGCAGCGGTTTCGGCCTCTACTGTGGCAACGTGGCCACCCAGCTGGACGCCGATGGCAAGCCCGTCTTCTCCGGCTCAGGCTTCAAGGTCGGATCGCAGTGGAGAGACGCCTCCGGTCGACCGATCTGCTGGCACCTGTTCGACTCGAGCCTCGGGGACTCCGCCGGAAGCACCGGGGCGTCGGACAGCGGTGGCATCCAGAGCGACGAGAGTTTCAGGCTCTGGTATCGCGACGATCCGCGGATCAATCGATCCAAGCTGCTTGAGATCACGCTCGATCGCGAAGCCGACGGCTCCTACGTCTTCGATTCGAACACCGACGCCCAGAGCGTCGAGCGGGGCGGTTTCTTCCCGATCGACCACGAGCTCTTCGGCAATTCCGGTGGCTCGGGCCCCGATCACAACTACCACTTCACGTTCGAACTCCAGACCGAGTTCACCTACGAGGCGGACGGCGCCCAGGTGTTCACCTTCCGTGGTGACGACGACGTGTGGGTCTACATCAACCGCGAGCTGGTGATCGATCTCGGCGGGGTGCACGGCGCCAAGGAGCAGACCGTCGACCTGAACCGACTGGGACTGCAGGATGGCGAGGAGTACGAACTGAGCTTCTTCTTCGCCGAACGGCACCGAACCGCATCCAACTTCCGCATGACGACCAACCTGAAGCTCCGCAACATCGAGCTTCCCACCGTGACCGCGGCGTACGACTGAACCGAGTCGTTCCATTCCGATCTCCCCGTGAAGCAACCGCGGCCAGGCGTTGGAGACGCCCGGCCGCGGTTGTGTTCAAGCGGTTCATCGTTCGATGATCGGTCGGAGCCTAGTAGACCTCGAGCATGCACCGGTGCGTCGGACGGACCCTTCGCTTGATGTCGGCCGACTTCCAGTCCGCCGGGGCGACGTCCGCCAGTTCCTCGTGAACCTTGAGATACGCGCCACCCACCCCGAGCTTCGCCATGGTCTGGAACACCCCGGTCTGCATGCCGGCGAGACCGCAGATGTAGAGCAGCGTCCGGTCCTTCGAGAGCAGATCCGCGTGAAGGCGGGTCTCCCGATCGAGGTAATGATGGATGTAGCCCTGCGGACGACCATCGGGCATCGTCTCGCGACTGATCACGGTGTGGTAGTGGAATCCAGGGTGCTTGTCCGCGAGGGCCCGGAAGACGTCGTCGTAGAGGAGGTCGCTGGTGTAGGGCGCACCCATGACGAGATGGATCTCGCTCTCGCACGGCGTCGACCCTCCCTCGAGAAGCTCGAGGATCATCCCACGGAAGGGCGCGATGCCCGTTCCCGTCGCGAGGAAGAGGTAGTCGTGATTCTCCGGCCGCGCCGGGAGGACGAAACGCTTGCCGGCCGGTCCGGTGACCAGCACCTCGTCGCCGGGCGAGAGATCGCACACCTGGTTCGAGCAGACCCCGTGGAACAGGCCCGTTCGGTCCTCGTCCCGCTCGGTCTGTGGTCGGTACTCGTCGATCAGCCGCTTGCAGGTCGTCGAGAGAATCCGCCCCTCGCCGTCCTCCCCCCCGGTCGGCGAGGCGATCGAGTAGAGCCTCACCTTGTGGGGCTTCCCGCGCTCGTCGACGCCCTTCGGCACCACGCCGAAGCTCTGGCCAGCCCGGAACCGACCCTCGAGCGGCGTGCCCCCGACGTCGATGCAGACGTGACGGATGAAACTCGCCGACTTGCCACGGAGACAGAGTTCGTTCGCGGTGACCACGCCGGTGACCGGCGCGGTCGGTGGGACGACGTGCATCTCGACGTCGACCAGTTCGGGATCGAAGGCCGGGTCATGGGTGGTGTTGGTGGCGGTCATCGGCCACCTCCCTTCCGACCGGTCGATCCGCGCGTCTTTCCGGACTTCCCGGAGCCCCCCGAATCCGGCTCGGTCATCGAAGCGGGATCGAGGTGCGTCGCGAGCATCTCGGGCTCGAGCAGTTCGAGCTCGAGCGCCATCTCGCGAATGGTGAGACCGCTGGCGTGAGCCTGCTTGGCGAGTCGGGCGGCGTTCTCGTAACCGATCACCGGTGCGAGCGAGGTGCCCATCATCAGGCTTCGCTCGACGTAGCCTTCCGCGACGGTCCGGTCGAGTTCGAGTCCGTCGATGCACTTGTCCTGGAGGATCGACGCGGCGTTGGCGAGCAGGCGGATCGAGTCGATCATCGCCCACGCCATCATCGGCATCGCGACGTTCAACTGGAGCAGCGAACCGGTACCNCCGAGGCCGCCGGTGGAGATCGCGAGGTCGTGTCCCATGACCTGGCAGGTGACCTGCATCACGCTCTCGCAGATCACCGGATTGACCTTGCCCGGCATGATCGAGGATCCCGGCTGGGTGGCGGGAAGCACGAGTTCGCCGAGGCCGCATCGNGGGCCGGAGCCGAGCCAGCGGATGTCGTTGGCGATCTTCGACAGGCTGATCGCGATCGTGCGGAGTTCACCCGAGGCCTCGACCACGCAGTCACGGGTCGCCTGGGCCTCGAAGTGGTTGGTCGCCTCGGCGAAGCCGATCCGAAGCCGCTTCTTGAGCGACGCGGAGACGCGGCGACCGAATTCGGCGTGGGTGTTGATTCCGGTGCCGACCGCGGTGCCGCCGATCGGNAGNTTCTCGGCGAGACGCTTCATCGCCCGCTCCGCGCGGGTCGTGCCGTGTTCGATCTGGGCCGCGAATCCCGAGAACTCCTGGCCGACCCGCATCGGGGTCGCGTCCTGGAGGTGGGTCCGNCCCGTCTTCACCACCCGGTCCCACTTCCGCGCCTTCTTTCGAAGCCCCGAGGCGAGCCGCTTCAAGGACGGGATCAGCGACTCCCGGATCGTGACGGCGCCGGCGATCTGCATCGCGGTCGGGAACGTGTCGTTGCTGCTCTGCCCCTGGTTGACGTGATCGTTGGGGTGGACCGGATCGCGGCTGCCGAGCCGGTTGCCCGCNTCCAGCGCCGCGAGGTTCGAAAGAACCTCGTTGACGTTCATGTTCGTGCTGGTCCCGGACCCCGTCTGGAAGACGTCCACCGGGAACTGNCCTTCCCACCAGTCCGCCGGCCGCTCGCCTTCGCCACGAAGCCCGGCCTGCAGCGTGTCGCAGGCGGTCACCACGCTGCGGGCGACCTTCTTCGGAATCACGCCGAGTTCGCCGTTCACACCGGCACAGGCGCGCTTCAGCTCCGCGAACGCTTCGATGACCTCGGTGGGGACCGACCGGCCCGAGACCGGGAAGTTCAGAACAGCACGTTGCGTGCTCGCCCCGAACAGCGCATCGGCGGGGACCGACATCTCACCCATGGTGTCCCGTTCGATCCGGGTTCGNTTGGACGATTTCCGGGGGGCGGCCCTCTTGGCGGCAGGCATGTTCGGTCTCCAGGCGATCTCGACGATGGCGGCTTGAATCGGCCCGTCCGCGACGCGGCGGACCGGAAGTCGCAGATGGTAGCGACGAGCCGGAGCTCCACGGCGGATCGATGCGATTGGAGGTGATGAGCGGTGATCAGGTGCCGTCGGCGGCNGGCTCGACGTCACCGTCGCCAGCCGCGTTCTCACCCGCGTCTGCGAGCAGCCCCCGGGCCGCTTCGACCGCGATNCGCTGGGATTCATCGAGCGAATCGCCGAATCGCCGATCGATTTCGTCCAGCAGGACGCGGGCCAGCCGTGGCTCGGAGATCGCGGACGCCTCGAGGAACGCCACCCACGCCGGCGGATCGGGACGGACTTCGACCGCCTCGTCCCATGCCTCCGCGAGGACGAGTGCGTCGAAGAGATCCTGACCGAGGTCGGAATCGGCGTCGGCGCCGAGNAGTCGGAGTTCGTTCGCNGCCTCGATGGGACGTCCGGCCTCGATGAGTCGGCGGGCCAGGCGGCGGGCCGCGGCGTCGCGATCGGGCTTCGGGAGTGATTCCGACATCGCCGCNCGGACGAGTGCCGCCCGGCGGTCGTCGAAGCGGGCCGACTCGTCACCAAGCACGTCGTCGGCGGCGAGCACCTGTCCCACCGGGAGCCGCTCGAGGACTCGGGCCACCGCGAGCCCCCAGTTGACCTGATCCGCCTCCTCCGCCTCCGGGGGGGGGCGGAGTTCGAGCAGGACCGCGAGCCCTTCAGGATCGACGGAATCGCCCGACCATGCCTGCCACGCGATTCGCCGGACCTCGGGCGTCTCTGAATTCCTGCGGAGCGCCTCCCGCTGTCCTCGACCGAGAAATCCCTCTGCGGCNCCGCGNCGGACGTGACGATCCTCGTGACCGAGCAGCCGGACCAGCGACGGNTCACCGGGATCGACGGCCACCAGCACCACCAGACGAGCGATCTCCGAATCACGAACCTCGTCCGCGGCCGGAATCGCGGCGCGGATCTCCGCCATGCGTTCCGGCTCCAGCACGCCCGCGGCGGCGACCGTGGCGACCGCCCGCGCCGATTGCCGAACGACCTCGGGATCCTCGTCGTCGAGATGACGAATCGCCAGNGGCACCACCGCCGGACGGGCACGGTTGCCGAGAAGCTCGAGTCCCGCCGAGAGCACGGCGGGATCGGCCTCGTCTTCGAGCGAGGCCACCATCTTCGCGGCGAAATCCTCGCCTCCCACCGTTTCGAGAAGCCGTCCCGCCGTGATCCGGATCGTCGGATCCGGGTCGTCGAGGGTCGAGAGCAGGCCGGCGCGGAGGACTTCGGGAAGAATCCGACCGTTTCGAAGCATGCGCTCCACCTGGGCGATCGCGGCGGCCCGAAGCGGAAGTTCGGCGTCCTCGAGCAATTCGAGAATCCGCTGATCGCGATCGGACTCGGGCAGCGTCGCCAGGAGCCGGGCGTGAAGATCGGCGAGCCTGACCGCGAGCGCATCCGCGCGGGCCTCCGCNCGAGCCGCCCGTTCATTCGCCCGCTCGATCCGATCGACCAGCTGTCCGAGGGCCTGTGAGGCGGATCCGTCGATGTTCATCCTCGTCCACCACGCCCGCCAACCNGCAGCGTCTCGCGTGGANGCGGTGTCGGACCAGCGACGCAGCGCCGCGTCGATCGCGATCGCGTCGTCGCTTCCGGGCCGGGCGTCCTGGATCGCCTCCACCAGGGCCCGAGCGGCCGCGGGGTCGTTGATTCCNCCGAGCACCTCGAAGCCGCGGCGCCTCGCCGCGGGATCCGATTCCCCGGCCACCTCGATCATCATCCGCTCGATCGCGGTCGATCCNGATCGCCCGATGATCACGGATGCGTCTTCAGCCCCGACGCGACCGGCGACCGCGGCGTCCGCGATCCGATCCACGATGGCNTCCGAGGCNCGGCCGTTCTTCCGAACNCCTTCGACGACGATCTNCCGCGTGTCGGCCGAATCGGACTCGAGCGCNCTGCCGATCGCATCCGCGGCTTCNGGTGATCCGAGTCGAGCCATTCGTTCGGCCGCACCGACCCGGAGTTCCCGCGGCACCGCGGGATTCGCGAAGACCGANGCGAGGTAGGCGACGTCCTCGTCGATGAATCGGTTCGTGCCCGTTCCACGNGGCGCGTCGNCGCGTTCGACCGNANNNTTCATGGTCGCGTGCGGTGCGATCCCAGGGCCCGACGGCGCGGGGGCCGCGGAGCAGCTCAAGGTGAACGCCCCGGCGAACAACACGCCGCCGCCGATGCTCCGCCTGATCAGCACGATCCGCCGCGGACGTGCCGCGATCCGGGAGCGTGTCGGGTTGGCGATGGGGGCGGACATGTACTCGGTGCTCCATTCGGTCCCGGTTGGAATGCCCCGGGAACCACGCATTTCGCGGCCTTCTGGATTATCGGGCAGCCGTGTGCGATCGATACTCGTATGCGGAAGCGGTTCGGCGTACTCTATTCCGGTCGTTCCGAACGACGCCTCCTTCTTCTTCGGCTTTCCTTCCTGCAAGGGATCATCAAATGAGCGACTGGCACCAGTCGGAAGATCACGCCGAACGCGCTGAACGACTGCTGGCCCACGGCCGTGGGCCGGAGGCGGAACAGGAGATCCGGCGCGCGATCGAGATCGACCCCGTCCGCGGCGAATGGCACGCGGCGCTGTCGATGGTCCTCGACTCGATGGGCCGGCTCGAGGAGGCCCTCGCCTCCATGCGACAGGCGGCCCTGCTGCTGCCCGAGGACGATCGCCCCACCGCCTCCTGCGCCGAACTCTCGCTCCGGCTCGACCGACCCGAGGATGCCGCCGAACACGCACGCCGTGCCATCGAGTCCCCGGACGCGGAGGAGCGGGTGCACGCGATCCTGATCGCGGCCCTCCACCGGCTCGAGCGGCACGACGACGCCGAACTCGCGTACTTCGAGGCGCAGCAGCGATACGACGAGATGCCCTGCTGCCTCGTCGCCATGGGTGACCTGAAGGCGGAGACCAAGGCGTACGATCGGGCGAGCTGGTGCTATCGAGAAGCGATGCGTCAGGCCCCGAGCATGCCGCAGCTCCGTTCGAGGATCGCCGCGATCCTCGCCGCGACGGGACGCCCCGAGCGGGCCCTGCAGCTCCATCTCGCCGAGCTCCGCGAACACCCGGCGTCGATCGAGACGCTCCTCGCGTGCGGACGCCTCCTCGTCTCGATGGACCGCCAGCCCGAAGCGGTCGACCGATTCCGGCGCGTCCTGGAGATCGAGCCCGCCAATTTCCCCGCACACTGGGAACTCGGCCTCGCGGCCCTCGCGCTTCATCGGTTCGACGAGGCCCGGGTTGAATTCGAGATCGCCCGCCGCCTCGATCCGGAGATGCCCCTGGCCCGCCGCCGACTCGCGGAATCGCTCCTCGGATGTGGTGAACCCGAGCTCGCCCGCGTGCAGCTGGATGACGCCGCGGATCGACTCCAGGACGACGAGTCCTTCGAGGAGATGTTCCATCTGGCCTCGCTCCTGCTCGAAGTCGGCTCGACGTCGAAGGCCTTGCCGGTGTTCGAGCGACTCGCGGAGGACCGCCCCGAGGATCTCGAGATCCTCCGGCGGCTCGCGGTCTGCCGATATCGCCTTGGTGACGCCGATGGCGGCGTCGCGATCTCGCGACGGGTCCTGCGACGCGCGCCCGACTGCATTCGCAGCATGCACAACCTCTCCGTCGCCGCGATGGAGGATGACCGCATCGTTTCAGCCTTCCTCTGGACCAAGCGCGGCCTCGCCGTGGAACCCTCCGACCCGGGGCTTCGCCGACTTCGATCCCGGATCCTCACGAGGCTCGCGTGGAACTGGACCCTCGGGCTCCCCACCGTGGTTCGAAGCCTCCTGAGATCGGGACTCGGACGAATCCGTTCGATCCGCGGCCCTCGTCGGGGTTGAGCGGCGCCCGGGACCGCCCGACGTCCCCACCGACCCCGCGGGCCGATCGATCCAAAAAAAGACACGAGCGAGGGCCGGGCCCTCGCTCGTGGTCTGATTCTGGATGGCGGACTCGATTCCGGACGGCCGGTCTCAGAGCGTCGCGCTGGTGTAGGGCAGGAGCGACATGTAGCGGGCTCGCTTGATCGCCTGCGCGACGCGACGCTGCTCACGTGCCGAGGCGGCGAGACGCTTCCGGGTGTAGATCTTGCCGTTCGGCGTCATCAGGCGACGAAGGTCGTCGACGGACTTGTAGTCGACGTAGTGCTTGCCGTCGGTGCCGGTCTTCAGCGGGATGGTGGGAGCAGCCTGGAACTGGGTCATGGTTCTCTATTCCGGTTGAGGATCGAGGAAAATCCCGATCCGATGCCGTGGATGTCCGGGCTCGCCTTCGAACGAGCCGTCTCAGACAGCCGCCATGGGTCCGGTCCCTGGGCGGCGACGAACGGATGATCGTACCGAAATCGCCATTGATGGACAAGTCTCCTTGCAATTCCTCGGAACAGGAGGCAGCATGTGTCAGCGGTCCTCGGATCGCCCAATCTCCCCAGATCAGTGGCGCAGGACGATTCCGGCGGTTTTGGGTCCCTCGACCCGGTCGACAGCTGTCTTCGACGGAGATTCCCCCCATTTCACCGATCACGCATGGACGACCCCTCATTGGTGTCACCGCCGACCTCGTCGATGACCAGATCCGCCTGCGCCGGAGCTACGCCAGAAGCGTGACGGACGCCGGCGGAATCGCGGTCCCCCTCTTCCCGAATCCCGGGTCGGCCGCGGAGATCATTCCGCATCTCGATGGGGTGATCCTGAGCGGCGGCGATGATCCGGACACCACGCGGTTCGATCAACCGGTGCATTCGGCCGCGACCCTCGTCGCACCCGATCGCCAGGCATTCGAACTCGAATTGCTCGATCGACTCGAAGAGGCCGCGCCGGATCTCCCGGTGCTCGGGATCTGCCTCGGAATGCAGATGATGGGCCTGCATGCAGGCGGCCATCTCGACCAGCACCTTCCCGATCATCTCGACACCGCCGACCAGCATCGAAACGGGGCCACCCATCCGGTGCGAGGTCGCGGCTTCGACGGCATCGTCCACAGTCATCACGTCCAGGCACTGGACGATCCGGGCCGACTCGACGTCGTCGCGACCGCGCCGGACGGCGTGATCGAGGCCGTCGAGGCGACGGCGCGTCGATACATGGTGGGCGTCCAGTGGCATCCCGAACGAACCGACGACCCGTCCACGGGGGCGGCCGTCTTCGGATCCTTCATCGAAGCCTGTCGCGGGAGCCGGCACCAATGAGCGTCGAACCCGTCGATTTCGGATGGAGCGATCGCCGGCGGCGAAACGCGGTCCCCCGCGCTGCGCAGCCGTCTTTCGTGGACATCCCTTCCGATATTCGTCGATCCGGCACGAACCCCGGACCCGATTCCAAGTTCGACGGGCACCGGGAAAACCGGGTGCTAGACTTGAGACCGGGAGATCTCGAGGTGTCGGATTCCATTGAAAACTCGATCGACGACGATGCTTCGACGGTGAAGTGCGTCATGTTGATCGCGCCGGACGAGCACCCCCCCCAGCAGTTGCTCGACCTGCTCCGGCAGCCCTCGGCGTCATCCTTCGAACGAGCGGAGCACCCGCTGCTCGCGGTGGCCCGACTCGCGACCCTCGAACGCGCCCGGCGAACGCGGGCGGAATGGTCCCCCGACCTGCAGGAGCGGTCCGTTCTGGTGGTGGTCAATCGGGATGCCTGGCGGGACCTCGCCCCGCTCTTCCAGACGATTCGAGAGGTCATGCCCAGCGTTGGAATCTGGGTCTGCACCGAGCGGGTCGCGATCGAAGTGCACGCAGGACAGCAGATCGATCCGCATGAGTCGCATGAATCGCTCGATGTCCGGGAGCGCACGGACAACCCCGTCGACGAAGCACCGATCCCGCCCTTCGAATCGCTTTCACCGGCCGACGAGGAACCCGCGGAACGCGAGGAACGTACTTCCCTGACCGACGCGGAGATGCGTGACCTTCTCGATCTCTTCGGCGGCGACGATCTCGACGACCCTCCCTCGCTGGGACTCTCTGGAAGGGACGATCCCTCGTGACCGGTCCCGCAACGCTCAAACCCGATCTTTCCCGCGGCGACGTGCAACGGATCCTCCTCGTGCACGGCGGGGTGGAGCACACCGAAACGCTCGACCTGATCCGAGACACGGTCTCCGGGAGCACCGAGACCGTCGACGACGTGTACGAAGCCGTCGCCCGCGTCGGCCTGTGCCGGCCGGACGAGGGGATCCGGACGGTGGTCGTGCCGGTCACGATCCCGGAATTCTCCGCGGTTCGGATCATCGAGGCGTTCCGACTCGTGGATGGACGGGTGCGACTCGTGCTGCTCGTGCCCACCGGCCGGCACGACGCCATCGAAGCGGGACTCGCCGCGGGCTTCGACGACGCGATCGAGGTCCCATCCACCTCGACCCGCCTCCGGACCGCACTGGGCGTCGCATCGTCGCGTCCCTCGATGCCGGATCGATCGATCACGCCCCACGAGACCGACCAGCCCGCCATGCCGCCGCTCGAGCGAACGCCGATCGATGAAACCCGGCACCGAGCATCGCCGACCTCCGTCGACGTCCCCGCCGAGGTCGACGTGTCCGCCGCGGATGATGCCTCCTTCGACGAGTCCCAGGTCCCGGAAGACCTCGGAGACGTCGATCTCGTGGGCAGCGTCATGGAGAACGACGGCATGGTCCGGTCGATCGCCCTCGCGATGATTCGAACCCATCTCCGGACGCAGGACGTGCACCTGCTCCGCCCGGAGGACGACGGCCACGGCGACGCCCGGCCGTCGGCGCCGATCCACTTCTCGGGGACGATGCTCGGCTCGCTCGTGAGCACGACGATCGGAATCGACGATCTCACGCGCTGGGCGGAGTGGCTCGGGCACTGGCTCGCGCTGGATCGACACCTTCGCGGCCTCGAGATCCTGTGCGAGACCGACGAACTCACCGGGGCCGGCAACCGAAGAGCGTTCGAACGCATCCTGCTCGAGACGCTGGATTCCGCACGACGCGAACGACGGATCGTCACCCTGATGGTCTTCGACATCGACAATTTCAAGAAGTACAACGACGAGTACGGCCACGAGGCGGGCGACGAAGTGCTCCGCGAGACCGTGGAGCTTCTCCGCGTCACCATTCGCCGG
>NYVS01000080.1 GCA_002684755.1 Phycisphaerae bacterium
AGGCACCCGACCATCGCGACGTCGAGCGGCGCTCGCGTGAAGATCACGGCGATGACCAGAAGCAGCAGAATCGCGACGACGATCAGCATGACCTGTAATCATCGGCGATCGAGCGGGGGGACGGTGGTTTTTTTAGCCTCTGGGGCGGATCTCGGTCAGCCGAGGGAAAGCGTCGAACTCCGCCAGGTCCGGCTTGGTGGGGCGAGACGCTCGCGAAGTCGTCGGATGACTCGATCCTGCTGTTGCGGCGTCATTCCGGAGCCGCTGGGAAGGCAGATCCCGGTCTCGAACAATCGGTCCGAGACGGATTCCCTCGGATGATGAGGCCAGTATGCATGGCCTGCGAACACCGGTTGTCGATGCATCGGTTTCCAGATCCGGCGGGCCTCGATTCCCGCGTCGGCGAGGGAGGCGACCAGGGTCGGNAGGTCCTGATCGGTGCNGCCGGGATCGATGGTGCCGGCCGTCAACCANCGNGNCGATCGGTAGCCGGCNGGCTCCGGCATCCACCGGATGGCGGTGAGATCCTCNAGTCCGGATCGATACCGATCGAAGACGTTTCGACGCTGGTCGACNCGATCTCCGAGCACCTGNAGCTGGCCGCGACCGATCCCGGCGAGGATGTTGCTCATCCGGTAGTTGAAGCCGACCTCGTGATGTTCGTAGTGGCCCGCGGGGGTCCGCGCCTGCGTGGCGAGGAANCNNGCNCGCTCGATCAGGGACTCGTCNTCGCCGACGAGCATGCCNCCGCCGGANGTCGTGATGATCTTGTTGCCGTTGAAGGAGTAGATTCCGAGACGACCGAAGGTTCCGGCGGCNCGCCCGCGATAGGTCGCGCCGAGGCTCTCCGCCGCATCCTCGAGCACTGGAATTCCGTAGCGGTCGCACAGTTCGAGGATCGGTTCCATGTCCGGGCTCTGGCCGTAGAGCCCGACCGGGACGACGACCTTCGGCAGGTTGCCGGCGCGGTCCGCGGCCTCGAGCGCCCTGGCCAGGGCGGCGGGCGACATGTTCCAGGTGTTCGGCTCCGAATCGATGAACACCGGCTCGGCGTTGAGATAGCGGATCGGATTGACGGTCGCGACGAAGGTCAGGGCCGAACAGAACACCCGGTCGCCGGGCTCGACGCCGAGGAGTTTCAGGCCCAGGTGGATCGCGGCGGTGCCACTGGAAAGGGCGGCCGCCGAACGCATGCCCACCGTCGCGGCGATCTCGTCTTCGAAGGCGTCGATGTTCGGTCCGACCGGGGCGATCCAGTTGGTCGCGAACGCCTGCTCGACGAACGTGCGTTCCTCTTCCGCGAGGTGAGGTGGTGAGAGCAGCACCGGCTGATCGATCTCCCGCCGGAGATGAAGATCGATCGGACGTCCCGCCTCGTCGATTTCGGGAACCTGATCGATCTGGCATCGATTCATCAACTGAAGAACGAGGTCCGTCGGCGCACCCTGCGGGACCGTCCGCGGAGCCATGACCGGAAGCTCCCGAAGCATCGCTTCG
Organism: Phycisphaerae bacterium; assembly: GCA_002684755.1. The sequence goes on from NYVS01000080.1 coordinate 1,498, forward strand.
AGATCGTGGTTCGCAAGGAGCATGCGCCGGAGATCGCCGTCGGTGACCGTGCGGACGAGCCGGCCNTTCGCTTCGACGAGCAGGAGGATCGTCCAGCCCGCCCGGTTCAAACGCTCGAGGGCGGTTCGNACGGTGTCATCGGCGTGAACGAGGATGGAGTCGAGATTCTTCATGCCTGGCTGTCGAAGTCATCGACCGTCGGAGGGCGTGGACTTGGACAAGCCGGTCATCTCGCCCGAATGTTCATCTTCGATGGCGTTTTTCNTCGAATCCCCGNNGATCCATCCGGGATCGAAGGCNGCAAGCAGCGCCGTGAACCACAGGAATGCCAGCGGCTGCGACCGGGTGTGCCAGGCATCGAAGGCCGCGGTCGTCATCCAGACGATCAGGCCACCGATCGCGATCGCCCCCAGGGGGTGGTGCAGGCTGTTCCGCCATCCGGCTCGGAAGATCGTCAGAAGCAGGAAGGCGAAGGTACCGACGCCGAGGAGCCCGCCTTCGAGGAGCACCTGAAGGTAGACCGAATGGGGCTGATTGAAGACGGCGACGGAGAGGTGGCTCTTCGAGACCTGCTGGTTGGCGGTGAGCTCGGGGTCGGATCGCAGCGCTTCCGCGGTGCCACCGAGGCCGTATCCGAGCAAGGGGTGGTTGCCCCACTGCCGCAGCGATGATCGCCACCAGAGCAGCCGGATGTCGGTGGTCTCGCCATCGGTGGCGATCGTGGCCACGGATTCCGCCGCCCGCTCGAACTGGGGCATGATTCGATCNTGGAAGACCGCGAGGCTCGTACCGGCGACCACGAGCGCCGCCATCATCGAGATCGTGCCTCGAGCAGTGAGATGCCTTCGAACACCGAGCACCACGACCATGGTCGGGATCGCGATCGACAGGCCGAGCAACGCACCACGGGAGCCGCTGAGGATGATCGCGAGCACTGGCGGGATGCAGCCGAGCAGCCAGATTCTCCGGCGGAGCAGGCCCCCGAGATGAAGACCGATCAAACTCACGACCACGCCAGCCGACCAGACCGCCACGGTCCGCGGATGGGTCTCGAATCCGGAAATCCTTCGTCCCTGGGGGTCGGACCATTCCGCGATGCCCTCGACGGTCTGCACCGTCGTCTGCAGAAGGCACCCGGCGAGGGTGAAGAGCAGCAGATATCGCCACCGGTCCATCAGCGGCCACAGGAGGGGGATCACGAGGACCCAGCGCTGCGACCAAAGCTGATGCCACTCGACACGCGGGTCGGGCGACCAGGTGAGGCTGATGGCGAGAAGTCCGATCCAGGCGGTTGCGGGGAAGAGGATGCAGGCGGGTCCTGCGGGCAGGTATCGACGCCAGTACAGCGTGCGGAGCGCTCCCCAGCCGACGAGGGGGGCCAGGATGAGCCCGGCCCATCCGCCGTTCACCGGGAGGGCGAAGCAGACAAGGGCGGCCAGCCAGAAGTGAATCCGGTCGCCGAAACGGTCCTTGCGTGCGAGCTCCTCAAGCGTCCAGACGGCCATGACGGGAGTGTATTGACTGCCGTTCTCCCGCGTGCCCGGGGATCGAGGAATGGATGCACGAACCTCCTCAGGATCGCGCGGCGAACCATGCTCGCCAGGTGATCACCGTCCACATGCGAGTGGCGAGGTCGCGTCGCCCGGCGATGAGATCGATCCAGTCCTTCCGAACCGCCGCCTGATCGAGCGGGTCGTCCACGGTGTCCGAAAGCAGCGACTCCGCCCAGGGACGGAGCGGGCCTCGAAGCCAGTCGTGAAGCGGTACGGCGAACCCCCGTTTCGTTCCGGCATCGCTCAGTCCGAGGCTTCGAAGTGCGGCCCGAATCGGTCGACGCCCGCCGGCATGCTCGAAGAGGCTCGCGGTGGCGAGCGCGTTCGCGGTTTCAACGACTTCCCGTCCCAGGAACGGGGACCGGCATTCGAGCCCGTGATGCATCGTTCCCCGATCGATCTTGACGAGTGGATCGTCGGGAAGGTAGGTCCTGAAGTCCGCNGNCATCATGCTGCGGACGCCCTTCCACTCCGGGAAGAGNCCGTCCCAGGGATTCTTCGGGACTCGATCCCGGATGTCGATCACGCTTCGGTCGAACAGATCGGAGGCGTCGCCCTGTCGTTCTCGGAGATCGAGATAGCCGGCNAGGCCGCGCGGCACCGCCTCGATCTTTCGAAGCGCGTCGAGCACCGTCCCGCGGCCCAGTCTGATNCGCCCGAGCATCCCGGTCACCGATTCGGGAAGGTTCTCCGCCANGAGCGCGATTGCCCGGAGCGACCGATCTCGTCGGCTCCAGTTCGCGGCCATCGCGTGTCGGCGATACCCGCCGAAGAGTTCNTCGCCGCCGTCGCCGGACAATGCGACGGCGATCGAGGGGCTCGCGGCCCGGGCGAGCAGCGTCGTCGCGAGNAGCGAGGAGTCGGCGAAGGGCTCATCGGTCACGTCGTGAAGCGTCTCCGCGGNCGCGACGACCTCGTCGTCGGTCGGTCGAACGGCTTGATGNNCGAGTCCGAGCTGCGCGGCGACTTCTGCCGCCTCGGTGGTTTCGTCGAAGGGCCCGGGCATGCCCAGCGTGAAGGCCGGCAATCCGGGGCGAGCCTCGGCCGCGAGNGCGGCGACCAGTCGGGAATCGAGGCCCGCCGAGAGAAACACGCCGACCGCACGATCCGCTCGACATCGTCGATGGACGCTTTCGCGGAGAGCCTCGAGAACGGATCGATCGTCCGCCGCCGGATCGAACGCCGTGTCTGCNGCGTCATCTGCGGGCAGTGGTGGCGTCCACCACCGGCGTCGGTCGATTCCCAGGTTCTGGAGATCGATCTCGACCAGTCCGCCCGGTGCCACCTGNTCGACGCCCGGTCGAATCGACATCGGCCACGGGACCGCGCCGTTCGCGAGGTACCAGCGCAGCGCGTGTTCGTCGATCCCGCCGAGTCGCGAGGCGAACGGGTCGGGAAGCAGCTCGAGGGCGCGAAGATCGCTGGCGAAGGCGATCGCGTCNCCGACCACCGCGAGCAGCAGCGGTTTCTGACCCGCTCGATCCCGGGCGAGCGTCACCCGATCCTCGTCGCGATCGAGCACCGCGAAGGCGAACATGCCGTCGATCCGCCGAAGGGTCGATTCGACGCCCCAGGTCTCGAAGGCGGCGAGCAGGACTTCGGTGTCGCAGCCGGTGCGGAACCGGNGNCCCGCGATCTCCAGGTCCCGTCGACGCTCCGGNAAGTCGTAGATCTCCCCGTTGTAGATGATCTCGAAACGTCCGCTCGCGGACGACATCGGTTGGCGGCCCGCATCGCTGGGGTCCTGGATCGCAAGCCGCCGGTGGACGAAGGCGACCCGGCGATCAGGGTCGTACGACGATCCTTCTCCGTCCGGACCTCGATGCCGGATCGCCTCGCTCATGTCGTCCATCACCGCCGCGACGTCGGTGATGCGTCCTGATCGATCGATGAAGCCGGCGATTCCGCACATGGTTCGTTGAGCCGATCCCGAGAAGGTTCAGACAGGAGTCGCGGGCGATCGCCGTACGGTCGCGAGCAGGATTCCGGAGAGGAGCAGGAAGGTCTGGGATGCGAACATACCCTTCACGATTCCATCGGTGTCCGATCCGCCGAGAAACGACCCGGTGACGAGAATCAGGATGCCGACCGCCTGGCATCCGAAACGCAGGTCGGCGAGCCGGGGCGAGACGAGCGTGGCGTTGATCGCGATCGAGGCGAACCAGATCGGCAGAAGCAGCATCATCGATTCGAGGAAACCGGTGGAGGCCGTGAACTGCTCCCCGAAGATGGATCCGAGGATCATCGAGGCGAACGGTCGGATCGCGAGGCCGAGTCCCGCCCCGGCGACCGCCATCGCGACGGCGCCGACGAGTCCCGCCCGGCGGAGCCGCGCCGGATCAGCCCGTGTCCAGTCGTGAAAGCTCGCACGGAGAAGCCGTTGGAAGATCGAGATGGGAAGGAGGAGCAGGCCCTGCACGATGGCGAGGCAGGCGGCGATGCGGCCGGTCTCCGAGGCGCCGAGGAGCGGCATGGCCAGCACCACCGGCAGCTGGATCTCCGCGAACTCGAGAAGTCGGGTCGCCGAGAAGGGCAGGGCGGCGCGGATGATGCCTGAGGCCGAGGTGGCCGGGACGCGGTCGATGCGTTTCTTCGCGGCACGCATGCGTCGGAGTCCGAACCAGGCGAGGGGGGCGAGGAGGAGGCACCATCCGAGTGGAACCGCGATGACATCGGCCCCGGCCACGACGACCAGGCCGACGACGGCGAGTCGCGCGGCTTGGAATCCCACGGGCCAGGCCGCGATTCCGATGTTTCGACGTTCGAGCTGGAACGAGATCATGCCGGCGGTCAATCCCGCCTGCACGATGACGAACGGAACGAACGCCAACAGGAGTCCGGGCGTCGTCCCGGCTTCACCGGTCCACGAGGTCCACGCACCGCTTGCCACGAGGCCGACGAGGAGGAGGAGCCCGGCGGCGACGACCGACCGAGTGATGTCGACCGCGGCGAGATTTCGAAGGGTGACCTCGCCGAGGCCCTGAAAGGCGAAGGTCGCCACGAGGATGGCGATCGCATAGGCGTTGGAAAGCGCGCCGAAGGTCTNGTCGTCGAGGTGTCTCGCCAGCAGGATCTGGNTCAGNAGCGCGAGTCCCGCCGCCGCGACGGCGCCGAACCAGACGGTCCCGGACTGTCGCCACAGTGCCATNAAGGAGAGGGTAGCGGTCCCTCGGCGGTCCAGCCCGTTCAAGTGGCGTCCGTCACCCTCGACGGCTCGGTCGGACCGCGATANCCGGAGACCGTCTCCTGAAGAATCTGGACCACGGTCGGGGTGTCGCGTCGATCGATCGCGGCCTCGAGCCGCTGCAGGATCTTGCCGAGATCCTGCCAGGGGATGTAGGCCTCNGCGGACCGCAGGATCTTGGGATGCGTCGTTCCTTCGAGGTCACCGTCGATCAACAGTTCCTCGTAGAGCTTCTCGCCTGGTTGGAGCCCGGTGAAGACGATCTCGATCTGCCCGCCGGGCATCGCCTCGGATCGGACCGAAACGCCGGCGAGGTCGATCATTCGAGTCGCGAGATCGAGAATCTTGACGGGCTCGCCCATGTCGAGGACGAAGACGTCGCCACCCTTGGTGAGGGCACCGGCCTGGATCACGAGATTCGCCGCTTCATGGACCGTCATGAAGTACCGAGTGACCTCGGGATGGGTGACCGTCAGCGGGCCGCCGGTCCGGATCTGTTCGGAGAACTTGGGTACCGCGGAACCGGACGAGCCGAGGACGTTGCCGAAGCGAACCATGCAGAAACGGGTCTTTTCGCGCTCGGACGATTGGTTCTGGAGGCCCTGGAGGATCAACTCCGCAAGGCGTTTGCTCGCGCCCATGACGCCGGTGGGCCGCACCGCCTTGTCGGTGGAGATCGCGACGAAGTCCTGGACCCCGGACCGGACCGCCGCTTCCGCGAGTCGGAGCGTCCCGATCACGTTGTTCTGCACGCCGACCACGGGATTCCGCTCGACGATCGGAACGTGCTTGTACGCGGCGGCGTGGTAGACGGTCTGGACGTCGTACCGCTCCATCGTCTCCTGCATCAGGAGCCCGTCGCACACCGTTCCCAGAATCGGGACGACCGCGACGCCGAGGGGATTGGACTCCGCGAGCTTCGCGTCGATCCGGAAGAGGTTGAATTCACAGTTGTCGATGAGGATGAGCCTCGCCGGACCGANNTCGATGATCTGCCGGCAGAGTTCGGTTCCGATCGAACCGCCCGCACCCGTGACCATGACCACGCGTCCCCGGATCTTGGCGACGAGCAGCGGTTGCTGAGGCGTGACCGACTCCCGCCCGAGGAGGTCCTGGATGTCGATGGGGCGCAGATCCGTGAACTTCGCCTGGCCGGAGTCGAGCTCCTGCAGGTCCGGGACGGTCAGGATCTCGATGCCGCGNCCGCGGAGGATGTCGATGACTTCGCGTCGGCGCTGGCGGCTCGCGGAAGGCAGTGCGAGCATCACGGTGTCGACCGAGCGTCGTTCGACGAGCTCGTCGAGCTGGTCCGGATGGAAGACCTCGACGCCACGAACGTCCCGGCCGGTGAGACGTCGGTCGTCGTCGATGAAACACTCGATGGCGACGGAATTGTCCTCGGCCAGCATCGATGCCAGGCCCACGCCGGCCTGGCCGGCGCCGTAGATGAGGACGTGCTTCTGCGACTCGGAATTGCCACCCAGCATGAACTCGCGGAACAGGAAACGCCCGATGAGTCTCACGCCGACGAGGCCGAGGATCGATCCCATCCAGAAGGGGAAGAAGGCCAGTCGCGAAATCGAGGGTGAATCGCTTCGGAGAAAGCTCGCGGAGAGCAGGACCAGGGTGGTCAGCGTGACGCCCATGCTGCATCGATAGACCGCGTTCGCCCCGACGTAGCGAATGACTTCCCGGTAGAAGCGGAAGGGAAGCAGGCAGAGCACGCCGACGACCGGTGCCGCGTACAGGCACCATCGCGTCTGGGGTGGTGGCGTGAATTCGCCGTACCGGATCACGATCGCCAGCCAGAACGCGACGGCGAACACCGCCGCGTCGAGCAGCGTGATCGCGATCTGGGCCTGTCTCCTGGATGTCAAACGCATGATGCTTCGCATGGACTTCGCATGGATTCGGTGCTTGAGACGATTCAGAGGGCGATGAGTCTTCCCTGCTCGATTCGGTAGCGATCGCCGGTCAGCGGGCAAGCGGTCTCGCCGTCACCTTCCAGCGGCAGTTCGAGGCGTTCGCCGGCAGCGCTCATCCAGCCGACCTGTCGCGCGGGAACGCCGACCATCAAGGCATGTGCGGGGACGTCCCGGTTGATCACCGCGCCGGCACCCACGAAGGCGTGCTCGCCGATCTCGACGCCACAGACGATCGTGCAGTTGGCGCCGAGGGTCGCGCCGCGGCGGACGGTCGTGTCGCGGTATTCGTCCTTGCGCGAGACCGCGGATCGCGGGTTGTAGACGTTGGTGAAGACCATGCTCGGCCCGCAGAAGACGTCGTCCTCGAGCGTCACGTTGTCGTAGACCGAGACGTTGTTCTGGATCTTGACGTTGTCGCCGATCGAG
>NYVS01000081.1 GCA_002684755.1 Phycisphaerae bacterium
AGGCACGCGACGAGTCCGGCGGCGAGCGTGGACGCGTGGCGATGGACCGCCTTGAAGCCGGCGGTCTTGTTCATATCTGTCATGTGATTGATCTCTTTCNCACGATGTCTCGTGCATCGAACGGCTTGAAGCAACGAACTTCCGATCGCCGAAGTCATCGAGGCGAGAGTAGCGAATATCGCGTCGATTCGAAAGATCGATCTCCCAAGTTTCGAATGACGATGTGATGACCCGAAGAAGCCAAACGATTGCTCGCCTTCGGGTTGGAATGCTTTGAGACTTCGGGCCGGTCGGCGCTGGAACGAATCGAAACACACCCACCGATGCGACGGCCACGCTGCCGCCCGCTCCGGATCTCAACCGCAGAAAACCCAAGTNCCTGCAAATCAGCACCTTGCAAACGACCGGCCGTCATGCCGGCGGGTCGCCACTTCCACTTCGAACCAGCTCATCCGGATACAGGCGACGCTTGAGCCGGAAGGAGACGCTGACCAGCCCGATGAGCACCGGGACTTCGACCAGCGGACCGACGACCGTCGCGAAGGCCACGCCGGACCCGATGCCGAAGACCGCGATGGCGACCGCGATCGCCAGTTCGAAGTTGTTGCCCGAAGCGGTGAACGCGAGCGTGGCCGCCCGCTCGTAGTCCGCCCCGACCTTCCGGGCCATCAGGAAGCTGACCAGGAACATCACCACGAAGTAGATGGCGAGCGGCACCGCGATCAGCAGGATGTCGAGGGGAAGCGCGATGATGCGATCGCCCTTGAGACTGAACATCACCAGGATCGTGAAGAGCAGCGCGAGCAGCGTGATCGGCCCGATCCTCGGAAGGAACGTCTCCGTGTACCACTGGTCGCCCTTCAGCGGTCGAAGCACGAAACGGGTCGCCATGCCGGCAAGGAACGGAATGCCGAGGTAGATCAGGACGCTCTGGAAGACCTGCCCGATCGAGATCGCCACCTCCGCCCCTTCGAGGCCGAGCATCGGGGGCAGCCAGGTGATGAAGAACCAGGCGTAGATGCCGAAGAACAGCACCTGAAAGATGCTGTTGAACGCCACGAGTCCGGCGGCGTAGTCGCTGCTGCCCCGGGCGAGATCGTTCCAGACGAGGACCATCGCGATGCATCGGGCGAGCCCCACCATGATGAGCCCGATCATGTAATCGGGATGGCCCTGCAGGAAGACCACCGCCAGCACGAACATCAGGACCGGCCCCACGACCCAGTTCTGCACGAGCGACAACACCAGGATCCTCCAGTCGCGGAAGACCTCGGGCAGCTTCTCGTACCGCACTTTGGCGAGCGGCGGATACATCATCAGGATCAGGCCGATCGCGATCGGGACGTTCGTGGTACCGACGGACACCCGGTCGAGCGCCGCCCCGATCCCCGGCACGAATCGTCCGAGGAGCACGCCGATCGCCATCGCGAGGAAGATCCAGAGCGTCAGGAACCGATCGAGGAAACCGAGTCGACTCGATTCAGCGGCGCCGCCGGAGGTCGACTTGCACGCGGACGGGGGTTTCGGGGGTGTCGCATTCATCACGCGGTGGTCCTTTGGTGAACGATGACCTCGGCGAGTCGCGGACACCGCTCGGCGATGAACTCCCAGGTCGGTTCCCGCAACCGCCGGCGGATGCCCATCGTCGCACACCGTGACCAGCAGGTCGAGCATCTCGAGCGAGCACGCCTCCACCACCCTGCCGTCGTGGGCCGCGAGGTCGCTCCCGACCGCCCCATCATCCGACCCGCGAGCGACGTTCCCAGACCGACCAGCGAAGCAGCTTCGTCGAGATCTCGAAGGTCGGCGGCCCGAGGGACGTGTCGGGGACGATCGCGTCCGGGGGCCGCTTCAGGACGATTCGACCGGCGTCCACGCGTTGGGCGGCGACGAGCAGGTCGTGAACCTCGGCGTCGACGTCGATTTCCGCGTCGTGCAGGAGCGTGCGAAGCCGCTGCATCGGCTTGGGCGGCAACGCCGATGACTTCCGCCGAGGTGGAAACATGGGATCGATCATGACGAGCGCCGGTGGCACGTGCTCCTGTCGAAGCCGGCGGACGGCGTCACCGTGATGCACGTCGATTCGCGATGCCGGCTCGAGGCCGCCCGCGACCGCCCGGAGACGACCGTCCTCGAGGAGCGTCGCCACCACGGGATGTCGCTCGCAGGTCACGACACGCCTGGACGAGGTCGAGGCCGCGGCGATCGCGGTGTCCGCGCCGAGACCTCCGGTCAGATCCACGATCGGTCCAGGCGTCTCGCCGAGACCGTGGACGATCCGGCGGAGCGGGTGCCCGGCTTCGAGGCGACGCCGGAGCGCGGATTCGATCTCGCCCCGGACCCCGGTCCCCGCTCGATCCTCGGGGGTCCGAAGCTCCAGCGCACCATCCGCCATCTCGAGCACCATCCCGGCCGAGGCTGCGGACGCGACCGCCACCTCGAACTCGACGAGTCGGTCCCGCTCCGGCGGGGGATCCGGCTGGGACCGGGGATGGGATGCGGGGTCGGGATCGGACATGGGATCGGTTCCGCGAGCGACGTGAGACGGAACGGGCGCTCGCCTCGTCGGTATCGGGTCCGCCCCGACTTCCCCGGTACCATACGGGGTCGCCCAATCAACCCGCGCATCCACGCCGCCGACCGCCGGATCGTGGACGCCGGACCCCGGAGATCCGTCGTGTCCGAATCCCCCGCCACCGACTTCGCCCCCGTCTTCGGGAACGTCCTCGAGATGATCGGGAACACCCCGATGCTCGAGTTGAAGCGGCTCGACACCGGCCCCTGCCGACTCTTCGTGAAGATGGAGTCGATGAACCCCGGGAATTCGATCAAGGACCGCATCGCGGTCTACATGATCGACCAGGCGGAGAAGTCCGGTCGACTGAAGCCGGGGGGTCGGATCGTCGAGGCGACCGCGGGCAACACCGGTCTCGCCCTCGCCCTGATCGCCGCCCAGAAGGGCTACGACCTCACCGTGGTGGTCCCGGACAAGATGAGCGACGAGAAGATCTCGCACCTGCGGGCCATGGGCGCCGAAGTCCATCTCGCACGCAGCGACGTCGAGAAGGGTCACCCCGAGTACTACCAGGAGGTCGCGGCGGCGATCGCCGACGCGGATCCGAACGCCTTCTTCATCAACCAGTTCGCCAACGAGGCGAATCCGCAGGCGCACTACGAGACCACCGGTCCCGAGATCTGGGGTCAGATGGACGGCGACGTCGACGCCTTCGTCGCGGGCGTGGGTTCCGGCGGCACGGTGAGCGGCGTCGGTCGCTACCTCAAGGAACGAAATCCCGACGTGCAGGTGGTGCTCGCGGATCCCGACGGATCGATCCTCGCCCCCAAGGTCAACGACGGCCTCGAAGTGAAGCCCGGCTCGTGGCTGGTCGAGGGGATCGGCGAGGACTTCGTCCCCGACATCCTCGACCTCTCGCTGGTGGACACCGCGATCACCGTCGACGACGGCGACGCCTTCCACACCGCCCGTGAACTCCTCCGCACCGAAGGCGTGCTCGCGGGGTCGAGCGTCGGCACCCTGCTGGAGGCGGCCCTCCGCTACTGCCGCGCCCAGACCGAGCCGAAGCGGGTCGTCACCTTCATCTGCGACAACGGGGCGAAATACCTTTCGAAGATGTTCAACGACCACTGGATGACCGACCAGGGGTTCATCGANCGTGATCGGCACGACGACCTCCGCGACCTCATCGGCCGGCGGCACCTCGAGAAGGAGGACTACTGCCTCACCCCGGACCTTCCGCTGCACCTCGCGATCAAGCGGATGCGGATGTACGACGTCAGCCAGATGGTGGTGCTCGACGCGCACGAGAAGCCGCTCGGGATCCTCGACGAGTCGGACGTCCTCCTCGCCATGGTCCACGACCAGGACAACGCGAAACTCCCGGTCAGCGACTTCATGACGCGACGCCTCGAGATCGTCGCGCCNTCGGCCAGCATGAACGACCTCGTNCCGATCTTCCGGGCCGACCGCGTCGCNATCGTCGCCGACGACNNCCATTACTANGGCCTGATCACCCGGATGGACCTGATCAACTTCCTNCGNCAACGCGTCGGCTGAACCCGACGACCGCTTCGCTCCCGAACCCTCCCCCANCTCATCACGACCCTCAAGACCATGACCAANCACGACGACACCGGACTTCACTTCGACTCCCGNTGCATCCACGGCGGCCAGGCCAACTGNGCNGTGACCGGCGCGGTGATGCCGCCCATCTACACGTCGAGCACCTACGCCCAGGAATCGCCCGGCGTCCACAAGGGCTTCGANTACTCCCGAAGTCACAACCTCACCCGCTACAGCTTCGAGCGGGCGCTCGCCTCGCTCGAAGGNAGCGGCCTGACCGAAGCCGATGACGCCTCGCACGGCGGCTTCGCCTTCGCGTCCGGACTCGCGGCCGCGGGGACCTGCCTCGAACTCCTCGACGCGGGCGGCACCGTGATCGCCGGCGACGACCTGTACGGCGGGACCTACCGACTGCTCTCCGGGGTGCGGGCCCGGACCATGGGACTCGACATCAAGTACGTGGACACCACCGACCCGGCGAACGTCGAGGCGGCGCTGGCCGAACTCGGTCCCGACGCCGGACCCGCGATGGTCTGGCTCGAGACCCCGACCAACCCGACCCTCAAGGTCTCGGACATCGCCGCGATCTCGAAGATCGCCACCCGGCACGGCGCCCTGACCGTGGTCGACAACACGTTCGCGACGCCCGCGCTCCAGCGTCCGCTCGAACTCGGTGCGGACATCGTCCTCCACTCGGTCACCAAGTACCTCGGCGGCCACTCCGACGTGGTCGGCGGCGCCCTGGTGGTCGGCACGTCCGAACTGGCCGAGCGCGTCCGGTACCTGCAGAACTCGGTCGGCTCGATCATGGGCCCGTTCGACTCCTACCTCGCCCTGCGCGGCGTGAAGACCCTGGCGATTCGGATGGCTCGGCACTGCGAAACCGGCATGCGGATCGCCACCTGGCTCGAGGCCCATCCCAAGGTCGACCGCGTCGTCTACCCGGGACTTCCCTCGCACCCGCATCACGACGTCGCGGCCCGGCAGATGGCCCTGCACGGAACCCCGGCGTTCGGCGGGATGATCACGATCTTCCTGAAGGGCGGCATCGAGGAGAGTCGTCGGTTCCTCGAAACGGTCCATCTCTTCGCCCTCGCCGAAAGCCTCGGCGGTGTCGAGAGCCTCATCGAACACCCCGCGATCATGACCCATGCATCGGTTCCCGCCGACCAGCGGGCGGCGCTCGGAATCAGCGACAGCCTGGTCCGACTGTCCGTCGGCATCGAGAACGCGGACGACCTGATCGCGGATCTCGAACGCGGCCTCGACCGGGTCTGACGACCACCCTCCGGAATCACGCCATGGGCGGATCCAAGAAACGCGGCCCGACCGTCGACCGTGCCCGGGTGTTCGCCCAGGCACGGGGACTGATCGACGCCGGCCGAACGGCCGAGGCCGAGACCCTGCTTCGCCGCGGACTCCCCTCGCCCTCGAAGGATGCGGAAGGTCTCCGGCTCCGGGCTCGGATCGCGGAACTGGAAGGCCGGCCCGCGTCCATGAAGTCGCTCGCGGAGAAGTCGCTCCGGATCCGGTCGCATCCGGACGGCCACCTGATCCTCGCCCAGTTCCACCTTCGACACGGAGACGTCGAACCCGCCGCGGTCGAGGCCGCCCGCGCGGTCGAGGTCGATCCCGCGGATGCGAACGCGCGGCTCATGCACGCCGCGATCCTTCTCGAGGCGGGTCGCATCGACGACGCCGACGCGACGATCGCGCCCCTGCGGGACACGCCCCCCGCGGTCGCCGGACTGGAGCGTCGCCTCGGCTACACGATCGCCGCGATCCACACCCGGCGTGGCGAGCACCAGGCCGCCCTCGACCATCTCGACGCGAACGCCCTCGCCCCGGGCGCATCACCGCCCGAACGGAAGGCGATGCTCGCGCTCCGCGCGAAGATCCTCGATCATCTGGGGCGGTACGACGAGGCATTCGCCGACGCCGAGGCGTTCAACGCCCTCGAACGCGTGGAGTTCAGTCCCGGCCGCTACGCCCTCGAGATCGACCGGATGATCGAGCGGACCGGCCGCGATCGACTCGAGCGGTTTCCCATCGGATTCGAGAGCGACGTGCCGGTGCTGGTGAGCGGCATGCCGAGGAGCGGCACCAGCCTCGTCGACCGGATCATCGACGCCCATCCCGACGCCGCCGGAGCCGGTGAATTCACCGGTCTCGAGCGATTCGCGGCGAAACTGCAGCAGGTCACCGACCCCTCGAAGCCGCCGCCGGAGTGCTTCGGGGACATGCAGTCCCCGCAGTGGCGCGACGAGGGCGAACGCTACGTCCGTGGACTCCGCGCGATGCATCCCGATGCGCGGCGGATCGTCGACAAATCGCTTTCGAACGTCAATCTTCTCGGGCTCGCGTCGCGACTGCTGCCGGGCTGTCGCGTCATCCACGTGGTTCGAGATCCCCGTGACGTCGCGATCTCCTGCGTGATGGGCGAGTTCCGACCCGCGGTCATGCCGTGGACGACGCGACTGGAATGGGTCGCGACCGCCTGGTCCGCGATGGAAAGACTGATGCGACACTGGCACGCCGTGCTCGACGTGCCGATCCTCGAAGTCCGGTACGAGCGACTCGTCGCCGACCCGGACACGGAGTTCCGTCGGATCATCGACTTCATCGGCCTGCCCTGGGACGACGCATGCCTCGACTTCCATGCGACGGGCCGGCCGCTTCGGACGCTCAGCAACGATCAGGTCTGCCGACCGCTCTACACCAGCAGCATCGCGCGACATCGCCACTACGAGGCGGCGATCTCGGCCATCGAGTGGCCCGACCACGAAGCCTGACTTCGATCATTCCCCCGGCGTCGCGACCCATCGACCGTTCCGCCGGTACGGCAGGAGCTCCCCGTCGAGGATCATCTCGTCGATGTTCTCGACCGGTATCTCCAGCAAGGGTTCGTCGCCGTCGAGATCCAGCACGCTGGACCAGGTCGGGGCCTGCGCCTGAAGCAGACCGACTTCGACCCGGAGCATCGCAAGCACTTCGGACTCGCTGAGATCGGGACGGCTCCGGGCCGATCGTCGCGACCGTTCCGTGAGCCAGGCGACGCCGCCCGGCAGGGTCTCGTCCCACCGCTCGAGCAGCCGAAGCCCCTCGGGATCCTCGAGCAGCACGCGGAGTTTCGAGGTCCGACCGGTTCTGAACCCCCCGAACGCCTCGCTGACCCCAATCGCGGTGGTCGCGTCGACCCGTGGCCGTTCCGGCAGCGCGCCGACCGATCCACGGCGACCGTCCTGCATCGCGGCCACGGCCCGAAGCCGCGCCGCGGTCCGACGATCGGGTGCGAGCGCCGCAAGGGCCAGCGCCGCCGACGCCCCGAGCCCTTCTCGGTCGATCCGACCCGCGATGCCGAAGAGTCGACGCGCGAGTTCACGAGACTCGGGCGACGTCGCGGCGTCCGCGATCTCCTCGCCGAGTTCGAAGTAGGCCATCGGTCGACGCGGGTCGAGCCCCTCGAGCCGCGGCTCCCAGTCGACCTCGACCGGCATCGCCGCGGCCAGAAGCATTGACGTCGCGAGCGCGAGCAGGATCCCGAGTGGAAGGCGATGCATCATCCGGATTCTCCCAGAGGATCGGTGTCACGAGCGATGAAACGCAATCGGTCCATGCCGGCGATCGCGATCGCCTCCGACGCCGCCTGCTCGAGAACGCTCGGGGTGAGGCTGCGAGCGAGGGCCGCGGACGCGAGCACGGCCGCGACCTCCGCCCGTTTCGAGGGCACCTCGGCCTCGACCACGAAGCCGAGGAATTCGAGTTCGGCGACGTGTTCGGCGACCAGTCCCTGGATCTCGTTGCGCACCAGTCCTCGACGCGCGATGCGACGGCGATCGATCTCCTCGATCCGCATGGTGGGCGACGCGGCGAGGAAGAGCCCGGTGGCGATCGTGCGGGCGGCGTCGGCGGTCACCGCGGCCGGAGGCCCGTTCACGGGTGCCTCGGCATCGCCGCTTCTGATCCTCGCACGCTCCGCGATCGACTTCAGCACGACGTCGGTCAGCCGGTCGATCGGCTCGCGATCGGGGTCGAGCAGGGCGATCGCATGCGTGGCGAGCGCCGATCGGATCCTCGATTCGGCCTCCGCCATCCCCCGGCCGGGAAGCGAGACGCCGGTGTAGGCCTCGATGAAGGCAAGCGTCGCTTCGTTGCGGGAGGCGCGGTCCGAGGTGTCGAGCAGTTCGACGGCGACCACCGGACCACGATTGAAGAGTTCGATCGCCGCGGCCTGAGCCGCCTCGCGGATCGCGAGCGGGCCGCGCCACACCGCTTCGACGAACACCGCGGCGTCCTCGGGACCGAGGTCCCCGGCCACGACGTTTCTTCGAAGGGCCGCGATCAGGTCGCGCCGCGCCTGCTGATCGGAACCGGCGCGTCGCCAGGCGTCCGCCCACTCCCCGTCGTTCCCCATCCGTCGTGGACGCGGGATCGGATCGAGATCGACACCGGGCTCGTCGGAACCCATTCGTCCGAGCAGCGCCCGCGCCTCTTCCGGTCGTTCGGCCGCGAGCAGCGCCCCGGCCATCGCCAGTCGCTCCGCCGCGACCAGGGCGAGCAGGCGTTCCACGGGCGACGTCGCCCGTTCGATCATCGATTCCACCTCGACGAAGGCGAGGTCGTACGACGCGAGCAGCCCGGGCTCGATCAACAGCAGGTTGCCGCGTGGCGACGATCCGGTCGCGTCCGGCCAGACGTCGTCGGCCAGCATCCGGACCCGTCGTCGATCCGGCATTCCACGTTCGGGGTCGGGAACGAACTCGGGCCGGAACCAACCGGCGCGACCGGCGCCTTCGAGCAGGCTGCCCAACACCCAGAGATTGCCCGCGGAAATCGAAGGATCGAGCATCCATCTTCCGTAGGCGTCCCGGACGCCCTCCGGATCGGGCCCCGCCGCGGTCCAGTCGAGTTCGAGGAGCAGTCGCCCCAGAAGATCCGAGGACATGCCCTGTTCCGCGAGCCCCGTGCTCCGCCGGAGCACGGTCTCGACCGCGAGCAGGATTCCCGCCTGACGTCGCGCGTCGTTTCGAATCGCGTCGATCGCGTCGAACCAGCGTTCCCAGGCGTCGCGGACCACCTCGTCGTCGACGGTGCCGATCATCCCGGCGAGGGGGACCGTCGTTCGATCGAGCGCCCGGCCGGCGAGCGCGGCGAACGGACCGCCGCGGACGTTCCGCCCCGTCGATCCGGCGAGAATCGCATCGAGCCGCGCCCGGGCCGGGTCACGGATCGTCTCGGGCAGACTCGGATTCGAGGCGGCCAGTCCGAGCAGGCCGGCGTGGAACCCGCGGGGCCACACGTCGATCGAGTCGTCGATGCCCGCGTCGGGGTCGACCGCGAACGACGACGACAGCCGGTCCGCCACCGTCGAATCGACGGCCTGTTCGAGGACGTCGAGAATCGCGGTCAGGTAGACGCGACGATCGTCGGGCCTCATGAGCGGCCAGGTCCCCGCCGCGGTGGCGATGACGTCGTCCCAGGCGGATGCCCGTCGCGCGGAGAGCGTGGATGGATCGAGTTCGAGCTGGCGGGCGAGCTGCGACGCCTCTTCCAGCATCACCGGAACACGTTCGAGCTGGAACACCGCGGCGTCGGGCCGACGCTCCCCTCGGAACATCGGCGGCCGGGCGAACCGGGCGGGGCGGACCACGCCCTCCCGGACGCTGGGGATCACCCGATGCTCGGGATCCAGCTCGGCCGCGGCGTCCGCCGCTTCACGCTCCGCGATCGCCTGCTCCGCGGCGAGTCGCCGCTGTTCGATGTCGCGGATCCCCGGCGAGGGCGCGGTCAGGACGATGACCAGAACCGCGCCGAAGAACGCCGCGAGTCCACCGAAGATGAAGGCCAGACGGATGCGTGATCCCGCGGACTCCCCCCGGAACTCCCGGGTGATCCCGTCGCTGACCCGCACCATCGCGGCCTCCACGCGGCCGGGCGCGGCGGGCCTGGGGGTCGCCACCATCGCCGTCTCCCCGATCGTGTCGGCGGAACCGTGATCCCGCATGAAACCCGCAAGCCCTTCGACCACCCGACCGAGCTTGTCCGCATCGAGTCCGACCTGTGCCGCCAGTCCCGCGATGATGGTCCGGGTTCGCGCGTTCCATCCACCGCCCGCCACCAGGACCGAGAGGACGAGCCGATCGAACGATGTGAGATTCGCTTCCGAGATCCGGGCGGTCGGCTTCACCGGCATCCGCCGCCGGGCGTTGGACGCCCCGTTCCCCTCGGTTCCCTTCGGTCGGGTCGCGATCGGTCCGTCCGGCTTCGACGCCGGTGCGACCGGCGCCTCGGACCGGACCGGTGGCAGCTTCGCGTCCGCGTCGCCGACCTCCCGCAGCGCCGCCGCCGCGAAGTCCAGGGCTTGACACGCCTCCTCGACCGCCTTCGCGGGAAATCGATCGGCCTTTCCGCGGACCGCTCGCTTGCGGGTTCGCAACGCCGCCTCCAGAACGTCGGCATCGATCGAACCCGACCCCAGACCGAGCAGGCTCCGCGGTCCGGCGGCTCGACTCGCGCCCAGCAGTTCGGCGACCGGATCCGATCCGGGACGTCTCGGGTGGATCGGGGTCAAGGCGTCGCCTCCCCTTCGGTGTCCTCGTCTTCGACCTCGGCGTCGGCTTCGGCGTCGGACGCATCGCCATCGAGTCGGATGGCGATGTCCACGTCGAGCGCCTGGAGCCGCGATCGCCATGGCTCCGGGCCGAGGTCGGGATGCAGGACACGGACCTGCTCCAGCACCTGCGCCGCCCGGTCGGGATCGGTTTCGGCGAGCATGCCGATCAATCCGCATCGCGCCCGCCACCAGATCTCCGATCCCTTCGGTGCGGCGCTCCCCAGTCGTCTCCAGCACGACAACGCGAACTCGGCGTCACCGAGACTCGTCGCCAGTTCCGCGGAAGCCTCGAGGATCGACCCGTCGCGGGGACGCTTCTCGAGGATCGCTCGATACAGTTCGAACGCCTCGCGGCCGACGGCCTCGTCGTCGTCGGCGCGATAGATCGCCTGTCGTCCCGCCGCCACGCTGGCCGCGACCGGAAGCAGCGTCGGGATCTCGAGCGCTTCGGCGATCGGGGTGTCCGCGCCGGCGACGATCTCGATGAAGCGATCGCCCGCCATGACCGCCGCGCGGACCACCTGCATCGAAGCCTCGCCGCTTCGCATCTCCTGGAACGCCGCCCGGTGAAGCCGCTGCGCCGACAGTCTCGACCATCGGGTCGCTTCCGGTGCGTCCGGCACCACCGGCACGTCCTGAAGGATCATCGCGGCGCCGAGGAAGTCGCCGTCGGCGATCGACATGCCCATCCGTCGGTAGGCCAGTTCGTTCGGAAGATCGGGGTGGTCCTCGAATCCGCCGCGCTCCATCGCGAGTTCGATCCTCGAGATGTAGCCGGCGGCGCGGGTGCGGTCACCGACCGCCTCGTGCGACGCGACTTCGGCGGCCTGCCGCAACAACACCCCGTCCGCCCCCCGGAGATCGACGAACACGCCGTCGGCCTCACGGTCCCGAAGCAGCAGTTCGTCGGCGACGTCGAGAAAACGGCTTCCGAATCCACCACGCTGCGCCGCCTCCGCCTCGCGGAAGCCGCGGTAGATCGCCTGGGCCGCCCGTCGCCGCGCGATCTCCCAGGTCGGATGACCGAGCGGGATCGCGAGCAGGGTGTCGATGTCGCCGGCGGAGGGATCCGCTTCGCCGGTGATGCGGCGGACCACCAGCGAGGGCGCGCGGTCGTCCGCGGGATAGGTGTCGAGGAACCGTTCGATGATCGCGTCCCGACGGGTCTGCGCATCCGCCGCCTCCGCACCCCCCGACGCGACGAGCCGGTCGAGGGACACGATCGCGCCCCACATCGCGTCCGCCCGTCGTCCACCGCCGATCCCGTCCGCGGCGGCCTCGAAGGCGTCCGCGGCATCCGCGGCGCGGTCCAGTTCGAGCAGGCTCCAACCGGTCAGGGTGAGACAGGCGGCCCGCGCCTCGGGGAATCGAATCGCGTCGTCCTCCCCGCCGGCGGCGGTGAGTTCGGTGACCGCGAGCGCGAATTCGGCCGCGGCCTCCCCGGCCCGCCCCGCGCTCTTCGCGTCGACCGCGGTTCGATAGTGCCCGACCCCGCGCACGTAGCGGAAGGCGAATCCGTCCCGGCCCACCGCGTCGAGTCCGTACCGTTCCACCAGGTCGACCACCTGCGCCAGTTCGCTCCGCGACGCCAGCGTGGCCAACGCGAGTTCCGCGAGCCGACCGGCCTGCGGCGCGAGCCCCGGCGCGGTGAGTTCCGCGCCCCGCAGTCCCCCCACCGCGGCCAACCGAAGCCACGCGGTGGGCAGGGCTTCGGGATTCGATCCGCCGTCGGCCGCCTCGATCATGGATCGGAGGAGGGTCTCGGCGACGTCGAACGCGCCCGCGTCGATCGCCGACGCGAGTCGCCACCCGGGCGTCGCCTGCAGGATCCCCGGATGGGTCTGCGACATCTCCAGTCGCTGGAACCACGGCCCCGCACCGAGGTGCGACACCAGTTCCGCGCTGCTCATCGCCATGCCGAGCATCGCGCTGGCGAAGTACTCGAATTCCTGCCGGTCGAGGGAGACGTCCTCCGGACCGGGCACCACCTCGTCGCCGTCGAGCACCCGTCCGAAGGCGAGCTGGGCACGTCCGAGCCGACTTTCGTCGTCGAGGGCCCGGCCCGCGTAGTAGAGCGACCAACCTTCGAGCAGCGACGCGGCCACCAGCATCCGCCGGGCCGAGGTGATCTCCTCGTCGAGGCGGATCACCCGCATCCCACGGGCCCGGTCGAGCCCTCGGTCACGACGCTTGATCGTGTCCTCCAGCGACTCCCGAAGCCCGACGAGATCCCGAGCGAGGTCGTCGAGTTCACGTTCCGCGGCGACCACCTCCGGTGACTCCGCGAGATCCACGCGACCACGCTCGATCGTGCCGGAGGCCGCCTGATACCGGGTGCGAAGGAGCGCGAGACGAAGGGCGTCGGCATCCTCGATCGCATCGTCGGCGAGCAGCCGCCGGGCCTTGGCGACCAGCACCGCACGATCCTCGTCGTCGTCGCTTCGTTCGATCAGCGAGGCGTAGACGCCCGCGAGTCGGGACGCCATGCGGGCCCGTCGGGCGGGATCGTCGGCGGCCGCCGCGCGGGCCTGCTCCAGATGGACCTGCAGGAGTTCGTACATCCCGCGGGCTTCGAGCCACGAGGCGGCGCGATCCTGCCCCTGCGCCATCCGGTCGAAGGACGGCAGGAGGAATCCGATCACCAGCACCGCGAGGATCGGTTCAATCCGCGGCCGGGACATAGGTCACCTCCTCGAAACCGGCGTCGCGGCCGCACTGGATCGCCATCGCCGCATCCCCGACCGACGGACCGTCGGTCACCCGGATGAAGAGCCCCGGATCCTTCGGAAGCTCCTCGAGCGCCGCGATCAACGCGGCGCGTTCCGTGAAATCGCGACCACCGATGCGGAAGACCACGCTCGAATCGATCACCAGCACCTCGACCACCTGGGGCTCGAAGTCCTGGGTCTCTCCACCACTCGCGTCACGCTCGAGCTGGAGATTCGGGGTCAGTCGGTCCTCGCGCTGGGTCACCACCGTCGTGATCAGGAAGTAGGCCAGCAGCAGGAACACCACGTCGATCATCGACGACAGCGAGAGGGCCATGCGTCGGTCGGACTGATGATGTCGAGGAACGATCCGCACGATTCAGCCTCCGGGCGCCGTGGCGATTCGAACCGCGGGAACGCCCGCGGCCTGCAGCATCTCGAGCACGCGATTCAACCTCGCCGCCGGCGCGTTCCGATCCGCCCGGACCAGCGGCCGGAGCCGGGTCAGGTCGTCGTCCCGATGATCGATCACCAGTTCCTCGGCGAGCACCGCGAAGGACGCGTCGTCGAGGATCTCGCCGGCGACTTCGATCGATCCGTCGACGAGCACGTTCACGATGATCCCCGCCTCTTCGGCGGTCTCGACCTGCTCACCCGCCTCCTCCGGAAGATCCATCTCGGCGCGGGAGAACTGTGCCAGCTGCGCCGTGGTCAGGAAGAAGATCAGCAACTGGAAGACGATGTCGATCATCGGCGTCATGTCGACGGGGAGCAGTCTCGATTTCCGGCGGCGGGCGTCGAACCTCATGCGCCGCCTCCGGTTCCACCCATCGGCCGCGCCATCCCGCCGGCCGGTCCACCCGACCCGGAGGACTCGAGCAGCAGCACCATGCGATCGAGTTCCTGGCCCGCCTCGGCCCCGATGGCGTCGATCCGGTTCCGGAACACGGTGAAGAGCGTCACGCTGGGGATCGCGACGATGAGCCCCTGCATGGTGGTGATCAGGGCGAGGGAGATGTTGCCGGCGAGGGCTTCGTAGTAGTTCGCGTCCGCGACCGCGCTGGCGGCCACGCTGTCGAACGCGCCGATCATGCCCTGCACGGTGCCGAGCAGGCCGAGCAGCGGCGCGACGGTGCCGATGATGCCGAGACCGTCGGTCGCCCGGTAGAGCCGCGCCGCCTGTTCGGCGCCCGCCTCCTCGATCGCCTGCTTGATCTCGAACGCGCCGAACGGCGATCGCAGGTACCGGGTGAGCCCGGGCGCGAGGATCCGCGTGAGAAAGGAGTCGTTGTCGGCGAGCGAGCAGTATTCGAGCGCGTCGTCGGCGCGACCCGCGGCGAGCAGGTCCCGGATCGAGGCGACCTGCACCGCGGGAAGCAGCGTGGTGCGACGGATCTGGACGGCGTGGATCACGACCAGCGTCAGGGCGACCACGCTGAGGGCGACGATGATCCAGCCGATGAAGCCACCGCCGGAGATGTAGGTGAGCAGACTCGGACCGAGGCCGCCCTCTTCGGAGCCGGGCGCCTGGGCGAACATGCGAAGGGTGGAATTCACGGGAGGTTCTCCGGGAGCGCGTCATCTGCACGCTCGGCGATCAGGATCGATTCGAGGGTGGCGGCCGATTCCGATCGGCCGAGTTCCCGGAGCGTCTGCACCGCGAGTCGGGGCGACGCGCGACGAAGGACCGGGGGTGCGGTGGACTCGAGCGCGATCACGTGGATCAGGTCGAGCACGCCGCGCATGCGAAGTTCGGGATCGGTCTCACGGGCGATCGTCCCGCGACCGGCGAAGAAGCGGATCCACGCGGCCTTCCAGACCGGGGCGTCCGCGGCGGCGAGCAGAGTCCGGCGCGTCCGTTCCCGACGAGCGGGATCTTCCGCATCCAGCTCGGTGAGTCGGAGCAGGAATCGTTCACCGCCGGCGAGGTTCGCCCCCGACTCCTCGGGTGGTCCTGATCCGTTCACGAGTCGCTCGAGGAGCAAGCGACGAAGCGACGCGTTCGCGTCCCTCGCGGGCACGCGTCGAAACCATTCGAGCATCCGGGAACGATCATCGTCGTCCGCCACCGGCGGCACCGAAGTCACCAGTCCGGTCTCGGGATCGATGAGCCGGTCGCCGCGAGGGAACCGCGACGGCTCGACGAGGCCCGCGGGCAACTCCGAGATCAGCGTCGCCTCACCAAGGACCCGCGAACCGTCTCCGGCCGCGATCGCCGCTCGAACCAGGCCCTCGATCGCGATCGAACCGAGTTCGGATCCCGGCAGGACCCCGGCGTCGAACGCCGAATCGAAGGCCGCCCGGGCGAGTACCGCGTCACCACGGTTCATCCGGGAACGACCCCGCCAGACCAGTGTCCCCTTTTCGATTCCTCGTGCGATCCCGGCCTCCAGCCGCCCGGCCTCGTCGGGATCGATCGACGCGACGCGATCCCACGGCACGAGCCGTTCGAATCGAAGACCTTCGGCGACCACCGTGGCCCGGACACCGCCACTGGAGGCCGACACCCGCTCCACGACCAGCGGTGCCGCACCGTCCCGGCGATGCAGTTGCCGGTCGGCCGTCGCGAGCGAGGCGAGCGAGGCGGCGAGGACGATCGGAACCGTCGTCGCGAGGATGGAGCGACGCCGCATCATGGTCGCGCCCCCGTGGGCACGAAGCGGAAGACGCCGTCGGATTCCGACGCGATCCGTCGGAGCGGCTCGTGGCCGGCCTCGGTCCATTCGACGAAGACCTCGACCGCGTCGCTGCCGGTCCGGATCAGTCCGTCGCGGACGCGGCCCCGGAAGCTGCGCCCCCAGGCCATCAGGTGCAGGGCTTCGAGCAGGCTGGTCTT
>NYVS01000082.1 GCA_002684755.1 Phycisphaerae bacterium
CACGGCCCACGCGATGCTCGTCGAACGGTTCGGGGTGGAACCCATCTCTCCGGTCGACGGTTCGTCGCTCGGCTTCATCGCGACGTTGCCGCTGCCCGATCGACTCCAGCCCGACGGGGGTGGACCGCCGCTGCCGTCGGCCGAGCCGAAAACCGGGCCGCTCGAGATTGCGGTCGATCCCGTGCAGGAACGATTGCTGGAAGATCACCGGATCGAGATTCCGGTCATGCATCACGGGGGCCGGCGATTCGTGCGATTCAGCGTCCACGTCTACAACGAGTTCGATGAATACGAACGGCTGGCGGACGCGATCGATTCCTGTTGAGCCCGCCGTTTCTCACGGGCTCGGCGACGGATGTCGATCGAGTCCCGCCTCGCATCGCGTGAGGCCGAGATCGATGCTCCGCTGGAGGCGGGCGAGACTCTCGGGCACGTGATCGCGCGGGAGNTCCGGATGGTCGAGGTGGTACACGAGCGCCCGGCCGTGCACCATCCTGCGTTCGACGCCCAGGTTGTAGAGGCGGACGCACAGGTCGGAATCCTCACCGATCCCCCAGCCTTCGAAGGCCTCGTCGAACCCGTTGATTCGAACGACGTCGTCCCGCCACATCGCGAGATTGCATCCGAGCAGTCCGTAGAGATCGTGGTCTCGACGAATTCGAGGCACCGGAAGCCGGACCGCCTTGAAGATCCCGGAAAGACGACCGCGTCGGAGCAGCTTCGGGATCGTGGTCCGGCCGTCGAGCACCGCCTCCACGAAACGCTCTGGAATGAACGCACGGCGTCCCTGGACGAAGGCNCCGGGCTCCGCGAGCCGGAGATGGTCCTCCAGCCACCGGGGATGTGGCAGGCAGTCGCCGTCGAGGAAGACGAGGTAGGCGCCGGTCGCGTGGGCGACGCTTTCGTTGAGGATGCGGGTCTTTCGAAAGCCTTCGTCCGCATGCCAGCAGTGCTTGATCAGCGTCCCCGCGGGTGGTTCGAACGATCGGATCATCGCCGCGGTGGCGTCGGTGGAACCGTCGTCGGCGACGACGATCTCCTCCGGGCGGCGACTGCCGGCGCAGAGTCGTTGCAGGATCGCTTCGAGGGNCCGGGGGGCGTTGTAGGTGCTCACGATCACGCTCGCGGCGGGCGTCCCGGCGTCGCCGNTCACGAACCGCTCCGGTCCGACTCGCGTCGAAGCGGCGGTGAGCTCGGCGGCGGAGTCGACCGTCGTTCGCACCACGCCTTCGCGTGCTTGTAGAACGCGCCTTCGGCGTTGCCGAACGCGATCACGAATCCCGCCCAGCCGTCGAGCACGCCGAGTTTGAACACGTAGTGCTTGACGAACTCGATGAAGCCTCGGGCCACGGCGCCCGCCATCGATCGGCCGCCGCCCCGGGCGAGCACCTTCTGCGATCCGAGCGTCGAGTAGCGATTGGCCTTGTGCTGCAGNTCCCCGAGATTCTTGAACGGGATCTGCCAGATGTCGGCGGGCAGGACCGCGACCTCCGCGCCTTCGGCGGGGATCCAGCCCTCGTGCACCGGGAGCTGGTCGTAGTGCATGCGACCGTTTCGGAACAGCTGTGGTTGCCGGAAGTTCGGGTACCAGCCGCTGTGTCGGATCCACCGTCCCATGAACCAGTTCCGGCGTGGAACCCGCCAGATGTCGACGGCGTCCGGATCGGCGACCACCGCGAGGATGGCGTCCCGGGCCTCCGGCGTGCACCGCTCGTCGGAGTCGAGCGAGAAGATCCAGTCGCCCCGGCAGGCCGCGATGGCCTTGTTGCGAAGCGGGCCGAAGCCCTCGAAGTCGATCTGCACCACCCGGGCGCCGAGCCGTTCCGCGATCTCGATCGTGCCGTCCGTCGAATGGGAATCGGCGAGGACGATCTCGTCGGCCCAGAGGACGCTGGAGATCGCCGCTTCGATCTTCTCGGCTTCGTTGTAGGCGATGACGTAGGCGGTGACGGAAGGGGTGCCGTCCTCGCGTCGGATCCGGGGTGGGGTCTCGTCGGACATCCCACGCAGAATACCGGAGCCCGGCGTCTCGTGAATCACTCCTCGCCCGCGGCGGCATCCCGTCGTCGTCGTTCCGCCTCGGCGTANCGGGCGGCGTCGGAGGCGTCCGCGGCATCCGCGGCGCGTTCCGAGGCGGTGGCGAGGAACTCGTCGTTGTACCAGTCCCGCCAGGCGGTGAAACTCCATCCGTTGCCGCTGGTGTCGGCNCCGGTGGCCCGGCTGGTGATGCCGATGAGCGAGCGATGCACCTCGGTGCGATAGATCACCACGACGGCATCCATGACCCGCATCACGAAGCCTTCGAGAATCTGGCCGATCACCGGCTGGAACGCCCCGGAGCCGTCGCCGGTGACGGGAATGAGATTCTGCACGTAGGAGCGCTGGGTCCCGATGGCGATCCACGCGAGATCGCTCTTGCGTCGAACGCGATCGGCCGAGTACTGCGTCGCGACGAGGTGGGGGATCGCGGGCCAGGCATCCATCACGCCGGCGATGCGACCGGCCCGGTCGATCGTCTCGTGGTTCCCGCCGCGAAGCGCGGTCTGGAGCACCGCGAGCGTTTCGGCGGCGGCGGGGCCTCGCAGCGAGGCGAGGCAGGCCTCGCGCATGTTCGACTTCGAGCCGTGGATCGCGGTCCACGCGAGGGCGGCCTGGCCGGAGGGACCGGACGCGGCGAGGTGCTCGACCACGGTGCGGCGGACGTCCTCCGCTTCGCCGGCGAAGACTTCGGGCATGGCGTAGAGGAAGCCGGGATCGTCGAGGGCTCGAAGTCGTTCGAGGCCGAGGGCCCGGGTCTCGGTCTTCCGCATCCGACCCAGGTTGGTTCTTCCGATCTCCTCCAGCAGTCGTCGAACGCCGGGGTTCCGTGATGCCGCGAGATTGGCCCGCGCCCGTGCCGAGGTTCGCGCGTCGACCATCGGCGGCAGCACGCCTTCGTTCGCGATCGGGGTCGGGGGCAGGACGCCTTCGGTCCATCCCGACCCATCGCCGGTCCACGGCGGCGCGGCGTGCGTCGGCGCCGGGAGGGCGGCGATCGTGACGAGCGCGAAGACGATGGGAATGATCGGCAGGGGCATCGGAATCGCTCCGGGGCGTTCGGGCCGGCGACCGGTTCGCCGCCGTTCCGAGTATATGGACGGCCTGTCCGGTTCCGCCGGGAAACCCCGAGGTTCCGGCCTCAACGCCCGATCGGGACGACCATCGCGTCGGTCCGGTCGAGTCGCCGGAGGGCCCGGCCGGCGGCGGCTCGGTCCCGGAAGACCCCGGCCTGAACCTTCCAACCGTCGTCTTCGGATCGAACCCGCACGTCGCCGATGCCGCGACGGGCGACCTCGCGGCTCACCGCCGCCGCCTGTCGCGTCGCGTTGTCCCGACTCGAAAAACTCCCGAACTGGATCGNGTAGCCGGTCTCGGCGAGTCGGGTGCGTGCGGTGTCGGCGGTGTCGTTGGAGAGCCCGGCGGCTCGGTCGAGGCAGCGCCGGGCGGTGGTGCGTCGGCCCGCCGCCTCGTAATCCTCGGCGGCGAGCAGCAGGGCNCGGCCGGCTTCATCGGGTCCGAGGCGGTCGGCGGCTCGCTCGAAGGATTCCGCGGCCTCGAGCCGTCGGCCTTCCCGGCGTTCGAGCACGCCCTGTTGGACCATGGCTCGTCCGGCGACGCGGGCATCGCTCGAGGTCGCGGCGATCTTCAGGTACCGGCGGGCGTCCGCGGTGGCACCCACCCGCGTGGCGGCGACGCCGGCGACCAGGGCGGCGTCGCAGCGGAGGGNCGGATCCGAGGAACTCACGACCCGGCGGGATTCCGCCANCGCGGTCTCGTTTCGNCCGTCGCGGAGGGCGAGCACGGCGTCGTCGTAGCGGCGTTGCTGCCCCTCGCCGCAACCCGGCATCCAGGGGACGACGAGCACCATGGTCCAGATCAGGAGGATGGACGAGCGGCGGAGAGCCATGAGCCCGTATGGTACGAAGTCATGAAGCTCCACGACCGAATCCGAGGAATGCTGCTCCGACGTCCGTTTCGCGAGGTCGCCGTCGACGACCAGCGTCGATGGCGGGGGGCCACCATGCTCTACGTCGCCGCGCATCTCGCCAAGGCGATCGAGGCGACCACCGACAAGCCGAGGATCGGGGTGATGCTGCCGACCTCCGGGCTCTTTCCAGCGGCGTTGCTGGCGGCGTGGCGACTCGGACGGACCGTGGTGCCGCTGAACTACCTTCTCTCGCCCGAGGACCTCGCCTTCGTGATCGAGGACGCCGGACTCGACGCGGTGGTGACGGTCGGACCGATGCTGAACTTCACCGGTCAGCTTCCCGACGGCGTGACCGCCATCAAGATGGAGCAGCTCGAGGTCAAGGGGCTGCCGCCGCGGACGAAGCGGCGGCCGATGGCCGACGACGAGCCGGCGGTCATCCTCTACACCTCCGGAACCTCCGGTCGTCCGAAGGGCGTCATCCTCACTTCGGGGAATCTCTCCTCGAACATCGATCAGATCGTCGAGTGGGTGAAGTTCGACCGACGCGACGTGATGCTCGGCGTGCTTCCGCAGTTCCACTCCTTCGGTCTGACGGTGCTGACCCTTCTGCCGCTGGCCGTCGGGTGCCGCTCCGTCTACGCGGCGCGGTTCATGCCCAAGCGGGTCCTGCAGCTCGCCCGAACGCACCGGCCCACCGTGCTGGTCGGCATTCCGTCGATGTTCAATGCGCTCCGGCTCGCGAAGTCGGCGACTCGCGACGATCTCTCGAGTCTTCGATTCACGGTCGCCGGCGGCGAGCCGCTGCCCGACGCGGTGAGCGACGGGTTCTTCGAGACCTTCGGCATCCGGATCTGCGAGGGCTACGGGCTCACCGAGACGGCGCCGTGCACCAACTGGTGTCGACCCGACGAGTATCGGGCGCACAAGGTCGGCATGGCGATGCCGGGCATCGAGGAGCGGATCGTCGGCGAGAACGGTGAGATCCTCGGGCCCGAANAGGACGGTGAAGTCCGCATCAAGGGACCGAACGTCATGCCGGGCTACTACAACCGCCCCGAGGAGACGGCCGCCGCGTTCGACGAGGACGGCTTCTTCCGGACCGGCGACATGGGGAGGATGGACGCCGACGGGTTCCTCTCGATCACCGGACGCATCAAGGAGATGCTGATCATCGGGGGCGAGAACGTCTTCCCCCGGGAGATCGAGGAGGTGCTCGACGCGCATCCTTCGGTTCGCGCTTCGGCGGTGATCGGTGCCCCCGACGAATCCCGCGGTGAGGTGGCCCTCGCCTTCGTGGAGCTGGTCGATGACGCGACCTTCGACGTCACGTCGCTGCGTTCGCACTGTCGGGACCGGCTTCCGCAGTTCAAGGTCCCGCGGGAGATCCGTCGCCTCGAGGAACTCCCGAGGAATCCGACCGGCAAGATCATGCGGCGGGCGCTCGGGGCGGACACGGCGGGCATCGACTGAGACCCGATCGGTCCGCTGGCCGACCGTCCCGCACCGTCCGGCTCAGCAGTCGCCCCACGTGGAGAGCAGGAGTCCGATGTCCGCACCGTCCACGACGCCGTTCCCGTCGAGATCCCCGGGACAGTCGCCCTTCTTCGGACATGCGCCGAAACCGGACAGCAGCAGTCCGAAGTCGGCGCCGTCGACGATTCCGTCGCCGTTCAGATCTCCGGTGCAGGGGCAGTCGCCCCCGAAGCAGGAGATCTGGATGCCCGCGGTGCCCGTTCCGCCGTCGACGCCGCTGATCCGGATCCAGAGCGTCTCGCCACAGACGACGTCGGGCACCAGGGCCACGCTGGATCCGAGGCTGCAGAATCCGTCGTCATCGTTGCAGGCGACGGGGACGAGATCGGTGCAGTCACCCCGGTAGACGTCGACCAGGGTGTTGAAGTCGGAGAAGTTGCAGGTCCCCACCAGGAGTTCGCCGTCGCAGACCACGCGATGACGGAACCAGACGTCGCCGCCTCGAAGGGCCGGTTCGACGCAGTCGGAATCCGGTCCGTCCACGCCCGCGAGGAGCTGTCGGAAGGAGGGAATGCCCTCCGGCCCGATCTCGATGGCGTCGTCGCAGAGATCGTTGGGCGGAGGGTCGCCGCCGCAGTTGGTCGCCGCACTCACCGTGCAGAAACTGTCCCAGGTCCATTCGCAGCAGAGCGGGTCGATCTTGCAGACGAGGTCGCAGCACGTGGGATCCTCGCAGCCCGGCGACTCGTGCGGCACGAGGCAGTCCGCGGGGTTGTCGCACGGTTCGCCGCAGAAGTCGATGACCTCGATTCGGATCGCGTACACGGGCTCCTCGCAGCCGGAGGCGGTCGGTCCGGGCGTGACGACGAATTCGGTCGGGATCGCCGGCACGCAGGTGATCAGCGTCGAGGTCTGGCAACTGGTCGACGAGACGGTCGCGATCGGGTCGAGGTCGCAGCCCACGCCTCGAACCGCGAGCATGGCGTCGGCGGCGCCCATGGTGATCCGCAGCCGGACCTCGCCGTCGAGGTCCTCGTCGAAGCCGGTGAGGTCGAGGTCGTAGACGTCGACGTCCCCGCCCAGTCGGAAGGTNCCACCGAACTGCCGTCCGGCGACGATGGTCTCCGGCGTGCCGCCGTCACAGGGGTCGTTGGTCTCCGTCCCGCANCCCTCCGCCTCNACCTGNTCGTTTCCATCGAGCACGACCACGCAGGTGCCGCCACAGAGCGTCTCGCCGAGGGCGGCGCAGACGAAGTCCCAGACCACCTCGCAGCAGGTCGGATCCGACACGCACACCACCTCGCAGCATTCCTCGTCTTCGCAGGCCGGGGTGTCGCCGGGTTCGTCGCACGCGCCGCTGTTCGGGTCGCCGCACTCGCCGCCGCCCGTCGAACAGAGGCTTCCGGCGAGGAAGGCGCAACTGACATCCCAGGCGGTCTCGCAGCAGAAGGGGTCGATCACGCAGACGGTCTGGCAGCACTCGACGTCATCGCAGGAAGGCGTCGCGCCCCCGACGAAGCAGCCGCCGCTGGCCATCGCCCCGCAAAGGCCGACGCAGGTCGCGTCGGCGAGGTCGACGCACGTGGCGTCCCACTCCTCGCAGCAGAACGGGTCCGCCTGGCAGACGCTCTGGCAGCATGCTTCGTCACTGCATCCGCCCGCTTCGTGGACGACGAGGCAGCCCTCGTCGCCGGGGCAGACCTGACCGTGGGCCCTGCCCGTGCCGAAGAGCAGGCAGGACATCGCGGTGATCGAAACGAGCAACGTGGAAATCTGGGATCTCATGGTGTCGGCGGGGTCTCGAGGGGAGGCAAGCGGACGGATGGCTTGTACGCCGGGAGACCGCCTTGGTTCCCGAACTTCAACTATAGGACGGGTCGACGTCGGAGCCAGTGCGGAACTTCATGATCCGTCGAATGAAACGCCCCCCGGCCGAAGCCGGGGGGCGGAGTGANGCAGTCGATTCCCGCCGAGGCGGGGNGTCGATCAGGGGCAGANGCCCCATTCGACGAGCAGGAGGCCCACGTCGGCGCCATCGACGGCGCCGTCGCCGTTGAGGTCCTCGGGGCATCCCTCGCAGGGACCCCAGGCGACCAGCAACGAACCGAAGTCGGCACCATCCACCATGCCGTCGTCGTTGAAGTCGGCGTTGCAGCCGCCTCCGCCGCCACAGGACTCGCCGCTGGCGGTGATGTCGAGCGTGCCGATGCCGAAGCCGGCGGCGGAGTAGCTGCCGATCCGGATCAGATAGCTTTCGCCACAGACCGTGGGGAAGGCGATCTCCGAAGAGAGCCCGCAGGTGTCATCGTTGCAGGCGAGCGGGTTGCTGTCCTTGCAGCCCGGGAAGTAGGCCGCAAGACGGGTGTCGAACGTCACGTCGCCCACGGGGCAGAAGGAGACGACGGCGGTGCCGTCGGTGGTGGCCTCGTAGAGGTACCAGACGTCGTTGAAGATCTCGGCGTTGCCGAACTTCGCGCACTCCTCGGGAAGCGTCGGGCCGTCCGTGGTGGACGCGACCGTCGAGATCGAGGTCTGGCCGTCGGTGATGTCGATCGCACCGCTGCAGTCGTCGTTCTCGGGAGGCGTCGGGCCGCCACTGCCGGTGCCGATGGAGAGGACACCGCTGCCGGAGACGCCGTCGCCCCAGGCTCCGAGCTGGATGATGACCTCTTCACCCGCGGTCAGCCCGCCGAGCGAAAGCAGCGACGTGAAGCCACCGCAGTTGGGGTCGTCGTCGTTGCAGCCGAGGAACGCACCGTCGCAACCCGAGTAGGCCGCGAGTCTGGTGTCGAAGGTGGCCTGGTTGCAGGTCGAGAAGAACCAGTCGCCGTCGGCCGGTGCCGTCCACGACAGGAAGATGTCGTTGAAGATGGTGACCGAGCCGAAACTGTCGCAGCTCACCGGGAGGTCGGCACCGTTGGTGGAGGCGCAGTCCGTGGTGAACTCGACGTCGCCCTCGAAGTCGCCGAGGGCGATCGCCTCCTCGCAGGTGTCGCCTTCCACGGTCGCGGGCTCGGTGGTGAGCGTCGCACGGTAGGTGTTCAGGGGACCGGAGCCGCACGGCACGCCGTCGAAACCGCCGGGGGCGACGAAGACGCGGTAGGTGCCCGCGTCGACGCAGCCGGTGTGGATGGCGGGGCAGTCGTCGTAGCCGTCGCCGATNTGGATGGCCGGGGGGCATTCCGCGCTCAGCAGGAAGAGCGTGGTCGGAATGTTGGCTTCGACGGTCCAGGAGACCCGGGACCGCTCGGTCAGGGTGAANTCGTACCAGTCGGTGTCACGGGTGCCGCCGAAGGCGAACATCGTGCCGCAGACGGTGTCGCCGACGTTGATCTGCTGGACCGGGCCGTTGCCCGAGGCGTCGTTGCAGCCACCGTTGGTGTCGCCACCGCAACCTTCGGTTTCGGGGACGTCGCTCTTCTCGCAGGANGCCACGCAGCCGGCGAGGCAGGCGTCGCCTTCGCAGATGGTGAGGTTGCCGGTGCCCGAAGCGGGCGGGTTGAAGCCGCCGATCTGGATGATGTAGGTCGTGCCGGCCACGACTTCNGCGACCAGTTCGGACGTGAAGCCGGCACAGCCGAGTCCGTCGTCGTTGCAGGCTTCGAAGACGAGGTTCTCGCAGTCGCCGCTGTAGAGGGCGAGGCGGGTGTCGAAGTCCGCGTCGTTGCACGTCGAGAGCACGACGATCTCGTTGGTGCTGGCGGTCCAGGTGTACCAGATGTCGCCTCGGATGATGACTTCACCGAAGCTCTCGCATTCCGCGGGAAGATCGGGGCCGCTGGTGTTCGCACCNAGGGTGCTGAACGCGGTGACCGAGTCGCCGGTGCCGAGGTCGATCGCGTCGACGCACTCGTCGTTNTCGGGNGNNGGGCCGTCGTAGCAGANGGTNNNNGATTCGNCGGCNCAGATGCCGTCCCACGCGGTNTCNCAGCAGTAGGGNTCGACGGCGCAGACNTCGGTGCAGCANTCGAGGTCGTCGCANCCGGGNGTGCCGTTNGCNACGTCGCACGCACCCGCGTCGGGATCGCCGCAGTTGCCGCCACCGCCACCGCCGTCGCAGAGCTCGGCCGCGAAGTCGGCGCAGCTCTGGTCCCAGACTTCCTTGCAGCAGAAGAGATCGAGTTCGCACACCGCGAGGCAGCACGCCTCGTCGGCGCAACCCGGGGAGCCGTTGTCGGTGTTGCAGTCGCCGGACTCCGGGAGTCCGCACGAGGACAGATCGTCGGCGTGGGCGCCGGGGGTGGCGAGCAGCAGGGCCGTCGCCGCAGCGAAGCCGGTGAACAATGTCGTGAATCGCATCTCTTTGGATTCTCCTTTGCCGGGTCGAGTGGCCCCCGGGATCAGCCGGCGGTCGCTCGCGGAACTAACGGGCGGTCTTGGAATCCTGGAGCATCCGGATTCCCGCGGGAATGTTCGAAGATACCCCTTAATCGAGGGTTTACCAGCCCTCAGGGCCCATGAAACGGCGAATCGCAGCACCTTTTCGGAACGAACACGCCGGTAAGATTGCGTTTTCGAGGTCCTGAAGCCGGGTAGCCCCCCGGAACGCGCCTCAGCACACTCCTTTCGGAGATCGACATGTCCCTCGCCATCGGTGACCCCGCACCCCCGTTCAGCCTCCAGGAAGCCCCCGGCGTGATCGCCGATGTCGGCGCCTGCTTCGGCCGGGAGCCCGTCGTCATCCTCTTCTATCCGCTCGCCTTCAGCGGGGTCTGTACCGAGGAGTTCTGCGGGATTCGAGACGACTGGTCCGCGTGGAGCGAGCTCGGAGTCAAGGTCTTCGGCGTCTCGATCGACAGCCCCTTCGTGTCGGCGAAGTTCCGCGAACACGAAAACCTGCCGTTTCCGCTCCTGAGCGACTTCAACAAGACCGTCACCACCGAATGGGGCTGCCTCTGCGAGGACCTCATGGGCCTGAAGGGCGTCGCCAAGCGGGCGGCGTTCGTGGTCGGCCGGGACGGTCGGATCCGATACGCCTGGATCTCCGAAGACGCAGGCGTCCAGCCCGACCTTGCGGCGGTCAAGGCCGCCATCGCCGCGGATTCCTGAACCGCTCATCCGCTTTTCTGAACGATCGTTGATGGCCTCGCTCGGTCGATCCGGGAACCAACCTCCGGCTCGATCGTCCAAACACCGCCTACGATTCGATTCTCGTTCAACACCAAGATGCAGAAGGATCACTCATGAAGAATCTCATCGCCGGACTGCTCGCCGGAGCCGTCGTCACCTCGCTGATCGCAGCGCCGCCATCCGTCAGGGATGCGAACGTCCGAGACGGCGTGCGAAATGCCGCGCCCGTCGCCGACCTGGTCCCGGAGCCGGCCTGGCGTGATTTCGATCGCGTCCCGAACCGGATCTTCGCGAAGTTCCGCCCGACCGTGGGCGAAGCGGCGTTCGATGCGGTGCTCGCGGACATGGACGCGACGATCTCGAGTTCCTATCGACTCGTCCCGGGTCTCTTCTGTCTGGAGACCGCCGGCGACGAGGCCGCGGTGATCGAGGCGTTCTCCAACCGCGGCGACGTGCTCGAGTTCATCGAGCCGGTCTTCACGATGGAGTTCTTC
>NYVS01000083.1 GCA_002684755.1 Phycisphaerae bacterium
GGATCAGCAGCAGCAGGATCAGCAGCAGCAGGATCAGCAGCAGCAGGATCAGCAGCAGCAGGATCAGCAGCAGCAGGACCAGCAGCAAGAAGACCAGGAGCAGNAGGACCAGNAGNAGCAGGACCAGCAGCANNANGACCAGNAGCANGAGGANCAGGAGGAGCAGGACCAGCAGAAGGATTCCGAACAGGAAGACGATGCCGAGGCGACGCCGTCTTCATCGGAGGCGTCGGATGATGCCGAGGCCTCCGAGCCGCGCATGACCAGGGAAGAGGCCGAACGACTCCTGCAATCGGTCCGGGACAAGGAACGCCAGCGTCGCCGCGAAAAGGCCGAGGCCGAGGAACGTCGTCCGAAGAAGCCCGTGGAGCGCGACTGGTGATGCAAGCCGCCGTCTCCCCTGAATCCACCGAACGGGTCGTTCGCGTGATGCCGCGCCTTCTGGCGGTCCTCTTCGCCTGCCTCGGATGCCTGAACACGAGCGTCTTCGCCGACGGGCTGGCGGAGTTCAAGTTCGGCCAGCGCGAGGTCTGGGTCGGCCAGCCATTCCTGCTTGAAATCGACATCGTGAACG
Organism: Phycisphaerae bacterium; assembly: GCA_002684755.1. Next base: position 575 of record NYVS01000083.1, read on the forward strand.
CNGNAGCGTGGACCGAACCGCGGGTACCCGAGATCGAGGGCCTCACGAGCACGGTGCTTCCNAGCGCNCGCGAAAGCACCTTCACCCAGATCATCAACGGCGTGGCGACGACCCGCTCCACCCGGACTTACGTGGTCCGGTTCGTGGCGACACGNCCCGGAATCATCGAGATTCCGCCCATCGACCTGACGGTCGACGGCGAACGGTTCGAGAGCGATCCGTGGCGGGTCATCGCGACGAAGAGCGAGGTGGGTGATCTTCTCGTCGTCGAGATCATCGGCACCCCCGTGAAGGCCTGGGTCGGCCAGCCGGTNCGACTGACCCTGCAGATCTGGGTCGAACAGTTCGTCGATCGAGCGAATCGAATACGNCTGGACGAGGCCGACATGTGGGGGCTCATCTCGGCGGGCGAGTCCTCCTGGGGGATCTTCAAGGAGTCGCTCGAGGAGCTCGCGAGGAATCGCCGGCGGCCTTCCGGACGCTCGGTCGAACGCGGGGACCGAACGTATTTCCTCTACGAGATCAAGCACGACGTCGTACCGATCAAGGCCGGGGCGATCGATCCGGGTGAAGTCCAGGTCGTGCTTCGACAACCGACCGGCATCGCCGTCACCCGGGACATCTTCAATCGACGTCAGGTGGAGATCGAAGGAATCCGCCCGGTGATCCAGACCGCCGAAATCCGGCCGATCGAGGTTCGGTCCCTTCCGGAGGAGGGGCGGCCGTCCAGTTTCACGGGTGCCGTGGGGCGATTCTCGGTTCGGGCCCTTGCCGAGCCTCGAGACGTCTCGGTGGGTGATCCCATCACGCTCCGGCTCGAGGTCACCGACGAGTCGCCCGGGATCGCAGGTGATCTCGCGAACCTCCGCCCCCCGCCGCTCCGCGACCTCGAGGCNCTGGACGGATTCCGGGTCCCGGACGATCCGACCACGGGCATCGTCGAGGGNCGGACCAAGACCTTCACCGAGACACTTCGACCGGAGCGCGACGACCTCGACGCGATCCCCTCGATTCCGTTCGTGAGCTTCGATCCGGAACTCGGGCGATACGTGACCGCGAGCAGCGAGCCGGTTCCGATCAACGTGGCCCCGAGCGAACGGCTGGATCTCGTGAGCACGGTGCGTGGCGAGGACGGACTCGATCAGGCGATCCTGCGGGGCACGACGCTGACCGCCACCACGGGCGGCCTGCGGGCGAATCATCCGGTCGCCGACGCCGCGACTCCCCGACGCGTCTTCGAACCCGGCTGGACGACGACGGCGATCGCGATCGCAGGCCCGGCGACCTACCTCCTCGGGCTGCTGCTGGTCCGTCGGCGGGAGCATCGACTGGCGAATCCGGACGCGGGACGCGCCGCGGCCGCACGATCGAAGGCGAAGTCGATCCTCGGCGGCGAAGGCTCGGCGGCGGATCGGGTCCATGCGTCGCTCTGCGGTCTCATCGCGAATCGACTTCATCTCCCCGACGGTGCGATGACGGCACGCGAGGCCGAAGCCGCCGTCGAACGGGCGGGGCTCGATCGATCGGATCGCGAGGAACTGCGAAGCGTGCTCGACGCCGCGGAGACCGCCCGATATGCGGGTGCTTCCGGCGACGACGCCGAACTGGAACGACGGGCGACGGCGCTCATCCCCACCCTCGACACGCTCCGGCCGGGACGGAGGCGCGACCGATGAAGACGTCCCCGGCAAANTCCATCCGCGTGATCCTCATCGCCGGCCTCATGCTGCTCGGAGCGATCGAAACCCCTTCGGCCTTCGGGAACGCCGATCTGCTCGAGCTCGCCCGGAATGCGGAATCGGACTACGAATCGGGCCTCGGCCAGGTGGCGGGCTCGACCGACGCCCTGGCCGACTTCCAACGAAGCGCCGACGGCTGGCGAGCCGTGATCGAGGCGGGTGGCGACAACGCAGCCGCCTGGTACAACCTCGGCAACGCCGAACTCCGGGCGGAACGACTGGGCGAAGCGATCATCGCGTACCGCCGATCCGAACGACTCGCGCCCTTCGACGACGACGTCGCCGCGAATCTCGCNGAGGCTCGGCGCCGCGTCGAACGACCGATCGAAGCCGACGCCACCGATCTCACCGTCTCCAATCTCGCGGGATGGTGGAAGGTCCTCGACGCGCCGACTCGCCACCTGGTCGCCCTGTCGACCTGGTGTGGATTCTGGTTGATCCTGCTGGTGCGTCGAGCAAGGGGCCGCGGCCCACGACCCGGCGAAGGGGAGGCGACGACCCTCGCGTGGCGGTCCGTCATCGTGATCCTCGGGATCACCGCGGTCCTCACCACCGGAACGCTCGTTGTGGATCGAACGCTCGCGGCCCGTCGTTCCGCAGGAGTGCTCCTGCGCGACGAGGTGGTCCTGCGAACCGGCAACGGCGCGACGTTCTCCCCCGCCGCCGACGAGACGCTCTCCGAGGGCGTCGAATTCTCCATCCTCGAACGACGTCCGGGATGGTGGCGGATCCGACTCCCGGACGGCACCGTCGGATGGATCGCGGACGACACCGGCGACGCCGTCTGAGCGTCTCCGGCGTTCCTTGGAACTGGTGGATGAAAAACGACCGCCGGCACGAGATCGTGCCGGCGGTCGTCTGCAAGCGGAGAGGGTGGGATTCGAACCCACGATGACCCGGAGGCCATACCGGTTTTCGAGACCGGCGCATTCAACCGCTCTGCCACCTCTCCNGAGCGTGGGATTCTAACGACCTCCGATCGGCTTCGCGAGCGATCCGGGATTTCCTCGTCACAACGGTGAATCAGGCCCCTACCTGTTTCCGCAATCAGGTCTTCCAGACGCTCTGGAGCGACCGACCCGAAATCCCAGTGGAGGAATCGCCATGTCTCGCAGATACCACGACCGAATCGCACCCACGATCGCCACCATCGCCGCGCTCACGGCGTCCGCGGCACTCTTCCTCGAGTCGAGCCCCGCTTCCCATGCGGGACCCGGGAGCGGCTCGACCTTCCAAGGCGACGATTGCGACGTCATCCTCGGCAGCGCCCCCTCCAGTTCGTGGTTCGAGCTCGACTACGGTGGAACATCGCCGTCGTGGGAAGGCGGCTGCGTGTGGGCGAATGAAGCGGATCTGTTCGTCCGGTACGTCGCACCGGTCACGGGAAATCTGCGGGCCGTGGTCTGCTCGGGAGGCGACGTGAGCCCGCAATGGATCGTCGCGGCACGCCACACATGTGAAGGCGGGTTCATCGCCTGCGGCTTCAACAACGCACCGGACGACGTGGAAAGCTGCTTCGGAGGCGCGGAGGCCGAATTCAACGTGGAAGCGGGCCAGGTGATCTTCTTCCGCATCGCCGCCGAGAATCACCGTCAGGGCGCCAACTATGGCCAGAGCATGCGCATCGAGGTCGAGCCGATCAGCTTCCCGATCGGCGACCTGAACCATGACTTCAAGGTCAACGGACTCGATCTCGGCCTGCTTTTCGCGAACTGGACCGGATGACCGAACACGCGTCGGGAACGACACGCACGCCCCGCTTCGATCAGAAGCGGGGCGTGCGTCATTCCTCACCTTCCAGTTCCGATCAGCCGGTCCATTCGACCAGCATGATGCCGAGGTCGATGCCGTTCGTGGTTCCGTTCCCGTCGAAGTCCGTCGGCCCGGGCTGGCCCCAGCCGACCAGGAACAGGCCGAGGTCGATGCCGTCCACCCGATCGTCGCCGTTCAGGTCCGCGGGCGATCCGGCGGTCTCGCAGGCATCCGCGGTTCCATCGCCATCGAGGTCCTCGCAGGTCGTGCCGATCCCAAGCCATTCGGCGCCGGCGGCGTCGGCCTCCGCTTCGGTGAGCACGAGGCAGAAGCCGTTTCCGAAGCACGCGGCGCCGACGGGTTCCGGGCAGTCGATGTCGAGGCAGTCGGTCCCGTCGCCCTGGAAGACGCCGCCGAGCGCGGCGCATTCACCCGGTGAGACGATGCCGGCGCAGTCCCCCGTCGGCAGGCAGCAGGCACCTTCCGGGAAGCAGATGTAGTCGTCGCAGGATTCACCGACCGGCCCCGGAATGCCCTGGACCGCGAAACAGTCCGCGGGGGTGAGTTGCACGCACCCGCCGGTCGCNGGGAAGCAGCACGGCGCGGTCTCCGCACAGTCGCCGGCGTTGCAGTCGGTGCCCGCACCGAGNAAGACGCCGCCCGCGTCGGCACAGGTCAATTCGTCGAGGGTCGAGCAGGTCCCGCCGATGCAGCAGGCCCCGAGCGCATCGCAGGCGCTCGGCGTCCACGTGAAACGCTGGACCCAGTCGCCGCTGGGCCGGCAGATGCTCGGAAGATCCGAGAAACGCTTCCATCCCTCGGGACATCCGAAGATTCCGCAGTCCTCGACGAAGATCCAGTTCCCGGNCGCGGCCTGGAGGCCGTCGACGTCGGTGCAGGGGAACGCGTTGAACTGGGCATCGGGGGCCGTNACGCACTGGTTCGTGGGTGGCTGGTGATGCTCGACGATCTCGATCCCGACCGTGACCGTGTGCGTACCGTCGTCGTCGATCCAGATCTGATCGGGATCACCCGGGTCGACGAGGAACTCGAGCCGCACGCCGGTGGTTCCCGGCGGCATGGTGATGTGCGGGAGGATGTCGCCGTCGGACGCGACGTTGAACACCAGCGTTCCGGTGTCGGGGCGACCNGACCAGACGTAGATCGCATATTCCGTGGTCGTCTCCACCACCGTCGAACTGGTCGCGAACAACGATTCGAAGAGATCGAGACGGACGGGGAAGGCGTCGGGCGGGAGTTCGAAACTCGTCGCNGCGATCTCGCCCTCGATGAACCCNCCCTGCGCGACGTACTCGCCCGGACCGAAATCACTCTCGGTGTGCGCGACCACNACCGCTTCNCAGGCGCCGGCGATTCCGCCACCGTCCGCGTCGCTGCGATCAAGCACCACCTGNTGACGATGGATGCCCCGCATCCGCACGTCGAGCGGCGACGGNGGGCCGGCGAGGCCTGGTGAGGCGACGCCGCAGATCATGAGCAGAACGGCCGGAATTCGATGCATGCGATGGTCTCCGAATAGATGAGGGCGGACAGGCATCCTCCACCCCCCTGACATCATCTCGATCCATCGGAGATTCACCGGGACCGACATCCGCTTCCCGAGCGTACCCTCGAAGCGTGCCGAAGCCAGTGAATCCAGGGTACGGTCCGAAAACAAGCGGCCCGCGGTTCCCGATCCACGAAAATTCAGGTGAGCGAGGCGGCGAGGGCGGCGATCAGGGCCTCGGGCTCGGGAAGACGCCCCGAGCCGACGCGTCGACACGCCTGCCATCCGCTCGCGGGCTCGATCAGCGTGAACCCGTCATTCGAGAGGACGTCGAGATTCCGACGGGTCGCCGGTTGCGACCACATCTCCGCGTTCATGCTCGGTGCGAGCAGCACCGGCACCCGGTCGCGATCGATCGCCGAGAGGGCCGTGGTGACCGCATCGTCCGTGAACCCCGCGGCGAGTCTGGCGAGCGTGTTCATGGTGCACGGCGCGACCAACGCCGCGTCGAGCCCTTCCGCCATTCGAACGTGCTGCGGATCGGCGTGATCGAACTGATCCCACTGGCTCGTGAAGACCGGGCGTCCACTCAGTGCCTGGAACGTCAGTGGCGCGATGAAGCGGGTCGCCGCCTCGGTCATCGCCACCGTCACCTCTCCACCGGCCTGAACCAGCCGCGAAACCACGGTCGCCGACTTGTAGGCGGCGATGCCACCGCACACGCACACCAGAACCTTCCGTCCGGTGAAGACACCGTCGGTCGGTTCGTCGCGTGGGTTCGCGTTCGTCGCATCCGTCACGGATCACTCCGGGATCGAGCACGCAGCGAGTCGGTTCCTCGACTCAGCCTTCCGGCTGGGTGGGGTCCTCGATCGAGATCTTGTCCTGCATGATCTCCTCGATGACGACTTCGAGATCGGACATGCCGTTCCGCTCGACGAGCGGGCGAGCGCCGTCGATCAGTTCGGCGATCCGCTTCTGAATGAGGGCGGTGAGGCGGAACCTGCCGCCGACCTTGCGCACGATTTCGTCGCTCTTCAGGGCTTCGATCATGGGTGTGGACCTCTGGAATGATTCCTGGCGGAAATCCCGCCAATCCGACGATGATACCCGATCCAGCCCCCTGCAGGCCAGTCCACGGCCAGACTCCCGCCGGCAGGGCTTGACCCCGGCTCGGAAACGGGTACGGTCGCGGATTCGGACCGGATTCCGGCCCTGCCAGGAGACCGAGGCCGCATGGCCACCCGACTCTGGAATCTCGTACTCGGCCTCGCGACCCGCCTTGGATTCAGCCGCGAGTGGTGGCTCCTCGTCGTCGCGGCGGGGGTCGGCCTCATCATGGGCGTGGCGGGCTACCTGTTCATCAAGCCGATCCAGTGGCTGGAGCATCTCGCCGAGGAGTTCGGGACCGAGTCCCCGTCGACGCTGCTCTGGCTGCTTCCGATCATCCCCGTGATCGGTGCCGTCCTGACGGGCGTGCTCGCCTGGCTCTGCCCGACGGAATTCAAGGGACACGGCGTCTCGAACGTCATCTACGGGGTCATCAGAAAACAATCCCGGCTCCGGCTCCGGCTGCTGGTGCGACAGTGGATCGGATCGACCCTGACCATCGGCTCCGGCGGCTCCGCCGGCCCCGAGGGCCCGATCGTGACGATCGGGGCGGTGATCGGTTCGAACCTCGCCCGGCTGCTTCGACTCGATGCGAAGAGCGGGACGACGCTGCTCGGCTGTGGTGCCGCGGCCGGCCTCGCCTCGGTGTTCAACGCCCCGATCGCCGGGATCTTCTTCGTGCTCGAGGTCCTGCTCCGCGACTTCTCGCTCCGGACCTTCACGCCCATCGTCATCGCCTCGGTCCTCGCCGCGGCGACCACCCAGTCGATCCTCGGGTCGAACGAACCGCTCTTCGGCGTGGGTCCGGAGTTCTTCGAGAACAATCCGGTCCCCTTCACGATCGGCATGACCCCCGCCTTCGTGGCGTTCGGGATCGCCTGCGGTCTCGTCGCGGTCCTCTTCATCAAGACGATGCAGTGGAGCGAACGCTGCTTCGGCAGGATCCCGATCCCCGAGATGCTGCGTCCGGGCGTGGGCGCCCTGCTGCTGGGCATTCTCGGCGTCGGCTACATGGTGTTCGTCGCGCCGAGAGGCACGGAACTCACGTCCGATCCGGTGCCGCCGTTCTTCGGCAACGGCTACATCGTCATCATGCGGCTTCTCGATCCGGCCTCCTACGTCGACGCCGAAGGCTCGATGATCGCCGATGGAACCGGGGTGGTGATCGGCATCCTCCTGCTGCTCGTGGTCCTCAAGATCATCTCGACCAGCCTGACCCTCGGCTCCGGTGGCGCCGGCGGCCTCTTCGCACCCGCCCTCATGGTCGGCGCGATCATCGGAAGCATGTTCGGGCTGCTGGTGGCGAAGACCGGGTGGTTCCCCGGAGCGAGCCCCGCCCACTTCGCCCTCGTCGGCATGGCGGCGATGGTGGCGGCGACCACCCACGCGCCGATGACCGGCGTCATGCTGGTCTACGAGATCACGCAGACCTACAGCCTGATCGTGCCGCTGATGCTCTGCGCCGTGCTCAGCGTCATCGTCGGGCGTCTTTTCTATCGCGAGAGCGTGTACACCGCGGAACTCGCGGCGGCCGGCATCCGCGTCGGAGGAAGCACCGACCTGACCCTGCTCCGGCAGCTCACGGTCCGGGACGTGCCGCTCATGCCTCCGGTGACGGTGCGGCCGGACGACAGCGGCCAGCGACTTCTCGACCTCAGCGAACGCTTCGCGGTCTCGGACTTCGTGGTGGTCGACGAGCAGGACAACTACCTCGGCATGGTCACCGGCGCCGATCTGCAGGCCGCGCTGGTCTTCCGCGAGGCGATCCCCCTGCTGCAGGTGAACGAGATCGAGCGGACCGACCTGCCGAGCATGGTGCTCGACGACACCCTCGACGTCGCGCTGGATCGTTTCAGCGAGCACGATGCGGCGTCCCTCGCGGTGCTGAGCCGGCCCGGTGACGGCCAGGTCATCGGCGTCCTGACCCGAAGCCGTCTGATGCGCGAGTACCAGCACGCGCTGGCGGAGAGCTGAGGCGATGCCGTCCTCCCGCTTCACCTTCGGTGCCGAAGATCGACTCAAGGGTCGGACCGCCTTCTCCGAGGTCCACGCCGGCCGCACCCGCCGCGAGTCCGGCCCCCTGCTCCTCTACGCCCTTCCCAACGGGCTGGACCGCCTTCGGCTCGGGCTGTCGGTCGGCCGTCGCTGCGGCAACGCGGTGCGGCGGAACCGCCTCAAGCGACTGCTTCGCGAGACCTTCAGGCTGAATCGGGGATCGTGGCCGGTCGGCTACGATCTGCTGGTCGTGGTCCGGCCGCACGAGGAACTGTCCCTCGCCGCGTACGCCACGCATCTCGAATCCGCGATCCAGCGACTGGACGAGACATGGCGGAAACGAAGTCGGAAGCCGACGACACCACCAACCGACGATCCATCGCCACCCGCGGCCTGATGCTCGCGGTCCGCGGGTACCAGCGGTTCGGCTCCCCATTGCTGGGAGGCCACTGTCGCTTCGAACCCAGTTGCTCGAGGTACGCGATGGAAGCCCTCGAACGCCACGGCGCGATCCGTGGCGGCTGGCTGGCTGCGTGCCGCGTCCTTCGATGCCGACCCGGCGGTGGCGCGGGCCTCGACCCGGTGCCGCCCGACACGAATTCGGATTGAGTGCGGGAAGACGAGCCCGATTCAGGCCTCGATCACGGGATTCCGNAGCGNNCCNAGGCCGTCGATCTCGATCTCCACNACGTCGCCNTCNCGGAGGAACCNNGGCGGNGACATNCCNGCCCCNACGCCGGCCGGNGTNCCCGTNAGCANGATCGTCCCCGCCGCGAGGGTGGTGCCCCGCGTGAGNTCGACGAGCAGNTCGGCNACGGAGAACANCATCTCNCNNGTGNTNGANGACTGNACCACCTCNCCGTTCAGNCGGGTNCGGATGCCNAGNNNCTGCGGATCGGCGANCGCNGTGGNCGGNTGGAGCGGACCGAGCGGACAGAAGGTGTCGAAGCTCTTGCCTCNGCAGAACTGACCACCCGNTCCNTGCTTCTGCCACCANCGGGCGGTCACGTCGTTGGCGATTCGATATCCNNCGACATGNTCGNNGNCCGAGNCNTGATCGAGATCCTTCGCATCNCGNCCGANCACCACNGCGAGNTCGGCNTCCCAGTCCACCTGCGGNCCGTGCTCNCNGCAGNCCGGCGGNANNACGATCGNNTCNCCNNCGCCGATCACCGANGCGGGATTCTTGAAGAAGACCATCGGGCGNTCGGGNCGNGNGTTTCCCANTTCCGCCGCGTGATCGGCGTAGTTCCGNCCGATGCACCAGATCGCGGGNGGNCGATCCGGNCTCACTTCTNNTCCGCCTCGGCNCCGATCACGTCCTCGCGNCGCTGACCTTCNNGTNNGGCNGCNGCGGCCCGNAACGATCGATACGCCTCCATNCCGGGCGGCTCCTTGAACGCCTGNTCGAACTNNAGGGCGNTNNCGAGCGGNCTGCGGGCGAACTCCNNCTCGAGCANCGGCCGGACCTCGTCGAAGGCCATCCGNTTCTGGTCNTCGCCCGCCTTGGCGTAGATCTGCAACCGGTCGATCAGCGGNAGCGAGTCGTTGAGCAGGANNTCCTGGAAGATGTCNCGGACGCTCGTCTCGAGATCNCCGATCAGGTCCTTGATCCGGCTCTCNCCGAACTTNGAGGTGTAGTCGCTGNCCTCGAGGCCCTGGAAGTAGAGNGTNAGNTCGCCCGCGAACTTCACCGCGTCNTCGAGGATCTCNGGCTTGTTGAGCAGNAGACCNTCNCGGAANCCNCGACGNAGGGCGGCGTAGACGTCGCTTCGCGCGACNTCNGGCTGCATCTCGTACTCGCCCGTGGTCTGNTCCTTCACGAAGACGTCGATCGGNANGNTGTAGGANNNGTTCGGNATGACGCCNCCNTCNCCGTAGAGTTCGTTCAGGTANTCGTAGATCTCCTGNGCGTCCTCGTACTCGCCNGCCCGCCAGAGATCCCGGATCGCNTACTTCATGAAGTTCTCGTGGAAGTTGGCGAANGTGTCGCCACCACCNCCNCGCGAGTTGAAGTGCTTGCCGTAGAGCTCNCGGAAGTACNGGTCGATCGANCGGATCCANCGGGAGTCGTTGAGNCGNCCGGGGTTGTCGTTGCTGAAGGGNTCGACGTTGAGCAGNCCNGACTTCGCNAGNGCCTGCATCGCCTGGAGCCAGATNCGGTCGTTGTTCAGGACGTTGTANGCGTCNTCGGCGTCCTCNTAGCGCTTGGAGCCNCGCTCGGACCCGAGCTTGCCCCAGTAGAGGGCGTGCGCCTGGGGATGACGCCAGTCGATCGGTCCGATGTCCCGGGTGTACTCGTACATCACCTCGGGTTCCATGTTGTAGTCCTCGCGGAGCGCCTTCTTCCGGAGGAAGTTCACGAACTCACGGACCTGATCGACGCGGGCCGGATCGCCGAGCACCTGGTCGAAGGTCGCGTAGATGGGATCGTTCTTCGCGAAGGTCGCGTCGAGTCCGAGGATCCTGGCGTAGGGAGACTGCTTGACCGCGTTCCACTTCCCGATGTTCATCAGGAATTCCCGGTCGAGCGACATCTCGAAGCCGGATCCGGTCCGGTCGAGGGCGTCCTCGAGATCCTCGACCAGCTGCGCCGTCCCCGGCACCCGGGCGTCCGCCTCCTCGATGGACTCCGCGGCGTTCGCGATCGTCTCCATCCAGAGCACGCGCTCCTCGGCGTTGAAGGGCGGCTTCCCGAGAAGGTAGTGCCACTCCTTCGCGTGCTCCCGCTTGTAGTGGAGATGCGCATCGTCCGACACGCCGTCCATCTTGTGGGCGAACCAGAACGCCAGCTCCTTGTGGAGCACGACGTCGTTGGGGTTGTATCGAAGACCCTCGTTTCGAACGAGGTTGACCCCGGCCTTCACCCAGTCCCAGCGTTCCTCCGGGGTGTTGGTGAGCACCGAGATGTTGTAGGCCATGTTGTGGCCGTGGAACCCCCACACCTGCGAGAACCGGGGCTGGAGCTTGGTGATCAGGTCCGCGTCGCTCATGACTTCGTAGAACTGACCCTCCTCCTTCATCATGTTGACCTTGATCCACAGGTAGTCGACGATCAGGCCGCGCAGGGCGCCGATCGCGGTCCCGAGGGCGACGATCGGGGGCGCCCCCTCGATCGAGGCGTCGGTGTAGCGGAGCGCGTACCCGTCGATCCCGTCGATCCGGGCGGTCACCTCCTCGGTCACCGCACCATCGCGGTAGGTGATCTCCACCACGTCGCCGACGTTGCCGCTCCAGTCGCGGGTGCCGGCGTCGAACATGAATTCCACCGGATCGTCGCCGGCGAAGGTCATGGTGGTCTCGATGGATCGGACCATGCTCGTGAAGACGTCGATCACCTCGGAGTCGTCGTTCGGCTCCCCGGTCGTGGGATCGACGACGGTGAGCACCAGGTGCTCCTGGCCCGCCTTCTCCACGATGGTGGGAAGGATCCGGCCGGCGCCGAAGACCGCGGTGACCGCGAAGGCCAGCGCGACGATCTGGATGATTCGGTCTTTGCTCATGGGACGCGGTCGTTGGGGACGGGGAGGAATGCCTGTCGGCACGTGATACGTTCGGGGTCGCCGGCCGGTTCTTGGAGACCCGGGGTCAGCCGTGTCCGCTGTAGGTCGCGAGTTCGCGGCGTCGGAAGACCAGAAGGCCGATGCCGAGGGCCATGCCGCACCAGAGGAGGCCGATGACCAGGAGATCGCGCCCGACGCCCGCCCAGGAGACGAGACGTCCCTCGACGACCATCGAGTTGGGACTCGCCTGGCCGAACGGCTCCAGCAGCCACGCGACGCTTCCGGCGATCCAGCCGATCAGGATCTGCACCCACTGGATCAACGCGATCGCTTCGGCGTCGGGCCGGAAGAGGGTGACGCTGTTGCCGATGAACGAGGCCATCGAGCCACCGACGAAGACGGTGAAGGCGAGCAGCACCGCGACCGGGAAGCTCAGGAACGTCGCGGCGGAGACGCCGAGCATCGCGAGGAACGCGAGCTTGGTCCAGTTGACGATCATCGCACGGAGGAAGTTCGATTCGAACGACGCCGCCTGCCACATGATCTCCACGTCCGTCGCGTCGAAGAAGAGCGTGGCCCCGTTGGAGAAGAACCGCCGGGTCGCCGCGCTCTGGGTGCTCACCGAGAACCCGCCGTTGAGGATCTGGACCCGGAGGATCCCGTCCTCGTCGACGAAACTCGCGGGGACCAGCAGCCGGTGCCACTGCTCGGGGACGAACTCCTGTCCGACCTCCTCGCCCTGGCTGGGGAACCGGAAGACGACCGGATACCGGTCGATGTTCTCCGATCGCCCGATGTGGAAGAGGTATCGAAGCGTGAGGTTGAGCCCCTCGTCGCGTGCGGCGCCGAGCCCCTCGAATTCGTAGACGCGGGCGTCGTACTCCTTGCCGTCCTCGAAACCGCCCGGTGCGATCATCCGCTGCTGGTCGAGGTATTCCTTCCGGAGACGTCGAACGATCCGGCGGATGGTGTCCGCGTAGGTCCGGATGCCGTCCTCGACCTCGCTCTTGAGCAGGAGATCGCTTTCGTACTCCGCAAGCGCCCGGTCCCGGACCTGATCCTCGGTGAGCCGGTCGAAGCTCGGGTAGACCCCCACCCGGGCGGTCAGCACCTCGTCGTGGACCTCGATCGCCTGCATGGGATCGTCGGCTCTGGTGCTCAGGTACTGCGTGAACGAGAAGATCGAGACGCCACCGATCGCGAGCAGGACCAGGTTGAGGAGGACCAGTCCCACCCACTTGCCGATCATGTACTCGAGTCGTCCGAGCGGCTTGGTGACGAGATGCCAGATCTGTCGGTCACGGACCTCGAAACTGACGGTCGCACAGGCCAGCACCAGCGTCATGCACGCGGCGAGGGTGTAGACCAGGGCCATGGAGTCGCTGAGGAAGTCCTGCAACTGGTATCGAACGGGCGCGTCCGGATCGATCCACAGCGGGATGAGCGGGAGCGTGACCAGCATCAGCACGATGAACGCCAGCGAGATCCGGAGTCGGATGCTCTCCCGCACGAGGGTGTGGGCGACCGCGGCCACGCCCACCAGCCGCGACGGTCGACCGTGGCGATTCGAGGTCGCCCGGGGCGAGCTCAACACCGAGAGGACCAGCAGAAGGAGGCGGACCAGCAGGACGAAGGTGATCACCAGCACGCCGACGCCGAGGATCGAGACCACCACGCCCCGGTAGCCCTGCCACCAGGGAACCGCGGCGAGCGCGAAGGTCGCGAGCAGGGTGACGAAGACCGGAAGACTGATCTCGGTCCAGATCACGATCAGGAGCCAGGCCAGGACGAGCAGACCGCCCCAGACGACGAATTCCGGTCGATCGATGGCGAGCGTCGGGAGCCAGTCGGGGATCGTGGTCGCGATGAACAGCGCCCCGAGCTCGGCGATCTGAGTGAGGCGGCCGGACTCGGTGTCGAAGAACTCCGAGATGCCCGCCTTGACCGACGGACCGCCGAACGTCTCGCCGCCGACCTCGACCTCGCCCGTGTCGAGCAGGCGGGTCGCGACCGCGTCCATCTCGATCGAGTTGGCGTCCCGGAGGACCTCGACCACGTCGTCGAAGCGAGCCCGCGCAGCACCGGCCTCGAGCCAGATCTTCCCGAAGACCGCACCCACCACGAGCACCGCGAGGACCGTGAGGACGATCTTCGCCGTCGACCGGTGCTGGACTTCGTCGAGCACGCCCCAGATCTTCCGAATCGTCTTCACCGTGACGGACTCCGATCGTCGTCGTCGCCGTCACCGTCGAGCAACCCGTCGATGATCGAATTGTCGTGATCGTCGGGCGCGTCCGGGACCTCGGTCACCGAGGCCTCCGGCTTCTCCGGGGCCTCTCCCTGAAGCAGTTCGTCGAGGACTTCGGCCGACTTCTGCGTCGATTCGGCGGCGGCCGCCGCGACGTCCGCCTGCTTCTCGACCGCCCGGGGCGCGTCCGGCGTGCGGTCGGTCTGGAGCGCGTCGAGGAGCGATTCGCCCTCGCCCGTCTCCACCGCCTCGTCGCGGGTGAGGAAGGCCGCGGTCTCGCCGCCCTGCAGGGCGCCGGAGGTGTCCGCCGCCTCCTGCTGGGCCTGTTCGACGATCCCCATGAAGAGATCCTCGAGTCGCTGCCGCGGACGCTGGACCGAATCGATCGCGACGCCGCGTCGTTGCAGCACGCCTTCGATCTCGTCGACCGTGGCGGCGTCGAGGGTCGGGGTGCGGATCACGGTGTGCTTCGAGTCGGCGAGCAGTTCGCCGGTGCGGCCCTCGCCGCGGATCTTCCCGCCGTAGAGGATCACCATGCGATCGCACACGTCCTCGACGTCGCCGAGAAGATGCGANCTCAGCAGGATGGTCGTTCCCCGTCGNCCCAGTTCGAGCAGCAGGTCCTTGACCTGTCGCGTGCCGATCGGATCGAGTCCGGAGGTGGGTTCGTCGAGGATCAGCAGTTCGGGGTCGTTGATCAGGGCCTGGGCGAGTCCGAGCCGCCGACTCATCCCCTTCGAGTACTCGCCGACCGCCCGACGCTTCACCTGCGCGAGGCCGACCATGTCGAGCAGTTCGTCGATGCGACGCTTCCGCGTGCGGTGATCGAGCCCGAAGATNCGGGCGTAGTAGTCGAGGGTCTCGCGGGCGTCGAGGAACCGGTACAGGTACGACTCCTCCGGGAGGTAGCCGATCTTGCTCTTGATCGCGACGTCGGACGGGTCCCGTCCGAAGACGCTCAGACGTCCGGAGGACTTGTGGAGCAGGCCGAGGATCATCTTGATCGTCGTGCTCTTCCCCGAGCCGTTCGGACCGAGCAGCCCGAAGATCTCGTGACGATTGATCTCGAAGTCGATCCCGTCGACCGCCCGGGCCTTGGCCCGTTTCCAGAAGTCGCTGAAGATCTTGGTGAGGCCCACCGCTTCGACGATCGGCTCGCCGATCGACGGACGGGCCGCGTCCCGGGTGCTTCCCTCGATCAGCTCGTTCATTCGCCGTCTCCCTCGCGGCCGTAGCCGCCACGGGCGTCGCGGTTCAGGCGACGACCGGACCGGTTGATGTTGATCTGCCGGCCACCGAGCTGCCAGTTGTTCATGTCGGCCATCCCGCGCATCGCGTCGACCTTCTTCGCGTTCGACGCCGCGTTGCGGCGNGCCGTCGACACGTCCATCGAACTCTTCATGCGGAGCGCGAGACCACGGAGTCCGGGCGGAGCCGAGATCACTTCGACCTCCGGACCGCTGAGCACCTCGTTGTACGCATCGAGCCAGAGCTGGCGCACCAGCTGGTTCGGGTTCTCCGTGTAGGCGGGGACGAGGCTCATGAGACGCCGCACGTCGGAACCGACGCTCGACTCGATCATGTACCGGAAGGCACGGGCCTCGGTCATGGTCTTCGCCGCCTCGCCGCCGATCTCGTCGGACTCGAATCGTTCGCCGATGCGGGCCAGGACGACCTCGGCCTCGGCTTCGTCTCCGCGGCTCAGGGCCGTCTCGTAGTCACCGATGAGTTCGATGAGTCCCGCGAGGGCGCTCGCGCCCGCCGCGTCGTCGAGGATCGTGGTGCTTTCGCGTCGAGCGACCTCGACCGCGATCTTCGCCCGNTCCCGGGCCGACTGGACCTGCTGGACGCTGCGACGGACCGCGAGCGGCGGCACGCGGTCGGTGACCGAGACGGTGGCGATCCGGATCCCGCTCTCGTTGGCGTTGAGCGACTCCTGGGCCCGGCGACGGATCTCGGAGATCGCCTCGTCACCCTCGATGAATCCCGCGAGCGTCATGGTCGCGGCGGTGTGGACGGTGGCCTGTTCGAGCACGAGCTTCACGATCTCGTCGGCCTGCTCCGGGGTGAACCGGGTCAGGAACGAGACGGCGTCGTCGATCGAGTACTCCGCGGTCATCCGGCAGTGAGCGAGGTCGCCGCCTTCGAGGATGAGCGAGCCGTCGCCCTTGCCCTCCGGTCCGGGGCGNAGCGGTCGACTGGTCTCGGCGTTCGTCGTGGCCTCTTCGAGGGTCAGCGACTTCGCACCGAAGTTCGGCCAGAAGGACTGCTCCACGGAGACCGTGCGCTTGAGCGGGACGGTGATGATCTCCCCCACCGGATACGGCCAGAACGGCTGCAGGCCGGCGGAGATCTGGGCATCCGAGCCCTCGCCTTCGATCGCTCCGAAGAGCGTCCGGATTCCGGTGCGATTCTCCTCGACGGTCTGGAAACCACTGAAGAGGAAGACCACGCCGAGCGCGAGGATCGCGAGCTGGAGGACGCGGTAGCTCAGTCGCAGGGCCTCGGTCAGGCTCTGGTTCGCCGGATCCATCGCGTCNCGGAGGTCGGTCGTGGNGGCCGCATCCGCGACGACGGTGAATTCCGCCGACTTCTCGCGACGCGGGGAGTCNTCCTCGGTCCCGAGATCGTCCTCTTCACGGACCGGTTCGAATTCGTCGGGTCGTTCCTCGCTCACTGGCCGTCCTCCGATCCGGTCTCGACGTAGGACGTCGAGGGCTGCGGAATGCCGTCACCGGTGGTGTCGGCCTCGAGGTCGATCAGGTGGAAGGGCGCCTTGGTCATGTCGGTGACGAAGGTCGTCGAGCCGCGAAGGCCGGAGCGGAGGGTCTCGAGCCAGGACAGGAAGATCGCGAGGTCCGCGTGCTCCCGCATCTGCTCGTAGTACCTCGTGGCCTCCTCGTTGCCGCGGGCTTCGATCACCGCCGCCCACTGCTCGGCGAAGTCCCGGATGATCTGGGCCTGCGCCTGGGCCTTCTGCTTGATGGTGTTCGCTTCGGAGTTGCCTCGGGACTCCTCGATGTTGGCGAGGGTCTCCTGCACCGCCGACATGCGTCGCATCACCGCGGTGGTGGTCTTCGGCGGGAACACGACCCGGCTGATCCCGACCGAGATCGGCACCACGCCGGTGAGGACGTTCTCGGGGGACTGGACCTCTTCGAGGATCGCGCCCTCCGCCTCCGGAAGCTTGCTGCTGGGTCCGATCAACTCGTCGAACGCGTAGCCGCCGATCCGTCCGAGGCCGCCCTGGAGCAGCGTCTCGAGGTCGCGCTGGGCGCCGGCGAGGGATCCGTAGCTGTTGTAGAAGGCCTTGGCCTCCTCGTCGCCCTCGCCGACCTTCCAGAGCATGAAGGCCTGGACCATCACCTGCTGACCGTCACGGGTCTGGACGGTCTTGATGGGCGACTTCACGAACTGCTGTCGCGTGTCGAGCTTCGCGACGGAGTCGATGAAGAACGGGAGCTTGAAGTGCAGTCCCGGCTCGCGGACGATTCCGGCCGGACGGCCGAGCCTCGTCTTCACCGCGACTTCGTGGAAGTTCACGGTGAAGGTGGTGTTGAAGAGGATCAGCACCAGGACGATCAGGATGGCGACGACGGCGGTGATGGTCTTGCTCATGGTTCGCTGCGCAGTTTCGCGTTGACGGGAACGCCGGGACGTCGAAGTCCCGGATCGGACCTCGGGGTCAGTTGGATTCACCAGGCTTGTCGAGATACTCGCGGAGGTTCAGGCCCGTGTCGGGCTCCTGCATCTCCACGTCGAGATCGGTGCGGGCCGAATCGACGGCCAGCACGTACTTGGACCGGACTCCCTGAAGCACTTCGGACAGGACTTCCATGATCCGGCGTTCGCGGTAGAGCTCGGGCGCGGCCGAGAAGGCCCCGACCTGTCCCCGCACCTCGTCGGTCTTGCGGCGGGCGTCCATGTGGATCTGCCACCGGAGGCTGCGGACGCTCGCGATGAAGGAGGCGATCAGGCCCTGGCTGTCGCGGAGCATCCGCTCNGCTTCGACCCGGGCGTCGATCGTGGCCTCCGCGTCGGGGCCCTCGGTTCGGTCGAGTTCCCGGTACCGCTCGATGATCGCGACGATCTGCCGCGCCCGGTCGGCGTCGCCGACCATTCCGGCGAGCGCCGCGTTCGCGGTCCGCCGCGCCTCTTCGAGCGTCTTCCGGACGTTCTGCGTGTCGATCGCGAGCTCCTCGAACATCGACACCGAGTCACCGGGCGGGCGGAGCGCGGGAATCGCGACCGAGACCACTTCCACGCCGGTGCTGGCGTCGTCGAAGGCGAGCTGGATGCGATTCCGCATCTCCGTGGGCAGGGCCGATCCCTGCGGCGAGAGGACGTCCTCGAGGGACAGCTGCGAGAAGGTCTGGGTGACCACGCGGAGCGCGATGTCCTGCAGCGCGAGCTCCCGCATGTCCAGCGGACTTCGCTTCGGACGAACGTCGTTGGAGAAGTTCAGGAAGTCGATCAGGGCGCCGGACTTCAGNCGATAGCGCAGGATCACGTCGACGTCGAGCAGGGCGAACTGGTTGGTGACCGCCTGCCGGGTCTCGGCCTGCTCGGACGCCTCGTCGGCGCGTCCGGTCGCCTCGTCGAGACGACGCTGCGCGACTTCGAGCTGGTCGACGGAACGCGTGACCTCNTCGGGGAGCGGGTTCGCCGAGACGAGGAAGAGTTCGTTGATCGGCTCCGCGGCGGGGTCCCAGAGGNCGACCTCCCGGACCTCGCGGGGCACGCCGTTGAGACTCAGTTCCTGGATCCGGGCGGCGTCGATGACCTCGACGGTCTCGAGCGGCCAGGGAAGCTTGAACATCGTGGAGCCTTCGTAGACCGAGCCGACGATCCGACCGCCACGCAGGCGGACCGCCTGCTGCCCGGGCTCGACGACCACCACCGAGCTCAGGGCGATGAGCACCACGAGCCCGAACGCCAGCAGCCATGCGAAGCTGCGAAGCAGNAGCTGATAGCCCCACGAGCTGGTGATGTCGAAGCCGAACTGGTAGTTCACCGCCTCGTTGATCGAGCGGACGATCGAATCCGGCGCCGCGAAGAGACTCAGGATCCGCGAATCGAACGCGGGTCGGGGCGTCTCGCCCGGACGCCGGGGCCGATAGAGGTTCAACACGAAGTTGAGGACGATCTCCGCCGCGATCAGCAGCATGTAGATCGCGAGTCCCCAGGTGATGCCCTCCAGCACCCCGTCGTTCTCGAAGAACTGGAACGCGATGCCCACCGCGACCGAGAGGAGCACCAGGGCGTTGCCGACCATGTGGCCCGCACCACCGCGGAGATTCGCCCACGCCGGGCGAGCGGCCATGCCCGCGACGAANCGNGAGAAGATGAAGGCGAAGAGGGCCAGCGCGAGCGTGATCGCCAGCTGCCAGCCCGGATGCGGACCCGGCGAGAACGACGCGACGTCCAGCTCGGGGTTGGTCTGCCAGTCGAACCAGGCGATCGTTCGGAGGCCGAAGAGCACCAGCAGCCCGGCCACCAGCAGGCTGGCGATGGGCATCAGCCAGACGTGCATGAGGCGGAGCCGGCGTGCCGCGACGTCGGTCTCCCCCTCCTCGAAGATTCCGGCGGCGTCCTCGCCGCGGGCGGAGGCGAGATCGTCCCGCTCCAACGCTTCGAGGCGTTCGAGCCGGTGCTGGTGGAACACCACCACCAGCGCGATCCAGACCAGTGTTCCGACGAGAATCGGCTCGCTGGCCACCTGGAAGGCGGAGTCGTTGAAGATGAATCCGTACACCAGCATGATCAGGCCGATGGCGGCCTGAAGCATGAATCCCATTCCNGCGACTCGAGTCGCCTGCTGGTACGCGAGATGGTCGGTTCTCATGAGCCTCGATCCGATGCGGTGGCGAGGGGTTCGCGGGAGCAGTGGTCGATGNTCGCATCGACCGACTCGGCAGGAGCCGGAATCAGAAGGGCGCTTCACGAGGTTCCGAAGCGGAACGAGCGTGAAACGATTCCGGACGAGGCGAAGCACCGATGCCCGACTCGCCCCGAGGGTACGATGACGAGCCGGTCGGGTTCGTACCCGCCGGCCAGAATGATACTCGTTCGCCCGACCCCGGGGCTTCAAGCGGCGACGATTCCTTCGCACCTCCGGCCGTCTCCGGCCATTCCGACCGAGCGAACNCCGCCTCGGATTCACCCCTCCGCCCGATCCAGGAACCCCCATGGCCGTCTTCGAACAGCTTCTGGCGATCGCCCGGAACACCCTCTTCGAGAGCATCCGTCAACCGGTCCTGCTGGTGGTGCTGGTGGTGTGCACGATCCTCGTGATCCTGAGCAACCCCTTCAGCGCGTACACGCTGCAGGACGACAACCGGATGTACGTCGACATCGGGCTCTCCACGATCTTCATCGGAGGNGCGATTCTCGCCGCCTTCGTGGCCTCGAACGTCCTGACCCGGGAGATCGACAATCGAACCGTGCTCACGGTGGTGTCGAAGCCGGTCTCCCGCCCGGTCTTCGTGCTGGGGAAGTATCTCGGGGTCGCCGGCGCCCAGGTGCTGGTGATCGCCTTCCTGGCCCTCGTCTTCATGATGGTGGAGATCCACGGCGTCCAGCAGACGGTCACGACCCCCTANCACCTCCCGGTGATCCTCCTCGGGTTCGGTGCCGTGCTGATCGCGATCGGNGTCGGGATCTGGTGCAACTTCTTCTACGACTTCGTGTTCTCGAGCACCTTCATCGTGGTGGGAACGCCCTTGCTTCTGGTGGCCTACGGAATCACCCTTCCGCTCGCCGCCGACTTCTCCCCCCAGCCGATCCGCATGCAGTTCGAAGGCAACCTGTGGGTGGCGGTCGCGGTGCTCTTCCTCGGCGAGCTCGTCCTGACCTCGATCGCCCTCGCCGCGAGCACGCGGNTGGGACAGGTCCTGACCCTGGTCACGACGATCGGTTTCTTCCTGCTCGGACTGCTGTCCGACTGGTTGATCGCCCGCCGCATCATTCGGATCGAGGAGATCGAAGCGGCGGTCACCGAGGCCGGCGGCCAGGTCGGCACCGAACTGGCCCTGCAGAGCTGGCTGCTGGAAGTCGCCTACGCCATCGTGCCCAACTTCCAGGTCTTCTGGCTGGCGGATGCGATCACCCAGGACGCGGACATCCCGCTCGACTACCTCGCCTGGACCGTGCCGTACGGGCTGGTCCTCATCGTGGTGGCCCTGTCGATCGCGGTGATGCTCTTCCAGCGTCGTGAGGTCGGCTGACCCGACGTCCGCAGGTCACCGGATCAGCGGGTCAGCGGCCGGACCCGATCATTCGTCCCAGGCCATGGCCTGCTCGGATCGACTCTTGCTGGTGATCAGGAACCCCAGGATCACCGGATAGACCATCGGCAGCAGCCCGAAGATCGCCAGCATGATGCGGCTCTGGGACTTGATCTCCTCCGCGGTCTTCGCGGGGAACTGCGACGCATCGCCNCCGCGATCCTTGATCATCGCCTTCGTCGCATCCTGGATGTCCAGCTGATACTGCACGTTCGCGTCGAGGAAGACGAAACCGAGCCCGATCCCGATGATCGTGGTGACGATCGCGATCGCGACCCAGGNCTTGAGNAGCCCCAGCGACCGGGTCGAGCGACGAAGCAGCCCGACGCTTCCCGTCAACAGCAGGATGGCGATCGCCATGCCGATCGCGCCGGATCCCACCTGGACCCAGACCAGCGCCGGCGACATCGTGAGCTTCTCGGCGTCCATCCCACTCATCTGGAGAAAGAACGGCGTGGCGAACGGCGACGCCGCGCCGCATCCGTTCCCGATGAGGGCGAGGATCCCNTAGACCAGGGAGATCACCCCGATCACCGTCGGCCAGCGAACCGAGCGGGCTTCGAGATCATCGGCGGGCAGNACCGGCGGCGTCGCCGGACGGTCGGAGAAGTCGTCGTTCATGTCACGAGCGTAACGCGATTCCGGTTCGAGAACGAAAGACGGGCCCCGGCATCACGCCAGGGCCCGCTTCTCGATNTTCGTGGTCGCCATGAACCTGATGGCGTGAACCCGGTGGCATGATCCCGATGGCGGGATCAGGCTTCGTCAGTTCCGGTTGCCCCGCTGACGACGGATCTCCTCGATCTGGCGTCGAATCGGGTCCGGATCCGGGGGAAGTCCCATCTCGTAGACGAGGACGGGATAGCACCGGTTGTACCAGCCGAGCAGTTCCTTGAGGAGCGTGATGGCACGCTCGGGGTTCCGCTGAAGTTCGGCCTGAAGCCGGGGAATCCGATCACGACACTGCTTCACGGTTCGCTGCCATCGCTCGTGGATGCGGCGCCCGGAATCGTTGACCTCGTGCCACTCCGGAAGGTCCAGCAGGACCGCCAGCTCGTCGGTGGTGTTGGCGATGCCGTCGGCGTAGCCGCAGTCGATCGCGTTGTCCGAGTTGAGCGTGAGCACGTTCTTGTCGTCGGAGATGTCGAACTCGCCCCGCATGTCGGGGNAGATCGTCACCTTGCCGGTCTCGGCATCCTTGTCGTAGCTCGCCATCGCGGTCCGGGTCACCATGCACCGGGCGATGATCGGATCGCGGCCGCCGATCTCGGCGACCTCGCTGAACTTCTCGAGCCACGCGTCGAGCTCGCCGCCGGAGATCGCGGTCTGACCCGCGAACATCACCGCGGAGCCCATCGCACCGACCTGCATGAAGTAGATCTCGTCGCAGTGAAGCGAGGTGAACGCCGCGGCCGAGATGGCTTCCTTGATCCAGGCGATCACACGATGCCGCTGCTTCACGTCCTTCAACGTCTCGTGGATCTTGTCGCCCTCGATCACGAGCCCGCCGGGGGAGTTGATCTGGAGAACGATGATCTGGCCGGGGCCGTACTTGTCCGCCTCGGCGATGATCGACTTGATCTCGTCGTGCCGTGCCTCGATGCCGACCGGTCCCTCCCAGGGCATGAAGAACNCCCCGGGCTTCGAGGACTCGAGGATCCCGTCCTCGCCCACCGTGGTGACGGCNGGNTTGGAGGAATCACCCTTGTTCCCGGCATCAGGCTTCTTCGTGGTCCCGGNGNCCTTGGTGACCGCACCGCCGCCGGCGGCGTCACCGGAGGTGGTCATGGTCTCGATGTCCGGGGCGAAGATCCCCTTCGTCGCCTGCTTGCCCGCGATCTCGCCGCGGACGAACACGATCTCGAATCCCGGNCGGCCGTCGATCTTCATGACCACGCCGGACATCGACTGCGAGACGCCCCGTTCGGAGAAGACGACCTCGACGCGGTCGCCGTCGTCGCCGCGCCAGCTCGATCCGTTGTCGAACATCAGTTCGTACTGATCCGCGGAGGCGACGCCACCGAGGGCGAGGGCCGCGAACAGGAACATCAGGATGGGAGCGAAACGAGTCTGCATGAGGAATCCCTGACTGGAGTTGCTGATTTCAAACGGAATGCCGGACCCGGCTCAGAGTCCGCGACCACCACCGCCACGGCCGCGGTTGCTGCCGCCACGGCCACGGTTCTGGTTGCCACGACGCATGTCGCCGATCTGGTCCTTGATCCCCTCGATCTGCAGTTCGAGCTGCAGGATGCTCATTCCGTAGTCCTGCTGCCAACGAGCCTCGACCGCGGGATACTGGCGACAGGCCCGGAGNATCCGCTCCATGTCGGTCTTCGCGCTGCCGAGGTACTTGATCGCGTCGTCACCCGACGCCCAACCCATCTTCTGCTGGGCGTCGGCCCACCAGGTCTTGCAGCGATCGAAGGTCCGACGCCAGTCGGAGACGTACTTCTCGACCATCTCCTTGCCGGAGTCGGCCTCGTCGTANTCCCGGTATCCCATCAGGAACATGAGGTCGTCGAGGTTCTCGACGGTCCCCTGCGAGAGTCCCATGTCCTCGGCGAGGCTGGCGTTGAAGTTCGCGACGTTGTCGCCGCTCGAGTCGACGACCCACTGGCCGGCGGTGTCGTTGGCCCAGGTGACCTCGCGGCCCTTGAAGCTCGCGCTGAGGTTGTANTCCGGTCGCATCATGGCCCAGCCGATCTCGAGCGGATANCCGCCGATCTGCAGGAAGCCGTTGCCCATGCCGACCCAGGCGTTGAGCATCTTCGACGCGACGTCGGGATCGCTCCAGCCGGCCGCCATCGAGGAGACGCGGGCGAGGCCCCAGAGACGGGCACCCTCCGACATGTACATCTCGGGCCAGGAGAGCGCGAGCAGGCTGCCGAGCCCGACCGAGTCCTCGACCCACATCACCTGGCGTGCATCGAGCTTCTCGTGGAGCGTGCGGACCAGGTCACGGTACTCGCCGATCTTGGCGAGTCCGAATTCCCGGCGGTCGTCGTTGCCGGCGAGGTAGAAGTTGTTGTCGATGTCCGCCGACTTCAGCTGGTAGACGATGACGTCGGGCTGGACTTCCATGACGTCCTTGACCACCTCGTCGTAGATCGAGGGATGAATGTCGGTGCCCATCTGACCGCTCATCGGCACCACGTAGACCACGGGGACCTTGGATTCGGTGATGGCGGGCGCGTTGGCGGGCGTCTCGGCCCCCCGGGCGGCGAGTGAGGACGCCGTCGCGGCGGCGAGCAGCCCGGACAGGGCGANGAATCGGAGTGGGGTCGACATTCTGAACTCCAGAGAGCAGGACGGACGGATCGGAATCGGGTTGATGGTGGGAGTGAATCCCGAATACCGAAGGATATCAAGTAGATGACTCGAATCCGCGTCCGGTTCCCCGTTGCTTGACGTTTTTATTCGTGCTTCCGAGGCGTTCAGGCATCGCCTTCCGCGTCNGCCGGGGCCTCGCCCAGCGACCGTGCAAGGGCGATCGCGTCCTCCCGGCCATGCACCCGCCCCTCCAGCTGGGCGTCGTACACCTCGGTCAGGATTCGACCGAAGACCGGGCCGGCTTTCAGCCCGATCGCCTTCAGATCCTCACCGGTCACCAGCGGCACCGGCGCNAGCCCGGTCGATCGGAGCACATCGGTGTCCCGATGGATCCCGGCGACGAGATCGGGCGCCTCGGTCGCCAGCAGATCGCACGAGCGTGCGAACAGGGCCGTGGCCGCGAGCCGCTTGCGGGCGGCGACGCCGAGCGTGTCCCACGCCTCCAGAAGTCGCCGACGCGTCTCCAACAGCCCCCGCAACGTCGCGGTCTCCTCGTTCGACAGCACCAGGGCGGGCGTGAGCCGCTCCACGGCATCGCCGGCGGTGCCTCGATCAAGCTCCCANGCGGCGAGCGCGTCGATCCACGACGCCGATTCGGGCATCACGGCGAGCCGGGGATGCCCCGAAGTCTCCATCGACCGCCCGGCATCGAGCACCGTTCGATCGAGCGTCGTCGATTCCACCAACACCGCCGCTCGAACCCGTCCCCGGTCCGCGAGCATCCGCCGGAGTTCCTGCCCGACCCGCTCCCGACTCACGCCCCCGAGTCGATCGGCCCGGGCCGAGATCGCCGCTTCGGTGGCCGGCTCCATCGCGAGGTCGAAGCGGGCGGCGAAGCGAACGCCGCGAAGCATTCGCAGACGGTCCTCCTCGAACCGGTCCTCGGGATCACCGATCGCCCGAAGGATCCGCGCCTCGATGTCCGCGCGGCCGCCGACGAGATCGACGATCCGTCCGTCGGACGGCACTTCGAACAGACCGTTGATCGTGAAGTCCCGACGCTGCGCGTCCTCTTCGGCGGTGCCGTAACGGACCCGTCCGGGCCGGCGTCCATCCTCGTATGCGAAGTCCGACCGGAAGGTCGCGACCTCGATGCTGCACCCGTCGTTCGGCACCAGCATCACGCCGAAGCTCGCCCCCACCCCCCGCGCCCTGGGAAAGATCGCGCGGACCGCGTCGGGCGTCGCCGCCGTCGCGATGTCGATGTCGGTCGGCGTGAAACCGAACAGCCGGTCACGGACGCATCCACCCGCGAAATAGGTCTCGTGGCCCGCGTCGATCAGGCATCGGGCGATTCGCAGCGCCGCGCTCCGGACCTCCTTGAAATCGGTCCCGGCCGCGGTCATTCGGACGAATCCGACAGGGCTCGGTCGCCGGGGCCCGGTGCCGGAACGTCCGGCCCGAACCGGGCTCGGAGCCTCGCCCGACATCGAAGCCGGAGCTCGTCGACCTCGCGNTCGAGCCGCTGAAGCGCCTCCGGAACGCCGTCCGCGAGCAGATCCTTCGCGGTGATCGGCGTTCCCGCCTCGCANTCGATCGGCCGTCGCCAGCGCGGTCGGGAGGAATCGCGAGGCCAGGCGTCGAAGGCCCCGTCGATGCCGATCGGGACGATCGTCGCATCGGCCCGCTTGAGCAGCAGGGCGATCCCCGACTTGAAGGTCTTCACGGTCCCGTCCGGACACCGCGTTCCCTCGGGATAGATGAGCACGCATCGCCCCGCCTTGAGCTCGGCGATCGCCGCCCGCATGACCGCCTTGTCGCCACCACCACCCGACACGGGGAGCGCGCCGAGGGAGTGGATCAACCAGCCGAACGGCCCGCGGAACAGCGTCTCGCGAGCGAACGGGCGGAACGGACGATCGTGGATCAACGCCCCGTTGATCGCGGGGTCCATGAACGACTGGTGGTTCGAGAGATAGAGCAGCGGCCCCGTCTTCGGGATGCGTTCCCGGCCGGTGACCCGAAGCCCGAATCCGATCTTGACGAACAACGCCGAGAGCGACTGGCAGACGTCCCACCAGAAGGTCGCGATGGCCGGTCGACCCGGCGCTCGACGCGCGAACTGGAACCGCCTCATGCCCGCTCGCCCGGCGCGGGAATCGACTCGATCATCCGATCCACGACCTCGTCGAACCCCAGTTCNTCGGTGTCGATCTCGATGGCGCCGACCGGCCTGGTCAGCGGTGCGTCGGAACGCCCGGCATCGAGTCGATCGCGGGCCTCGATCCCCTCCCGGATCTCCACGGGGTCCGGAGACTGCCCCTTCCGACGAAGTTGATCCACGCGACGTTTCGCGCGGATCGCACTCGATGCGGTGAGATAGAACCGCGCCTGGGCATCCGGGAAGACCACCGATCCCTGATCACGTCCCTCGGTCACCAGATGCGGGTGCGATGCCGCGATCGCCCGCTGGACCGCGACGAGTCTTCGTCGAACCTCCGGTTGCGCCGCGACGATCGAGACGATCGCCTCGACCTCCCGGCTTCGGAGTTCCTCGCCGGGGTCCGCCCCGTCGAGCTGAAGCGAAGGCGGATCCGCCGTGAAGTCGACTTCCATCACGTGGGTCTCGATCNCCTTCGCGATCGCCGGCCCGTCCGAGGGATCGATTTCGAGCCGGATCGCGAGCAGCGCGGCCGCCCGGTACATCGCACCGGTGTCCAGCACCATCAGGCCGAGTCGTTCCGCGACCCGCTGCGCAACGGTGGACTTCCCGGTNCCCGCCGGCCCGTCGATGGTCACGATCAGCGGAGATGCCGCGCCGGCGTCTCGGGACGACCTGGTCCGGGCGGGATCATCCGACGGTACGGGCATCGTTCTCATTCCCCCTCCGCGTGACTTTCCAACCCCTCCTCGAGCAGCTCGCGGGCCGCGATGATCGCGGCCGCCGCGTGCTTGCCTCCGGCGTGATCAAGCGAGATCGCGTGCTGATAGCCGACCGCGAGCACCGATCGAAGCCCTTCGACGACGTCGAACGGCGTCTTGTCCTTCGACGCCGCCGCGGGCTTGCGTCCGCGGCCCGAGGCNCCCACCGTCGCCATGATCGTGCCCGCATAGGGTGCGAGCCGGCGAAGATTTCCGGCGAAGTCGCCGGAATCGTGGGCGGTCCGGAAGTCCGGCAGCGAGCCGATCCGGAAGCCACCGACCTTCTTGATCAGCTCGGTCAGCCGATCCGGATCCTCGGTGAGTCCGGGGTGGTTGCCGAGGAGCAGGTTCACATCGTGGCGNTCGATCTTCTGCATGACCTCGCGGAGTGCGACGGCGGCGAGATCGAAGCGGACCTCCTCGTCNGCACCCGTGCAGGCGATTCCGAGATTCGCGCAGCCCAGCATGCTCGCCGCTCGGGCGAGGCGCCCGATCCGATCGACGGCCGCCGCCCGGGTCGCGGCATCGGTGGTGCCGAGATCGAATCCCTCTTCCTCGAACAGCAGGAGGGTCGGGCATCGGGCGCGATCCGCCTCGTCCCGGATCCGCTCCAGCGCCGTCCCATCGAGCCCTGTGAGCATCGAGGCGGGAATCGAAAGCCCTCGGACACCGAGCTCGCCCACCGCGAATCGCGGCATGTCGACCAGTTCGAGCGGATCATCCGGCGATTCGATTCGGCTTCGAAAAGCCCCNACCGAAGCCGTCACCAGGAGTTGAATCTGCGCCAAGAACCGTCCTCCAGACTCGTCGTCGACCGAACTGAGAGCCCGGAGTGTAGCGGGACGGCCGAAATCCACCGTCCCGGGCGGCTCCGCATCGATGGAGGCCCGGTACGCCCCTCGGACATCGGAGATCGAAACACCGTGCCTTGACGTTGCGGTCAGAGGCCGGTGCCAGATGCGGAGACGTCGAAGAGAAAGAAAGCACCGGTCGTGAGACCGGTGCTTTCCAGAGGGGAGAAAGATCAAATGAAGTGGCCGCGTCTCCGCGACTCGAACAATCTAGCANCCAAATNCANCGCGAATACTGCTTGTGGATCGATTGAGTGGGGTTTGGGGTATTCTCCCACCCCCCCGNTCGTTCNCCCNTCCAGNCAGTCGTGTGCGGATCACGGGGTATGATCGCCGCCCGTTCGTCGCGAGGGAAAGTAAGCCTCCGACGCCCCCGAGTCCCGTTCCCGGATCCACGCCATGTCGACCCCCGCCGATCGCCGATACTCCGAGTCCCACGAGTGGTTTCTCGTCGATGGCGACCATGTGACCGTCGGAATCACGACCCACGCGACCGAAGCCCTCACCGACATCACCTACGTCGAGATGAAGTCCGCGGGCACCGAGCTGGCTGCCGGGGATTCGGTCGGCGAAGTGGAATCGGTCAAGACCACCAGCGACATCTACACCGCGGTGGCCGGCGAGGTCGCCGAATCCAATGATGCCGTGGTCGACGATCCGTCCCTCGTGAACAACGATCCCTACGGCGAAGGCTGGCTGATCCGACTCCGAGTCGCTGATGCGGGCCCCCTCGAAGCCCTGATGGATGCGGCGGCGTACGACGCGATGAACGCCTGATCCGGCTCGCGGACCGATTCAGGCCGGGCCGCCTCCCGAAGCAGGCAGGGAGTCGCATCCGGCGGACTCCCCGGACGAACCCTCCCGTTCGAGAGGACCGTTGTCACCATGACCGCACCAGAAGCGTTTCGGGGTATCGAGATCCGGGATCTCCGCAAGTCCTATTCGCTCGGCGAACGCCGGGTCGAAGCGGTGCGCGGGATCGACCTGGATCTCCATGAGCCCGGCCTCTGCGCCGTCATGGGCCCCAGCGGCAGCGGCAAGTCGACGCTGCTCCACCTGATCGGCGGACTCGATCGACCCGACTCGGGGACGATCCGGGTCGGCGACGCGCGGATCGACGACATGAACGAATCGGGACTGACCGCGTTCCGCCGCCGGGGCATCGGCATCGTCTTCCAGCAGTTCAACCTGCTCGCGTCGATGTCCGCGATCGAGAACGTGATGCTCCCCGGCGTCCTCGACGGTGGGAACGAGCGGGAGCTCCGCGGCCGCGCCGGCTCGCTGCTCGACGAACTCGGCCTCGGCGATCGGATGGAGCACCGTCCGGATGCGCTGTCGGGCGGGGAACAACAGCGGGTCGCGATCGCACGGTCACTGCTCTTCGCCCCACCGGTCCTGCTCGCCGACGAGCCGACCGGCGCCCTCGACAGCGCGGCGAGCGATCGGCTGTGGGGCCTGCTGGACGAACTCGGAACGTCTCGCGAGGTCCTCGTGCTCATGGTGACCCACGAGCCCGCCGCCGCCACGCACTGCCGCCGGGTCCTGGTCCTCCAGGACGGCCGGGTCGCCGACGACTTCCAGACGGAGGGCATGGATGAGACCGAGCTGGCACATCGCGCGACACGTCCTGTCCGGGCGTAGGGTCCGCACCATCCTGCTGGTGATCGCGGTGGCGATGGCGTCGGCCCTCGTGACGGCGGTCGCCACCGGCATGCGGACCGTCCAGGGAAGCATCGAGCATCGGATCTCCCGGTCGATCGGGGCCGTCGACGCGCGGGTCGTCCACCGATACGGATCGCCCTTCGACGCCGAGGTGGTCGAGATGGTCCGCACCTGGCCCGGCGTCGTCGAGGCGTCGCCGCGGGTCGAAGGCGCCCTGACCCTCGCTCGCACCGACGATCGACGCGACGAGGACGGCCGAAGGATCCGGCTCACCGTCCAGGCCCGCGGCGTCGAGACCGAACGCGACGCGGTCTTCGAACAGTACGACCTGCTCGAGGGGCGTTTCCCCCGCAACCAGTCGGAGGTCCTGCTCGATCCGCTGACCTCCCGACGGCTCGAAGCCGGCGTGGGCGAGGTGATCCGCGTCGAACGATTCGGCCCCGCGATCGATCTGGAGATCGTGGGCATCCGCGATCGACCGGAGCTCGGAGCGTTGCAGAAGCCACGGGTCCATGTCGATCGCCGCGTGATCGAAGAGGCCTCCGGCCGTTCCGGGGAAGCGAGCGTGGTGTCCATCGTGCTCGAGGACGGCCTCGACGTCCCGACCTGGGTGGCGACTCACGAAGCGAACATCGAAACCCCGCTTCGACTGGAATCCGCGGAACGGGCCCGGGCCGGATACGACCGACAGGTCCGCGCCAGCCGGGTCGGCTTCCGCACCGGGACCATCGTCGCGTTCCTCGCCTGCGCATTCATCGTCGCCATCGGCATGACCACCGCCATCGGCGAGCAGATCCGGCAACTCGCGATGCTCCGCTGCATCGGCGCAAGTCGATCCCAACTCGCCGGTTCCCAGGCGTGCGTCGGTCTCGCGATCGGCGGCGGCGGCGGGCTGCTCGGTCCACCGCTCGGCGTGGCGATCTCCGCGGTCCTCGCGTGGTGGTACGCCGACTTCCTTCCCGGCGGACTGGTCATCCCGGTCGAAGGCCTCCTGCTGGCGTTCCTCGGCGCCACGATCGCCGGCCTGCTCGGCGCGGCCTGGCCCGCGTGGCGGGCCGCGTCCACGACACCCCTCGAAGCCCTCGCCAACCGCGCCCGACCGGTCCGGACCACCGCGATCCTGCTGTGCGGCGTCGTCGGCCTGGTCCTGATCGCGTTCCAACTCCTGCTGCTCGCGATCAGCGACGCCGACCTTCGCTTCAACCTCTACGCGTTCCTCGGGCTGCCCGCCCTCCACGTCGGCTACTTCCTGCTCGCGGTTCCGGTCTTCGTGGCCGTCTCCCGGATCTTCGGGCGGGCGCTCGCTCGACTCTGGAAACTGCCGCCCTCGCTCGTCACCGGCAACCTTCGCGGCGGCGCCTTCCGGCTCGGCCTGACCGCGGGCGCGCTGATGGTCGGGCTCTCGGTGCTCGTGTCCACCTGGAGCAACGGCCTCGCGCTGGTCGACGACTTCGGCGAGCGGGTCCGCTTCGCGGACGCGTTCGTGATGAAGACCGGCGGACTCGGCGAGGCCGAGCAGGCCACCATCGCATCCCTTCCCGAAATCGCGGCGGCGAGCCCCGTCGGGTACCTCCCGCTCCGGGTGGCCGAATCGCAGCGACTCGGCACCGGCGACCTCGCCCCGCCCAACGTGGTCTGCGTCGGCTTCGAGCCCGCCGAGTTCCTCGAGATGAACCGACTCGACTGGATCGAGGGCACCGCCGAAGCGGCGATCCCCCGCCTCGAGGAGGGTGACGCGGTCCTCGTCGCCAAGGAGTTCCTCGTGGCCCGCGACCTCGGCGTCGGCGATTCGATCGCCCTCGGTGCCGAAGGCGACGAATCGACCTTCGAGATCGTCGGCGTGGTCGGTGCCGCCGGCCTCGACATGGCCACCGGTCTCTTCGGGATTCGAAGCGTCTACATGGAACACGCGGTGAGCTGCGTCTTCATGGACTTCGACACCGTGGCGACCCGCTATGGAACCCGCGAAGCCTTCATCATGCAGCTCGATCTCGATCTGCCCGCCGACGCCGAGGCCGCGGACGCGGCCGAGGAACGGCTCGGAGACGTCCTCCGGGAACGGATCCCCGGGGCGATCTTCGCGAGCGGACGTGGCATCAAGGCCCTGGTCGAGGACATCGGAGCGCGGATCCTCAGCGTCACCGCCGCGGTCGCGATGGCGGCGCTGCTGCTCGCGTGCCTCGGCGTCGGCAACGTCGTCGCCGCCGGCATCACCGCGCGGGGATTCGAATTCGGCGTGATCCGCGCGGTGGGCGGCGCCCCCGAAGTCGCACCGCGGCTGGTGCTCGCCGAGATCACCGCGACCGCGATCGCGGCGATCGTGGTGGGCGTCGGCCTGGGCATCCACCTCGCATGGATGGGCGTCGGCCTCTACCGGGATCTCGCCGGCCTGCAGCTGGCCCTCTCGATACCGATCATCCCGACCATCGTCGGTTCGCTGTTCGTCCTCGCCGCCTCGCTGGTCGCGGCCCTGCCCGCGAGCCTCGCGCTTCGCAGGCGATCGCCCCGGGTGCTGCTCGCCGGTGGTCGCGGCGGCTGACGTGCCGACGATGCCGTCCCGGACGGCCTAGCATGTGGCCGTGACCAGACCCTTCGAGTTGAAGAGCGAGTTCTCGCCCACCGGTGACCAGCCGGAGGCGATCGAGCAGCTGGTGAACGGCATCAACGAGGGTCGTCGCAAACAGGTCCTGCTCGGGGCGACCGGCACCGGCAAGACGTTCACCATGGCCAACGTGATCGAACGCGTGGGTCGGCCCACGCTGGTCATCAGCCACAACAAGACGCTCGCGGCCCAGCTGTTCGAGGAGCTTCGCGAACTCTTCCCGGAGAACGCGGTCTCGTACTTCGTCTCCTACTACGACTACTACCAGCCCGAGGCGTACATCCCGGCCCGGGACATCTACATCGAGAAGGACGCCTCTCGGAACGACGATCTCGACCGGCTCCGGCTCGCCGCGACCAGCAGCCTCCTCAGCCGCCGGGACGTGATCGTGGTCGCGAGCGTGTCGTGCCTCTACGGCCTCGGTTCGCCGGCCGAATACGCGAAGAAGACGGTCATGGTCGAGAAGGGCCGGGCCATCGACCGCCGCAAGTTCCTCCTCGCCCTCGCCGACATGCAGTACGTGCGGAA
Organism: Phycisphaerae bacterium; assembly: GCA_002684755.1. Next base: position 33,553 of record NYVS01000083.1, read on the forward strand.
CGAGGTCGATCCCGTCCGTGGACAGTTCCGGGTCAAGGGGGACTGCATCGAGGTCTATCCCGCCTACGAGGAGTTCGCGATCCGGATCGATCTCTGGGGCGCCGAGGTGGAGTCGCTCCAGCTGTTCGATCCCC
>NYVS01000084.1 GCA_002684755.1 Phycisphaerae bacterium
TCCGCGAGACCTTCGCCCGCATGGCGATGAACGACGAAGAGACCGTCGCCCTCGTCGCCGGTGGACACACCTTCGGCAAGGCCCATGGCGCCGCCCCCGACTCCGAGTACCTGGCCCGCGAGCCCGAAGGCGCCCCCATCGAGCAGATGGGACTCGGCTGGAAGAACTCCTTCGGCACCGGTGTCGGCGAAGACACCATCTCCTCCGGCCTCGAAGGTGCCTGGACGCCGACGCCGATCGAATGGGACAACAGCTACTTCGACACCCTCTTCGGGTACGAGTGGGAACTCACCGAGAGCCCCGCGGGCTGCAAGCAGTGGACGCCCACCGATGCGTCCGCGTCGACCACGGTCCCCGACGCCCACGATGCGACGAAGACCCACGCCCCGATGATGCTCACCACCGACATCGCGCTCCGGACCGATCCGATCTACGAGCCGATCTCCCGTCGCTTCCACGAGAATCCGCAGGAACTCGCCGACGCCTTCGCCCGGGCGTGGTTCAAGCTCACCCACCGGGACATGGGCCCCCGTGACCGGTATCTCGGGAACGACGTCCCGTCCGAGGAGCTCATCTGGCAGGATCCCGTCCCCGCGGTCGACCATGATCTCGTCGACGACGCCGATGTCGCCGCACTCAAGACGGCGCTTCTCGGCTGTGGACTCTCGCGGGAACGTCTGGTGCTGACCGCCTGGGGCTCCGCCTCCACCTTCCGCGGCACCGACCGCCGCGGCGGCGCGAACGGCGCCCGCCTCCGGCTCTTCCCCCAGAAGGACTGGGACGTCAACGAACCGGCGGAACTGCACGCGGCCCTCGCCGCGATCGAGAAGGTCCGCGAGGACTTCAACGCGAAGCAGACCGGCGGCACCCGGATCTCGCTCGCGGACTGCATCGTGCTCGGCGGTTGCGCCGCGGTCGAACAGGCCGCTCGCGATGCCGGGGTCGAGACCACGGTCCCCTTCCGTCCGGGCCGGACCGATGCGACCCAGGAGATGACCGACGCCCACTCCTTCGCGGTGCTCGAGCCNGCGTCGGACGGCTTCCGGAACCACGCGAACACCGAGGANCCCCGTCCCGGCGANGCCCTNCTCGTCGAACGNGCCTGCCTCCTCGGCCTCACCGCGCCGGANATGACCGTGCTGGTCGGCGGNCTGCGGGNGATGGGNGCGAACACCAACGGATCCACCCTCGGNGTCCTNACCGAACCGNNCNGGTGCGCTCACCACCGACTTCTTCGTGAACATCCTCGATCAGGAGATCGAGTGGGCGGTGTCCAAGCGTTGCGAGCACTTCTTCGANGGNCGCGACCGGACCAGCGGCGAGATGAAGTGGACCGGCAGTCGCGCCGACCTCGTCTTCGGNTCGAACTCCCAGCTTCGAGCCCTNTCCGAGGTCTACGCGAGCGACGATGCCACGGAACAGTTCGTCCATGACTTCGTCGCCGCCTGGGACAAGGTCATGAATCTCGACCGATTCGCCTGATCGCCCCCGACACCGACCCCCGATTGCAGATCTGATCGCCGCCCCGTGGTTCGCACCACGGGGCGGCTTTCTTCATCGGCTCTGGGACACGCCTGAATGCTCCGTCATCCAGCCTCGCGATCCTCATCGTCGCGTGCAGGCATTCGGATCGGATTCAGCACGGCGGCAGCAGGCGTCGAGCCAGGAGACCTGGTCGCCGACCGCCTGGGCTTCCGTGGGGTCGTGCGTCACCATCACCGTCGCCACCTCCGCCTCGCGGAGCAGTCTCACGGTCTCCGCCCGGACCTCGATCCGCGTGTCGGTGTCGAGACTGCTGAAGGATTCGTCGAGAAGCATCACCCGGGGTCGCCGGACCAGCGCCCGCGCGATCGCGACCCGCTGTTGCTGACCGCCACTGAGCGTGTGCGGCATCCTCGACGCGTACTCGAGCATCCCCACCCGATCGAGATGCGTGTCCACCAGTGCGNCGCGGTCCCGCCGAGCCACGCCCCGGATGCCGAACAGGACGTTCTCACGGACCGATCGATTGGGGAACAAGGCGAAGTCCTGGAAGACCATCCCGACCGATCTTCGTTCCGGAGGCAGGTGGACCCCCGGTCCCTCGATCATCGAATCGTCGACGTGGATGGTGCCCGACCGCGCTCGTTCCAGACCGGCGATCAGGCGCAGCAACGTCGTCTTGCCGCCGCCGGAACATCCGAGCAGGCAGTGCACCTCGCCACGTCGCACCGAAAGGCGACAGCCGTCGATGACCGGGGCGCCGCCCGCATACGCGAATTCGAGATCCCGGATCTCGAGCACGGACGGCGGGTCGTATTGCGGCAGGCTCGTGGTCATCCGTCGGGGTTCCGGTGGGTGTCGTCGTTGGATTCCAGCTGGCCGACGAGCAGCCAGGCCGGGATCAACCCGATGACCACGATCAGGATCGCCGCGGTGGCGGCTTCCTCGAGTCGTTCGTCGGACGCGAGCTCGTAGACCCGGATCGCGAGGGTATCGAAGTTGAACGGACGAAGCATCAGGGTCATCGGAAGTTCCTTCGCGACGTCCACGAAGACCACCAGCCCCGCGATCAAAAGACTTCGACGCAGCAGCGGAAGGTGGACCGCGACGAGACTGCGCCCGGGTCCCGATCCGAGCGTCCGCGCCGCATCGTCGATGTTGCGGTGGATCCGCTGGAACCCGGACTGGACGAACGACAGGCTCACGGCGAGGAACCGGGTCTGGTAGCCGATCAACATCGCCATGACGGATCCGGTGAGCACCAGCCCGGGCCTCCAGTCGTCACCGAAGGCGAGGGTCCAGCCGTCGTTGATCCGGTGATCNATCCACCCGAGGGGCACCAGCAGTCCCAGCGCGATCACCGGGCCGGGAATCGCGTACCCCGCCCGCGCGATCGTCGCCGGTCCCGCGGTTCGAAGCCCGCGGCGCAGACGAGCGGCGTAGCCGATGATCAGGGCGAGCAGGACCGCGATCACCGAGGCGATCAGCGAGAGCCAGACCGTGTCGAACGCGATGCCGGCGAGCATGCCNCCGCCGCGGGCATCCCCGCGGGCGATCGCCAGCTGCAGAAGCCGACCCGTCGGTATNACGAATCCGAGCAGCACGGGCACGACGCAGGCGACGAAGGCGAGGATCGAACCGACCGGGCCGAGCCGCCCCCCCGGCCCGCGGTTGCCGCGATTCCCGGTGCGGTGGTAGCGGCGACGCCGCCGGAGACACCATTCGACGCCCACCAGCAGGAACAAGGCGGAGAGCAGCGTGGCCGACAACTGCGACGCGGCCACCGGGGATTCGAGTGCGAACCGGGTCCGGTAGATCCCCGTCGCGAAGGTGTCGACCGCGAGATGATCGACGGCCCCGAAATCGGCGACCGTCTCCATCATCACCAGCATCACGCCCCCGACGATCGCAGGCCGCGCGAGCGGCAGCGCGACGAACCAGAACGTCGTGAACGGTCCGCGCCCGAGCAGTCGCCCGGCCTCGAGCAACGAACGGGACTGCTCCTGGAAGGCCATCCGCGCGGCGAAGTACACGTAGGGGTAGAGCGCGAACGAGAGGACGTACACGGCGCCGCCGAGCGACCGGATCGGAGGGAACCAGTAGTCNCCCGCCTGCAGCCCGAACGACCCACGAAGCCATTCCTGCACCGGCCCGCTGAACTGGAGCAGGTCCGCCATCGCATACGCGGAGAGGTACGCGGGAACCGAGAGCGGAAGCAACTGGGCCCAACCGAGGATCCGCGCTCCGGGGAAGCTGCAGTTCGTCAGGATCCACGCGGTCGAGACGCCGACGATCCCGGCGACCAGACAGACGCCGGCGGCGAGCACGCCCGTNTTGAACACGTAGGTCGGAAGCAGCGTCTCCGCGAGATGATTCCATTCNCCGTCCGAGGAGCGGAACACGCTCGAGAAGACCACGAGNACNGGNACCGCCACCACGAGACTGGCGAGGCACGAACCGATCACCCATCCACGCCCGTTCGCACCGGTGCGGAGGTTCATCGCNNGACCGCGTCGACCGGGAACGATCGANCCGGGAACACCCGTCGTGGACTCATGGTTCCGATCTCCGGCATCCGATCAACGCCAACCGGAACGATCCATCATTCGCACCGCCTGCTTGTTGTTCGCACCGAGCTTCGCGGCGTTCAGCGGATCGGCCTTGAAAGGACCGAATCCCGCGAGGGTGCTGCTGGTCGGTACGGCTTCGACGACGGGGTATTCCTGATTCCCCTCCGCGAAACGCTGCTGGGCCGGTGTTCCCGCGAGGAACTCGATGAACTTCACCGCGTTCTCGCGGTTCGGCGCCTGCTTGACGACGCCGGCACCGCACACGTTGACGTGGGTTCCCCGGTCATCCTGGTTCGGGAAGATGACGCGGACCTTCGCCGCGGCGGCTCGATCGGCCTCCTTGCCGCCGATCATGCGGGCGAGGTAGTAGTGATTGACCACCGCGACGTCGCCTTCGCCGGCCGCGACCGCGCGAATCTGGTCGCGATCGCCACCCTGCGGGGTGCGAGCGAGGTTCGCCACGATTCCACGACACCACTCCTCCGCACCGCTCGCGCCGCGGGCCTCGATCAGCGAGGCGACCAACGACTGGTTGTAGATNTTGGAGGAACTCCGGATCAGCACGCGGCCCTTCCACGCCGGATCGGCGAGATCCTCGTAGTCGAGCGTGAGGTCGGCCGGCACTCGATCCTTCGACGCCACGATCACCCGCGCCCGCTTGGTGAGTCCGAACCAGAGCCCTTCCGGGTGTCGCAGCGACGCCGGGATTCGAGCCTCCAGCACCTTGGATCGAGTCGGCTGGAAGACGCCGCCCACTTCCGCGGTTCGAAGGCGGCCGGCATCGACGGTGATGAACACGTCCGCGGGGCTCAGATCACCTTCCTGCTTGATTCGAGCAAGCAGCGTGTCCGAGTTCCCCTCGATGAGGTTCACCTTGATGCCGGTCTCGGCCGTGAACCGCTGGATCAGTTCATCGTCGGTGTCGTAGTGACGTGCCGAATAGACATTGACCACCTCGTCNGCGGCCAATGCGGCTGCAGGGGACAGCACGGACAGCACGAGGGCGAAAAACGTCTTGCAGATCATTCAAAGGCTCCGTTTAGTTGAGANTCGTTCTCAATTAGACCGAAGATGGTAGCGACCAGGGGCTGCGGGGGCAATCGGCATCGCAACGCAAAACGCCTCGTCGCCGGACGCGGCACCGGTATGCGGAGCCTTCGCGAATCCGGCCCGGTCCCTGCCATGGAACGCCGCGGGACCGGTACCCTCGAATCTTCCCCATGACGACCGCCGAGACGATCCCCGAACTCCTCCACGCCGATCCCGCGATGCCGGGCGCCGTGGCCGCGACCCGGCTCGGCCGGGACGATCGACCCGAGATCGGGCTGCGGCGTGCCGATCTGCTTCGTGAGGTCGAACGTCTCGCGGCCGAGCTGCATCACCGCGGGCTCGCGGGCCGGCCGGTCCTCATTCCCGAACGCAACCGCCTCGAATACGTCGTCGCCTTCCTCGCCTGCCTTCGGGCGGGCTGCATGGCCGTCACCGCGCACCCGCCACGCTCCGGCGGCGGTGGTGAACGACTCGAGGCGATCGTTCGGAACAGCCGTCCCGCCGCNGTCGTCGCGGGCCCGGACCTGTTCNCCTCGATCGATCGGATCGCGCCGGCCTTGCTCGGCGAGATCGATCGGATCGNCTACGAAGCGCCCACGGATTCCGGCATCACCGACGACGANTCCTGTCCNNTCGCCACGCCCGATCCAACGATCCCCTGGCCGGANCCTTCGAGCATCGCCCTGCTCCAGTACACCTCCGGTTCGACCCGCGACCCCGCACCCGTCGCCCTCACCCAGTCGAACCTGCTTGCCAACGGCCGCGCGATGCGAACGCTCTTCCAACGCGACGGCGTGACCGGTGGCACGGTCTGCTGGATGCCGCTCTATCACGACATGGGACTGATCGGCCTGCTCGTCTCCTCGTTGCTGGTGAAGGTGCCGATCCACCTCATGGATCCGGAAGCGTTCGCGATGCGCCCGATCCGNTGGCTTCGGGCGATCTCCAACACCGGTGCGGCCTACAGCGGCGGCCCCTGCTTCGCCTACGACCTGTGCGTCGACCGGATCCCCGAAGCCGATCGCGCCGACCTCGATCTCTCCACCTGGCGATTCGCCTTCAACGGCGCCGAACCGATCCGTCCCCGATCACTGCGACGCTTTCAGGCCGCATTCGGTCCCGCCACGGGGTTCGACGGCATGATGCCGTGCTACGGCCTCGCCGAACACACCCTCCTGGTCTCGGTCCGCCCCGAGGATTCGCCGGTGCGGATCCGGATCGCGGATCGCGCGGCGCTCGACGACGGCCGACTCGACGTCCGTCGCACCGTCGGACTCGACGATTCCACCACG
>NYVS01000085.1 GCA_002684755.1 Phycisphaerae bacterium
CCTTCCCGTCGACCTTCCGGCGTCTGCAGGCCGTCCGTCCTCGGGCTTCGCTGCACCAGGTCGGGCTCAGCCGGAGATCCGGCTCGGCCACGATGGATCAGGGCACCCACCACACGTGCGCTCGGATCGTCGCGGATGCCGGAGGCGCAGCGGAAGGTCACGGCCCGCCGGTCGAAGTGCCGGTGCGAACGGTCGACGAGGAGCTGGGCCGACTCGGATTGCCACGGCTCGAGGTGCTCAAGATCGATGTGGAAGGCCACGAACTCGATGTCCTGCACGGCGCCGAGGCCGCCATTCGTCATGATCGGATCGATCTGGTGCTCGCCGAATGTCGGATCGGCGCTTCGGGGAGCCTGACGCAGCACGTGCCGATCGAGGCGCTGGTCGCGCATCTCGAGCCACGCGGTTTCCGTGCCATGGCGTACTACACGGGCGCGATCGCCGCCGATCGCGGGGTTCACCATGGAGACGTCCTGATGGCGCGTATCGACCGGCTGGATCCGGGGATGTACTGGGGGCCGTGCGACGTGCTCAGCGGTGACGGGATCCCGTTCTCCGACTGATCGGCTCGCGGCGACACGATCTCGCGGGGCACGTTTCTCCTGCCTCGCTTTTCCCTGTTGCGTGCGTCTTTTTCGCGATTTTGTTCTTCCACCCTCGTCCCTCGTCCGCTCGTCCGAGCCTCGGCGGGGATTCGTAAGGTGATTCGATTGAATCACTTAGAGGTGATCCGGGCCGCGTCGACTGGTTCGTCGTCATGTTGTCTGGCGTTCATCGTCCGCCGATTTGGAATGCGTTCCCAACGTGATGGGCCTGAAACGACGAGGCTGTTCCAAAAGAAAAGACAGAACTTGGTCGCAAAACCAATGTCTTTGTGGATGATGGTCTGAACGATCGTTCAGGTCGTGGCTTTGGCCGCGAAACGGTCACCGGAGAGATTCTCCGTCCATGCCAATCTGTCGAGAAGAAAGATCAGGAGTCCAAGCGATGAAAATGAACCTCACGTGTGTTGGCGCCGTCGGTGGCCTGATGGTCGCCGGCGTCGCATCGGGTGGCGCCTTCCAGAGCCTGACGATGACCACCTACACCGGTGTCCGTGCCGGCGCGCCTACGAACTCGGTCACCTATCGGCTGTTCGCCAACGTGGAGGCCGGGGCGCAAGTGAACGCCGCCTTTGGCAACTCGGTGGGCGATCTCGAGATCGGTACGACCAACGGTGCGACCATCTACCACAACGCCAACGGCGGTCCGACCTCCACGTCGATCAACAACANCTTCTTCCCGTTCGTGCCGAGCATGGAGTGGGACAGTTACGTCAGCATCGGTGCCCTCTACCAGAACGGTTCGCCCTTCGGCTCCAACGACCTTTTTGACGTCGGGATTGATTTCTCCACCTGGGAAGGTGGTGGCGACCTCTTCTCCGACAACGGGAGCTGGTTCGCGGCGACGGATACCGCCCAGAGCGCGGAGGTGGGTGGCCAGGTCTTCCTCGGCCAGTTCACAGTCGTGGGCGGCCTTGGCGACGCCAACGACCTGATCGGGCAGGTGAACCTGCAGGGCGAGGACGCGAGTGGCAATACCTGGCAGGAGATCGGTGCCACTTGGAACACCGGTTCCGGCGGCAGCAGCGGCGGTACCGGCGGGAGCAGCGCCGTTCCAGGAATCGGCGCGATCGCGCCGCTCTGCTTCGTCGGGTTGGTCCGCAAGCGACGCCGTCAGGGCTGAGGTCGCATTCGCGACCATCCCAGCCGACAACGATGAATTCAGTCTCCGCGGCCTTCGGGTCGCGGAGACTGTTCATTCCCGGCGATACGATGTCGTCGAATCAAGTCCGCCAGGGAGCAGACGATGACCGCGGAACAGGATCGCGTCGTACGACATCAGGTGATGGAACTGCTGCAGGGTGGTCAGGTCGAGACGGCCCAGGCGGTCTGCGAGGAACACCTTCGCAGTCGACCGCGGGACCACGAGGCGATGGCGATGCTCGCCCAGATCCACTTCCGAAAGGGGCGGTTCGACGAGGCGAGTCGGACCCTCTCGAAGGCGCTTGCCCGGGATTCGAAACGGGCGGACTACCAGGCGCTGATGGGGGAGATCCTGACCCATTCAGGCCGATACCGGGAGGCGATCGGGCGATACGACCGCGCCTTGAAGATCCACCCGCGGTTCGAGGGCGCGATCGCCGGGAAGGCGGAGACCCTGCTTCGCATGGGAGCGCCGGAGAAGGCGGTCCGATTTCTCGAGGGCACGAGTCTCCCCGTCGACGGGCACCCGCTACTCGCGCTCGTGAAGGCCAAGGCGCTGGTGCGGCTCGGGGAGGTCGAGACGGCGAAGGCGATGGTCGATCGGCACCTGCCAGGCGAACGGTTGGGCTCCGAGCACCGTCGATCGCTTCACTTCGTCGCGGGGGACGCCGCCGAGGGCATGGGTGATCTCGACGCGGCGGCGACCCGGTACGCGGCGGGCAACGCGCTTTCGAACGCGGGGTGGGATCTCGAGGCGGCGGAGGCCCAGCGGGCGGCGGCCGAATCGGTCTTCACCCGAGAGGCGATGGCGACGCTCCCTCGGTCCGATCTCGAGGACGACTCCCCGATCTTCGTCGTGGGCCTGCTTCGNACCGGNTCGACCCTCACCGAGCAGATCATCGACGCCCATCCCCAGGCGGCGGGGCTCGGAGAACTCGAGTCGATGCCGATGGCGGCGACGNNGCTNGCNAGNNNNGNNGATNCGGNNGNNCTCGTGGCCCGCCGGTCTCGGGCAGATGACNGNGGCCGAGTTGAACGCCGTCGCGGCGGACTACCTGGCGGAGACCCGCCGGCGGGCACCGCGGGCCGTGCGGCGGGTCGACAAGCAGCTGGGGAACTTCGGGCTGCTCGGTCTCGTCGCGATGCTGTTCCCGAAGGCGCGGATCATTCACTGTCGTCGCCATCCCCTGGATGCCGCGGTCTCCTGCTGGACCCGGAAGTTCGCTCCGGGGACCAACGGGTGGGCGAGCACGATGGATGGAATCGTCGAATTNCACNNNGAGTNCGAGGCCTGGATGGACCACTGGCGCGANGTNCTNCCGCTTCCCATGCTCGAAGTCCGTTATGAAAGACTCGTCGAGGACCTCGGTGGCGAGGCTCGTCGGATCATCGAGTTCTGCGGCCTCGACTGGGATGATCGCTGTCTTCGCTTCTGGGAGACCGGCCGTACCGTCCTGACCTTGAGCGCGGATCAGGTCCGGCAGCCGTTGTACGACCGGTCGGTCGGACGTCACGCCCGATGGGAAGGACTGCTTGATCCACTGCGGACGGGGCTGGCCGGCGCCGTCGAGCGGTACGAGGCCGGCGACGCGGTGTGACGCCGACGAATCCTGCCGAGGTGCCACGGCGGAAGAAGAACCCCGCATGCACCGGATGGTGCATGCGGGGTTTGTTCTTCGTCGACTTCGAATTCGACGTCGAGTCGAGGTTCGATCACTCCGGGTAGGCGATGGTCGTGACGCCGAGTTCACCTTCGAACTCGAAGGGCGCCTTGTCGAAGTACTCGGTCGAGACGGGTGAACCCCAGTCGACGCCGATGTCGAGGCAGTCGTTGGCGGTGAAGAACAGTGGGGCGGTCCGCGGCACGGTGCCGCTCATGACCTCCTTGCCGTTCACGGTCACCACGACGTCGAGCGGGGAGATCGGCCGGGCTTCCTTCAGCCGCGACTTCACTTCGATCACCGCGTCGCCTGCGGGAATCTTCGACGCGCTTCGCATGCGGGTCCGCTCGACTTCGAAGAGGTTGTACTCGTAGTAGAGGTGGCCGTCGATCATGAACAGCGACAGACCGCCGGAGAATCCACCGAGGGCGTAGAGCACGCCATTGGCGTCCTTCGGAACGTTCGCCTCGATCACGACATCGGTGTCGACCTTCCCGAGCTTGGGAGCCGCGAACTCGGGCATCCGCTCCATTCGGCCGCGGAAGGTCCAGTTTCGATACGGCGTGGACGGAGCGCTCGCGGGGTCGAAGAGCACGGTCCAGAGCGCGCCGCCGATCGGGAGGTTGTTGTTCTTCGCCGACTCGACCAGGAAGAGATCCTTCATCTCGTTGACCTTCTCGGGCATCTCCGCCGCGAGATCGTTCGCCTGGGTCCAGTCCTCTTCGAGGTTGTAGAGTTCCCAGACGTCGTTTGCGGGGTTCCACTCCATGATTCCGGGAGGGGCGCCGGGCGTCCACGGTTCACGTGGGCCGAAGGTGCCGGCGAACCAGCCGTCGTGGTAGATGCCCCGGCTGCCCATGATGTCGAAGAACTGCGTGGTGCGACGTCCTTCGGCCTCCGGATCGTCGAAGGTGTAGAGCATGCTGGTGCCGTCGATGGAATCCTGCGGGACCCCGTTCACCGTCCGCGGTGGCGTGATGTCGAGGATCTCGTAGAGCGTCGGCGCGATGTCGATGACGTGGTGGAACTGGGGGCGGGGCGTGTCATCCTGCTTCAACTTCGCGGGCCAGGCGACGGCCATCGGCTGGCGGGTGCCACCGAAGTGGGCGCCGATCAGCTTGGTCGACTTGTAGGGCGAACTGCCCGCCCACGCCCAGCCGGCGTGGTACATGTTGTCGGTCTTCGCGGAGCCGAGGGCGTCGAGGCCGCCGAGCTCCTCCAGCGTGCGAAGGTGGTCGTCGATCGTGGTGGGGATGCTGTTCTGGGCGAGGAGTTCGCTGATCGTGCCGCGCTGGCCCTCGGCCGAGGAGCCGTTGTCGCCCCAGATGTAGATGACGATGGTGTTGTCGAGCCGGCCTTCCGCCTCGATCTCGTCGAGAATCCGGCCGACCTGATGATCGGTGTGCTCGACGAAGCCGGCGTAGACCTCCATGAGTCGTCGCTGGAAGGGCTTCTCCTTCTCGGGGATCGAGTCCCAGGAGGGCAGGCTTTCCGGACGCGCGGTGAGCTCGGCGTCCTGTGGAATGAACCCGAGTTCCTTCGCCCGGGCGTGGGCGCGTACCCGGTAGGCGTCCCAGCCATCGTCGAACTTGCCCTTGTACTTGTCCGCCCATTCCCGCGGCACGTGGTGCGGGCCATGTGCGGCGCCGGTCGAGAAGTACATGAGGAAGGGCTTGTCGGGCGCGAAGGCCTCCTGTTCGCGCAGCCAGCGAATGGCGTCGTCGGCCAGGTCCTCGGTGACGTGGTAGTCCTCGCGATGAAGTTCGCGGGGATCGACGATCGTCGTGTTGCGGACCAGGTGCGGCTCGTACTGGGAGGCCTCGCCGGCGAGGAATCCGTAGAAGTACTCGAAGCCGTAGCCGGTGGGCCAGCGATCGAAGGGACCCTTGGAGGTCGTCTCTTCGGCCGGCGTGTTGTGCCACTTGCCCCACGCGGCGGTGTTGTACCCGTAGTTCTTCAGAACCTCCGGGAAGGTCGCCGAGGTCATCGGGATCGCGCCGCTGAAGCCGTCCCAGTCGTTGGCGAGTTCGCAGATCTGGCCGTTCCCGACCCGGGTGTGGTTCCGACCGGTCAACAGGGCCGACCGGGTGGGCGAGCACATGGCGGTCGAGTGGAATCGGTTGAACGAGATGCCGGCACCCGCGACGCGGCTCAGGTTCGGTGTCGCGATCTCACCGCCGTAGGTGTCGGCGGTCGCCGGGCCCACGTCGTCGATGAGGACGACCAGGATGTTCGGAGCGTCCTCGGCGATCCTTCGAGGTTCGACGCGCTTCTGGTGGGTGGAGCCCTGGATGGTGAGGCCGGGCTTCGAGGCGGACGGCGTCCGCGGGAACGGAAGGGATTCCTGGGCCGAGGCCGGGACGAGCAGGCATGCTGCGGCCACCATGGCCAGTCCTGACTGAATATGCATCACGCAATCTCCGGGGGGGTTGTCAGCGTGTGAGAACGGAAGAATCGGCGAAGCATGACGCAATACTGACATCGTGTCAATAGGTTTCTGGAGGCGTGAGGGCTGGTCGGAGTGGGGTGGACACCCCAATCATGCCTGATCCTGCGGTTTTGGGGCGGCAGCGTGGAATCTGGCTCGTCGGCTTTGCAGCCTGCCGCGGTCACACCGGGGGTTCGCCCAATCCGCTCGATCGAGGGGATCGGCGGTCGTCCCGGCCGGGAAGGTCCCGGGGTGAGCCGCTGGGTCCGCTTGATCCACCAGACGACGGTGGCATGGACCAGCCTTTCACGATGCCGCCTGCGGCGTCACACATCATGAAGGCCGCCCATTCCGGGGGGCCGTATTCCGGGGATTCAATTCGATGAATTTGATGAACGGCTCCGCCCAGAAGGCAGGAGCGCTCTTGGTGGTCGCTTCGGTGACCATCACCGCACCGTCGCTCGCCGGCGTCACCTACTCGACGATCTCAGTCGGTCCCGACACGCCGGGTTGGTACAACCAGGCCGGCCTGACGTCGACGATCGCCGGTGGATTCGACGGCACCCAGAGCAGCCTCGCCGCCTCGGGAACCGGCAAGAACCAGTTCTACATCACCGGTGCGGACCTGTTCGGTGGCTCGTCGCTCACGCTCGGCGACATCGCCTCGATCACCTACTCGACGAAGAAGTCGGGTGACGCTGGTTCGCCCGACTGGTTCATCCAGATCTACACCGATCCCTACACGGACAGTCCCGGCTCGAGTTGGTACGGCAACCGGATTCAGGCCGAGCCGTATCTCGCTTCGAACATCGACGCGCCCGCCGGTGAGTGGAACGAGTGGACGACCGCCAGCGGGATCAACTCCCTCAACTGGGGCGATTCATCCGAAAACGATTTCGGAGCGAACATCGGCGGTTGGGACGCCCTGAAGTCGAGTTCGGTTCTCGGGGGTTCCGGCACCTACGGTGAGGCCGGCGTCCAGCGCTTCACCTTCGGGACCGGAAGCGGTTGGGCGGAGGGATTCAACGGTGAGATCGGACCGATCACCGTGACCTTCAACAACGGTACGGGCACCATCATCGATTTCGCGGCCTCGACACCGGTCCCGGGCCCCGCGGGGCTGACCGGACTCGTCGGGCTCGCGGTCGTCGGACGACGACGTCGACGCTGATGCCTCCGGCTCGCGAAGCATCCGCGGATCGCGCGTCGGCTTCAACTCGCTGCTCGTGGACACGCCGGGTGGTGCTTCGCACCACCCGGCGTTTTTCGAGCGGGCGTCGGGACGGAGTCGGTCACCGCTGGACAGGGCCGCGTCTCGGTTCCGGTGCGTATCTCCTGCATTCATCGAAGGCGAAAGGAAACCGCACTCGGCCAGGCCCCGAGGGTGATCGCGTGAACCGTCAACAACACGACCACGTTCCGCCGGCGATTGGCAGCGGCCGGTGGGGTTCGGTCATCCGAGTCGATTTCGACTCGGGTTCGAGTCGGGTGCGAGGTCTGGGCGATCAGCTCGCGACGGCTCGCTGGCGTCGGCCACGCCGGCCGCCGGCATTCGATCGCGGGCGGGCGACCACAGCGGACGATTGATCACCGCCTCCGCGGTCGCTGGGGGAATGAACGCGGCAAAGGCCACGAGCAGGTACCCGAGCGTCTCGAACGCTTCTTCCCACCGGTTCGAAGGCAGATCGAACAGTATTCCGCGGTCGTAGAGACCCGCGAATACGACGACGCAACCGCCGGCGATGCAGGCTCGTCCCCACCAGTCGCCGAGCAGGAGGCGGGGCAGCGCTCGCGGTTCGCGAAACGTCGCCCGGAGTCCGTAGAGGCTGACCGGGATCGCGATCACGCCTGCCAGGATCCGGCCCGGACCTCGAAGGAGCCGATCGGCCCACCCGAGGTCACCGCTCGGATCGAACTCCACCTCGCGAATGATGCACGCCAGAGTGATCATCGCGGCACCGGCGAAGATCGCACGGAGCACCGCCGCGTGTCGCGTGACCAGGAAGAGGTATCGGGCCAGCATCACGAGAAGAATGACCACCTGCAGCGTCTCGAAGATTCCATTCTCCGAGAACCAGGGCCATCCCTGGGCGGGGGGACCGGCGTCACCTTCGGCTTGCATCGCCCGAGCGGTCGTGGACGCGATCGAAGATGGAAGCAGAAGGTGATCGATGATGCACGAAGGGTACCGGAATGAACGTAGGGGCTTGCGGCGGAATGGTCACCCGGACGAACACGGGCCGCCGGCGATTGCCGGCGGCCCGTGGGGTTCGATCGTTCGAGTCGGGTGCGAGTTCGGTGCGATCAGCTCGCGGTGGCTCGCTGGCGTCGGCCACGCAGGCCGCCGGCGCCGATGGCGAGGGCGGCGAGTCCGCCGAGTCCGGGCACCGCGGTCGAGCCGGCGGTCTGGCCGGCCGCGATGGTGGAGCCGGTGTCGTCCCAGCCCCACCCGGTGATCGTGATGTAGGACGACACGGTGCCATCCGCGTAGGCGTCGAAGGACAGCCAGCCGTAGTTGCCCTCATAGCCGTCGGAGCCGGTGGTCTTGAAGAGCAGGTACCAAGTATCGCCAATGTTCCCGACGTCTTGGGGATCGTCGCCGAAGTATCCAGCGTCCGACTCCCCCCAGTTGATGTCACCGAAGTTTGCTTCGCTTTCGATGGAATTATTGGTGCCAGTGAATTCTCCGGCCGTCCGGCCGAGGTTGTTCCAGGTGGCGCCCTCGCTCACGGGGAGGCCACCGAACCAGTTCGAGGCGCCTCCACCGACTCCACCGGTTGGAATTTTTTGTTTGAGTCCCATCCACTGCAAACCACTGCCCTTGACGCTTGCGTAACTATTGCCTCCACCAGCGGCCGAGAAGGTTCTGACCGCGGCCCCGCCGGCGCCAGTCATTTCAAAGGTCGTGTTGGCGGTGGTGCTGGTGACCGTGATCGACAAGCCGGTGCTGGAATAGACATCGGCAGACGCGACACCAGCC
>NYVS01000086.1 GCA_002684755.1 Phycisphaerae bacterium
CCCGGATACAGCCTTTCGCCGAGCGCGATGTGGGGCATCGACGTCCATCGGGCCGAGTCCGCCGGCGGGTGGCAGGATCCACGCGACATCGCGGGTGGCTACGCGAGTCCTTCGGTCGACCAGTGTCTTCACCCCGACCTCAAGACCAGGATGGTGGAACGGTGGTGGATCGACGGGGCCCCCAGCCGCTTCAGCCCCTTCTTCGACACCGGTGCGGACGACGGGCAGGTCAACCGCGGCGTCCGGCCTGGCATCCACTGGCAGTTCAATCACGGGCATGAAGCTCGATCCCAGTCCTTGTTCTTCGACGGGAGCGTCGCCACGGTCCGGACCGGCGACGCCTATGAGGACGACCTTCAGTACCAGAAGACCTCCGGCGGCGACCGTCTCTGGAGCCGGGACACCCCGATGGGCCCCGACGGTCACTACGGAGACATGGGAATCGATGCAGCCACCTCCTTCCACATCCTGACCACCGACGGCATCCGCGGACGAGACTTCCTCCGCCGCGGAGACGGCTGAAAACCACCGCGGCCGAGCGTGGTCCCGATCGGCTCCCAATCGTTCTCGGGGGTCGCTCGGGACACCTCGGCCCATTCGTTGATCGCTGCGGGCAGATACCGTGCCCGCCATGCGACTCACTCCCGTCAAAGCCGACCTTCTCATGCTGCTGGCGGCAGCGATCTGGGGATTCGGATTCATCGCTCAGAAAGAAGCGATGGACGCCGTTGGTCCCCTCACCTTCAATGCGGTTCGATTCGGGATCGGGGCTCTTGCGATCGCTCCACTTCGTTTCGTCTTTCCTCGGATCCGCAATGGGGATCGTGGAATCGAGCTCCGGCGGCTCTGGAAGGGTGGGCTCCTGCTCGGTCTGGTGGTGGCCGTGGCGTCGGGATTCCAGCAGTACGGCATCGTCGGCACCGACGCCGGTCCGGCCGGATTCATCACCGGTCTCTACGTCGTCTTCACGCCCCTGCTGGGCCTCATCGTCGGCGTTCGAACCCATCTGGCCACCTGGATCGGCTGCGGTCTGGCCCTCGGAGGAATGTGGTTCCTCACTTTCAAAGGCGACGGACAGGGATTTTCAGTCGATTTCTATGCCGTACTCGTCCTCGTGGGAGCGCTTGGATGGGCGACGCAGGTATTGCTCGTCGATCGACTCTCGCCCCGCACCGATCCCATCGAACTCACGGTCTTCCAGTTCACGATCGTGGCGGTGACCAGCATGATCGCGGCGATCATCTTCGAAGGGTCGGCCGCCCTGAACATCCCGCACATTCTCTCGGTCGCGACGTGGGAAGTGCTCTACTCCGGCGTACTGGCGATCGGACTCGCGTTCTTCGTTCAGATCGTCGCACAGAGGAAGAGTCCACCGGCGCACGTCGCGATTCTCCTGAGTCTCGAAGCGGTCTTCGCGGCCCTCGGAGGCTGGTGGCTTCTGAATGAGACCTACGACGGCCGCACCATGCTCGGCTGCGGCCTGATGCTGGCCGGCATCCTCGCCAGCCAGGCGCCCCGTCTTCGTGGTGGTTCGAAATCCGACCCGGATCAACCGGACCCCACGATCCAAAACGTTTCTTCAGATGTCCGCGGGGACCGCCCTGAGATCCCCCACGAAGCCTCCCAGCCACGTTGAAAAACTCGCATCCCTCGGGGTCGAGATCATATTTCCCGCGTGACTGACGAAGTCTCTCAAATATGATGAGGACATGATTCGGTATCGAACAGACGTCGACCAGCAGCGACGACGCGTCGCGGCCACCGGCGTGTTCCTCGCGGTTGCGGCCACCACCGGGGTGGTGGTGGCGGTCGCCGAGGAGGATGGCATTCCAGATGATGCCATCCATGCCGGTGTGCCACCCCTGGATTCCGCCATCGACTTCAACCGCGACGTTCGACCACTCCTGGTCGCTCGCTGCTTTTCCTGTCACGGTCCTGATCCCTCGACTCGCGAACGCGGCCTTCGGCTGGACGTCCGTGAAGGTGCCGTCGAACCCAGCCGCCCCGGACGCGACCCGGTCGTGATCCCACATCATGCCGATGACAGTCTGTTGTTCCAACGGATCACCGACTCCGATGACCCGATGCCCCCTTCCGGCGAACCCCTCTCCCCCGCGGAGGTCGAAATCCTCCGGCGGTGGATCGACGACGGCGCTGAATACGACGGACACTGGTCGTGGAAGCCGATCGCAGATCCGGCGTCTCCCGAGCTCGAACCCCGATACGAACCGGCGGTGCGGACCGAGGTCGACAGGTTCATCCTCGCTCGCCTCGAGACCGAAGGCATCCACCCCGCCGGCGATGCGACTCCGGCTCGACAAATCCGCCGCCTCGCCTTCGACCTCACCGGACTTCCCCCCGAACCCGAAACCGTCGAAGCCTTTGAAGACGATCCGAGTGACGAACGATGGAACCTGATCGTCGAGGAACAACTGGCATCGCCCGCATTCGGAGAGCGGTGGGGGCGCCACTGGCTCGATCTCGTCCGCTACGCCGAGACCTGCGGGCATGAATTCGACTATCCGATCCGCGAAGCCTGGCGATACCGCGACTGGGTGGTCCGCGCCTTCAATCGCGATGTTCCCTACGACAGATTCATCGCCGAACAGATCGCCGGCGACCTGCTTGAACCCCGGATCAATCCCGACGATCGAACCAACGAAAGCGTGATCGGCACCGGACAGTGGTACTTCCACCAGGCGGTACACGCCCCGACCGACGTGACCCAGGACCAGTCCGATCGAATCGCCAACCAGTTGGAGGTCTTCGGTCAGGGCTTTCTCGGTCTCACCGTGGCCTGCGCCCGGTGTCACGACCACAAGTTCGATGCGATCAGCACCCGCGACTACTATGCGCTCTCCGGATACATGCAGTCGATGCACCAGGGATACGCCTACCTGGATCCGCACGATCGAATCGACAGCGCCGTCCGCCGCATCGAGTCGGAGATGTCGGCCGAAAACCCTCGGTCCACGCTCCCGGTACCTCAACGACTCAATGGCTACCTGCTCGCCGCCGCCGAACTTCGACCCGCTCGAACTCCGGACGACAAGGGCTGGGAACCAATCGAAACGTCGACCATCGAAACGATCGCCGCCTCGGAAGACCTCGATGCCGCACTTCTGAACCGCTGGGTCGAGACCTTGAAGCAGGATGCCTGGAGATCATCCGACCATCCGTGGCGGGCATGGGTGTTGCTGGGACACGATGGCGCCATGCTCGAGGATGAGCCTCGTCGGCAACGACAAGGACAGGTCGTTCCTCACCGTGACCTGGAAATCGATGAGACCGCCGTCCTCCTCGAGAGCTTCGACCAGCTGAATACCGACCTTCGCTGGTACCCATCGGGATGGGCGTGGACCGGATCCAAGGCCGTCGCCGTGCCGCGTGAGGGAACCATGGCGAGTGATCGGCTGGATCGTCGGCTCCAGGGGACACTCCGGAGTGAGACCTTCACCCTCGACCACCGCTACCTTCACTGGCGGGTCCGGGGCGCCGGGAGTGCGGCCCGTATCAGACTCGTGGTCGAAGGCATGGTCATGGATGAGTTCAACGCCCTGCTCTTCGCCGGATACCGGCAAGGGGTCGATACCCATGACGGTTGGCGACATGTGGTCAACGACACCCGACTGCAATCCGGAGCCAGGGCGCACCTGGAACTCATCGATGACGGCGATGGACGACTCGAAGTCGATGCGATCTGGCTGAGCGATCATGCCGACGGTCGTCTTCCCGGAGAGATGCTGCCGGAGTGGGTCGAGACGGCCCGGGGCGAGGACCCGACCATGCTCGCCGCCGCCTTCGTTCGGACCGTCGCCGACTCGACCGGGTCGGCCACCTATCGGCAGCCGCTCCGCGACCGACTCATCGATGCCGGACTCTGGGGAGACACCATCGTCGAAGCGGATGCGAACCGGAAGGTGACCGCGGAGTTCGAGCGTCGCCGCCGCGATCTGGCGGGTGAGATTCCCGGACCCGTCCGAGTGCTCTCGGCCCAGGAAGGTTCCGGCGTCGACCAGAGGGTCCATGTCCGTGGATCACATCGCACCCCGGGTGAGATCGCGGTCCGCTCGTTCATCACCTCGATCGCGGGCGAGCCCGAGTCGACGAAGGTCGAAGGGTCGGGACGTCTGGAACTGGTGGACGCCATTCTCGACGATTCCAATCCATTCACTGCGCGGGTCATGGCGAATCGGATCTGGCATCACCTGCTCGGCCGCGGGCTGGTGCCCACCACCGATGACTTCGGCGGTCTGGGTCAGGTGCCAAGCCATCCCGAACTCCTGGATCACCTGGCTTCCCGGCTTCGAGAAGACTGGTCGATCAAGAACCTGGTGCGCTCGATCGTTCGATCAAGCACCTACCGACGCTCGAGCGAACCGGTCGCGACCACCGCCGAACGAATGATCACCATCGATCCGGACCGGGCGTTGCTCGGTGCCACGCCCGTCCGCCGCATTCAGGCCGAAGCGATTCGAGATGCGATGCTCGCCACCAGCGGCCGTCTCGATCCACGGATCGGGGGACCGCCGGTGGCGACGCATCTCACCCCGTTCATGACCGGCCGAGGACGCCCCGGCCGCAGTGGCCCGTTGGATGGCGACGGTCGGCGCAGCATCTATCAGCAGATCCGTCGTAACTTCGCGGCCCCGATGATGGCCGCGTTCGATCTCCCCGCTCCCATGACCACGGTGGGACGCCGAAACAGTTCGAACGTTCCCGCCCAGTCACTCGTCCTCATGAACGACCCCTTCGTCCACGAGATGTCCCGAATCTGGGGTGAACGAATTCTCGCCGACGAATCACTCGTAGACGATCGGACGAGAGCCCGTCGGATGTGGCGCGAGGCGTTCGCCGTCCCACCCACGGACGAGGACATCGAAATGGTCGTCGAATTCGTCGCCGCCGCACCCGGTCCGCAACAAGGTTGGATCGACGTCGCTCACGCCCTCTACAACGCCAAGGCCTTCATTCACCTCGATTGAAATCCGACGGAACCCGTCATGTCCAACGAAACTCACCACTGCGGCCGGTTCCTACGCGGTCCTCGAACTCGCCGGGAGATGCTGCGCCAGGTCGCCGGGGGATTCGGCCTTGCAGCGTTCGCGGCACTGGGTCACGAGGAACGAGCCGCGGCCGCCAGTCCGTATCGCGTCGGCCGCGACGGCATGCTTCCGTCGCCTCACCACGCAGCGACCGCGAGGAACGTGATATTTCTCTACATGGACGGTGGCCCGGGACAGATGGACACCTTCGATCCGAAGCCGGTGCTCACCGACATGAACGGCAAGCCGTTTCCGATGAAGAAGGCACCGACCCAGTTCGATTCGAACGGCAACTGCCTCGGCACGCCCTGGAAGTTCCGACCGGGTGGAGAATGCGGAACGCCCGTCTCCGATCTNTTCCCGCACGTCCGCGAGATGGCGGATGAACTGCTGGTGGTGCGATCGATGACCTCGCCGTTCAACGAACACACCAACGCGAACTACTTTCTCCATACCGGCCTCGGTCTCGCCGGGCGTCCGTCGATGGGAGCCTGGGCGACCTACGGATTGGGCAGCGAGAATCGAAATCTTCCGGGCTTCGTGGTGCTGGACGGCGGCCTGACTCCTCCGGGTGGACTGGAATGCTTTGGAAACGCCTTCCTTCCCGCCACCCATCAGGGATCGATGCTTAGACCCGCCGACGAGGCGCTCGCGAACGTCAGACCGCGGGAGGACATCGATCGACAACGTCGAAAACTCGGACTGGTCGAGGCGTTGGATCGTGGACTNCGATCCGCGAATGATGACCGCATCGAAAGTGCGATCCGAAACCAGGAGCTTGCCTTCCGAATGCAGTTCTCGGTTCCGGAAGCNACCGATATCGAAACCGAAAAGGAATCGACCCGCCGTCTCTACGGCATGGACAGTGAATACGAGCCGACTCGAATCTTCGGACGAGAGTGTCTCCTCGCACGCAGACTCGTCGAACGTGGTGTTCGTTTCATCGAATGCACCTGCCCCCAGGTCGGGGGTGACCGATGGGACCAGCACGGAAAACTCAAGGAAGGTCACGAGAACAACGCTCGGGCGGTCGACCAGCCGATCGCCGCTCTCCTCCGAGATCTCAAGCAGCGAGGACTCCTCGAATCAACCCTCGTGGTCTGGGGGGCCGAGTTCGGTCGAACGCCGTTCAGCCAGGGTTCCGATGGACGCGATCACAACCAGTTCGGCTTCAGCATGTGGCTTGCGGGGGGGGGCATCGCCGGCGGGCGGACCTACGGGGCCACCGACGAGTATGGCTACCGGGCGGTCGAGAATCCGGTCGAGATCCACGACCTGCATGCCACGATGCTTCACCTGATGGGCATCGACCATGAACGACTCACCCTTCGATTCGGTGGCCGGGACATGCGTCTCACCGACGTCCATGGCAAGGTGATGCACGACTGGATCGCCTGAGACAAGACCGCCCGGCATCGCGTGGAGGTCACGATGCCGGGCGGGCGGTCGCGTCATGCACGACCATGTTCAGAAGATGTCACGGATGGTTCAGGAGTCGTTGGGGCGACGGAGTTCAGAAAGAAGTTCTACAAACCGACGAGAGTTTCGAAGCTGTTCGTCCTTGGTCAGCGACGTGTCCTGGCGACGCANGGCAAGATCCTTCAGCATCTTCCTGACTTCGTCGCGTCGACCGGACTTCGGCGTCGCGGTTGTTTTCGGTTTCGGCAAGGGCTCTGCGTTCGAACTCGCCGCCTCGAACACGATCTTCTCCACCAGATCCCGACCCTTGCTGGTACTNGCGACCAGGAGAAGATCATGTTCCGGAACCGGGACGATGGTGGATCGCTTCAGGATGCCTGCGATATCAAGGACTTTTTTCACCAACGAGCCGACCGTCTGTTGACGATTCCGGTCCACCCGGAGAATCGAGACTCCACGATCATCCACCACGGTCGACGTTCGAACGTTGGATCCGCGACGAGGGTTTGATGAATTCGCCTGCTTTCCACTGAGTCGAATGACGTCGGCATGGACGCCGACCTGCTCGAGCTCGATGAAGATCCGAGTTCCATCCGCGAGGTCGTAATGATGATCCGCAATCGCAGCCAACGCATCGGCCGGGTCGTTCACCGCGAGTGAGATCGAAGGAATCTCGATCTTGTCGGTTCCGGGAAGCAGAACGACGTTCACTGCATCGTCGATCGTGGCGAAGGCTTCGGTGATCTCNACGACGTATTCGGCGATGCTTCCTCCGGAGAATTCGACTGCGACCATCTCTTTCGTCGGTTGAGGGACATCCTGGATCGAGTTTGATGGGCTGCAGGACAGCGCCACCGCGGTGATAGCGGCATGAATCATTGTGGTCTCCCTGGAAAGAGCCTGTTTTCGTGTTCGCTGGAAACCGGCGGGTTGCCGTTCCCTCGATTCACATGTCAAACGACGGAGTCGAAGTTCGTATTGCGATGAGTTTCCATCGAACCCGACAAACCGGTTTTCAACGCGGCGAAGGGGACATCGAAGACCGATTCAACATCNTCCTCAAGCAGCAATCGACGACTGATCGGGTTCCTGGCGAGTTTTCGATCCTCACCCGAACCGCCATCAATTCCATGAACGGGGCGATCATCCGAGGCGGAAATCAGCCGCGAGGAGTTCGCTGCGATCGCAACCACGACGCGCGGGCCCGTGGAATGTGGATCCGTCCGGCAGCGGATCTCCGCCACCACAGAATGATCCCCACCGCGATCGTGATGACCAGGATGGCCCCGACTCCGATCGTCACCCAGTGCAACGGCCCACTGGTGGAAAGTCCGCGCTGGGCGGCGAACCCGAGACCAAGCTGGAAGCCGACGCTCAAGACCGCACTGGGAAGTTCGACCAGGAGGAAAGTCGTCCAGGAAAGGTGGACCAGGCCACCGACCGCGACGCCCACCGTGCGAGACCCGGGGATGAAGCGTGAGGCCAGGAGCACCCACAATCCATGGCGGTCGTAGAGCGCTTTCACCTGCAGGATTCGTTTCGGGTGGGCCTGTTTCCGAAACCAGTGAGTCCCCACCAGTCGGCCCCCGAACTTCCGGCAGACCAGAAACCAGAGCGTATCCCCGCCCGTGACCCCGAGATACGCGGCCAACATGGTCCAGAAGAAAGGGAATTCACCCGTCGCCATCTCCCAGCCCGCCGGGATGATGATGAGATCTTCGGGAAGGTGCAGACCCACCCCGGCAATCACGAGGAGTCCGAAGACCGCGATCGGTCCGTAGAGATCGAAGAGATGTTGGACGATGTGGTCGGCGGTCTCGTGCATGGGTGCATCCTTGCTCAGCCACAGTGTCGGTGCTGCATCGTCNGGATGCGAGTCTCCAAGACCATTTGAACCCACATCCTTGATGATTTTCGAGGATGTCCCGCCTCGGATCAGGGATTCCGCCTCTGGTGGTGCGAAACCCCGATCACCCGGGGAAGCCCGCTCAAGTCGTACACTCCGCCCCATGCTTCTCGCCGAAAGTTACATCCACGACCTTTCACCCTTCGCCCTCCGTTTCGGCGACGGCCTCGGCATCCGCTGGTANGGCCTCGCCTACCTCACCGGATTCGTGGCCGGCTGGATGATTCTCAAATGGATGGCTCGTACCGGCCGGAGCCTGCTCCGACCCGAGCAGGTCGGCGACTTCATGACCTGGATGGTGGCCGGGGTCCTGATCGGCGGCCGACTCGGGTACGTCTTCTTCTATTCGATCGATCTGCTCTGGACGTTCTCCTCGAGTTTTCCATTCTGGGGCGTGCTCGAAATCCACAAGGGCGGCATGGCGAGCCATGGCGGAATCCTCGGGGTCTTGATCGCCTGCATTCTCTACGGTCGTCGACACGGGATCACTCCCTGGCATCTCTTCGATGGGGTGGCCTTCTGTGCGCCGATCGGCCTCGGACTCGGGCGCCTGGCCAACTTCATCAATGGTGAACTCTGGGGTCGCGCACTGGCTCCTGCACGACAGGCTGATCCGCCATGGTGGAGTGTGAAGTATCCCGAGGAGATGTCTCAACCGGACTTCCAGCATGGAGGGTCGGTCGATGGACTCGGCACGATGGTCACGAATCCGACCAACGCGCCGACTCGACAGGTTCTTTCCGAGTCGGTGTATGCGGG
>NYVS01000087.1 GCA_002684755.1 Phycisphaerae bacterium
TCGAGGTAGTCGACGTGCAACGATCGAGCCACGTCCCGATCGACGGCTTCGAGGGCGAGGATGTCGAGCATGAATTCCAGTTCGTCGGCCGTGACGGGGTTCACGATCCGGAAGGTCGATCCGCCCGGCCCTGCTTCCAGACCCACGTCATCGATCCCGACGCCAACCCCGGCGACCCCGGCACGACTTCCGTCCCGCTCCGCGTCACCCATGGCCTCCCGGCCGGCGAGATCGGACATCACCGC
This sequence comes from Phycisphaerae bacterium, assembly GCA_002684755.1. Next base: position 246 of record NYVS01000087.1, read on the forward strand.
TTCCCGTGACGCCTCGGGAAGCAACGCGATCAACGACTCGTTCGTCTTCACTTGCAAGGCCTGTCGGGAGCGCGCCGCGGCCTCGAGCTCGTCTTCGAGCGCCAGGCCGTTCTGCATGCCCGCCTGTTCGAAGAGCACCCGCATGATGTCGCGTCCCAGAACGATCATCTGATCCGTCAACCGGTCGTCGTTCCGGTACCAGACCGACAAAATCTCGTCGACGATCACGCGGTCCCTCGAATCCTCGGGCAGCAGCGCCCGCACCTCCGCTGCGAGCTTCTCCACGCCCGGACCATCGCCCCCGATCCCGAAATCGATGCGGGCCTCGGGGAAGGACCTCGTCGCCCAGCGGCGCTTGATCTTCCTCCATCGTCCCGGTTCGAGCCGATCGCGGAACGATCGGGCGGCCGCGATCTCTCGATCCATGAGCTTCACCCGGGCATCGTAGATCTCCGACATCGCGTTGGAGTAGGCTTCCGAGACCGCCGCCATGACCTCCCGGCCGCGGTCGCCATCGTTCATGTCCGCCTCGGTGACGCCGCCGTATCCCGCCCGGTCCAGTCGGCGGGCGACCTCGAGGACCGACTCGACGGTCCCCACCGCGACCGCCCTGACCAGTCGGGGCGTCGAGGATTCGAGCCCCCGCAGGACGTCGTCGACCGCAGCGACCTCCTCCGCCGCCGGCGTCATCGACCAGAACGCATCGTCGAGCGAAGTGTCGCGGAGCGAAAGCCCCCCCATGACCGAGGCGGCGTCGGCCTGCCGCCGGCGCACGAGCCGCGCCCGTTCCACGCCCTCGACGGCTTCCTCCCCCAGGGTCGCCTTCACGGACGCGAAGAATCGCTCGTCGAGTCGATGCACGCTGCCGACCACGGACCTCCACCCGTCGAAGTAGCCTTCAAGCTGCTTCAGCGAGGGCATCATTCCGGTGTTGGAGGCCCGAAGCTCGCGACCGACCTTGAGAAAGTCGGCGATCGGCCCGTTCCGAAGCGTCTCGAAGTCCGCGAGGTAATCGTCGTGAATCGCCTCGATCAGCAGCCAGTCCGAGTCTTCCAGCTCGAGGTAGCGATCGAAGAGCTCCCCCGTCGCCCGGAGTCCGAGGGGGTCCGGAACCTCTCCGGAAGCCCCCTGCCCGAAGGCTGCGGTCCGGATCCCGAGCAGCGCGACCGCGATCACGAGCAGACGCGGGAGACTGGTCATCGAGTGGTGCTGCATGCCGGGGTTCCTGGAGGTGAGCGGACCGCTTCGAACATGAAAACGCTCCGAGGACCTTACTGGCCCTCGGAGCGTGGTGATTTCAAAGCCGATTCAAGGAGTCAGGGCTTCTTCAAGAGTTCAAGGCTTCAAGGGTTCAAGGCTTCAAGGGTTCAAGGAGCCCATGCCCATGGCCCGACGCCAGAAGCTGACCTGACCGGCGTGCATCATGATGTGGTTGTTCATCATGAAGCTCACCGCATCCCCGCGAGTGGGAAGCATCTCCGCGAACCGGCCCTCCACGGGGTTCGGGGCCGAGAACACCGAGGCGGGAACGTCGGGGAGCACGCCGATGATGGTCTCGTACCGCTCCTTCATGAACGGAAGCACGACGTCCTTCGCCGGGTAGAGCGCGGCGTCACCGGCCCCATCCTCGCCCTGGCCGAGCGGTGCATCGTCGAACGGACATTCGATCAGGAGATCCTCGCGGTCGAGAAACGCGCCGAGCACGCGGTTGGGATAGATCGCAAGGTGGCCGTAGATGAACGCGGGATGGTTCATTCCGTCCATGCACTTGTCGTGCCAGCGATCGGCGGGGATGTCCTCCGCAAGCCCGAGAAGGTATCCAAGACTCATGGTGGATCCGCGGGCGATCGCGTTTCCGAAGGTGCTGGTGGTCAGGGTCGGCATCGGTGGGGACTCTCTTCCAGAAGAACGGGTCTGTTCGATTCATGCCGGGGAGACACATCCCCGGACTGCCGAATTCTAGCGACACCGGCGAATCATCTCGACCGGCGACGTGAACTCAACGCCCGACGACCCGATCGAACACGCCGCGGGCCCACGCGGGGTCGGTGGCGCCCTCGATGATCGCCCGACCGTCCGCGAACACCACCACCGAGACCGGATCTCCATCCGGCGATCGCTCGTCGCGGAGCCGTCCGCGGATCGATCCGTCGACCTTCTCGATCGTCCCGAGTCCCGCGAGCCGATTCGCGACGGCGTCGAGATCGATTTCCACGTCGCCCGCCTCGCTTCGAATCTGGACGGCGTTCCGTCCGCAGAGGATCCGCGTCGATGCCGGTGCCGCGTCGAGATGCTCGTACTGACCGCGAGCGCAGCACGGACAATCGGGATCGATCGACGCCTCGATGCCGAGGGATCGATTGACGTTGGTCCAGAGGTCGAACGAACGAAGCGAGCGATCGACCGCGCCGACGTCTCCGACCAGGAGCTTGATCGCCTGAGTCGCCTGGTGCGCCGCGACCGTCATGGTGACGGATCCCAGGACCCCCGCGGTGTCGCAGGTCGGCGTGCTTCCCGCGGGAGGCGGCGTCGGAAACAGACATCGAAGACACGGGGTCGTTTCCGCGTCGTTCCAACGGATCGTCGCGGACGATCCCGGCCCGCGACGGGAGAGCACCGGCATGGACATTCCCTGCGTCGCGACGCCCGCACCGTAGAGATAGGGGACGCCGGTGGAGACCGCGAAATCGTTCAGGAGATACCGGGTCTCGAAGTTGTCGAGTCCGTCGAGAACGAGATCGCACCCCTCGGCGAGCGACGCGATCGTCTCCGAGTCGATCTCCTCGACGAAGGCCCGGACCCGGACGTTCGAGTTGGCCTGGGCCAGACGCAGTCGCGCCGCCTCGGCCTTCGGCGTCGACCTCGAGGCGTCCCGCTCGGTGTAGAGGGTCTGTCGCTGAAGGTTCGTCGACTCGACGAGATCGCGGTCGACGATCACCAGGGTCCCGACACCCGCTCGACAGAGGAGGTCCGCCGCCACGGTTCCGAGCGCACCACATCCGGCGATGAAGACGGAACCGCGGCCCAGTCGGGCCTGGCCTTCCGCCCCGATGCCGGGCAGTCGCATCTGTCGGTGATATCGATCGAGATCGGTCATGGCACCAGAGCGTACCCGGCCACGGTTCGGACTCCACCACGAACGACGACGCCTTCGCCTCCGGTCACGGGGGCGAAGGCGTCGCGGGATGCGGGAATCACCGGCCTCAACCGCCGGGCGACGTCCGCCAGACGTCTTCCGTCGCGAGATGACGGCCTTCCACAAGCCCGGCATCCGCCTTCTTGGCGGGGTACCACGGTGCCACCGCGTCGATCGCGGCGAGGAGCTCGTCGGTCGCCGCGGGATCGAGATTCTGGGCCGCCTTCATCGCCGCCACCGTGATCCGGTGGAAGGCGGCGAGCTGGCGGTGGTAGTCCTCCCGTGCCGCGACGTCCGCACCGGCGGGTGCCTTCACCCGCTGGGCGACGAAGTACCAGGCGACGGTGTGCTGCAGCTTCCGGCCATGCTCCTCCTTCACCATCGCCCATCGGGTGATGGTGTTGAGCGAGGCCGCATCGACCTTCCCGGCGAGCAGGTCGATCTGGGCCGACGCCTTTCGCATGGTCGCCGCGTCGAGCCGCATTCGCTCGACCTCCGCGTGGTCGTCGTAGATCCCGCAGGGAACCTCGCAATGCGCGGGCAGGGCCGAGGCGACGCTCGAACGGGCGGCTTCGACGACGGCCCGGACGTCCGGTGCGGCCGCATCCAACGCGTCGACGGCGGCGTATCCTCCGAAGAGGGCGGCGATGACGGCGGATGCGATGACGGTGTTCTTCATGATGGAGATCTCCTCGGATGGTGAATCGGGAATCGGAGCGTAACGACGCCTCCACGAATTCGGAAGCGGACGCCCCCGGGTTGCAACGCGGCTGGGGCGCCAATCTCTCGGAGCGACGTCGTCGGGAAGCCGTCGAGCTCGTCCGCGACCGGGTGACGGAGCTCGAGGCCATGCTGGAGCGGGCCGCACCGGGTTCGGGCGTGCTCACCGGCTCCGCGACCTGCGCCGAGGTCCGGCTCGCGGACGCCGACCGTGCCCACCGCTATCTCCGGATCGCGCTGATCGCGGCCCCCGGCGTGCTCCCCGCCCTTCGGACGGCCCTCCAGGCCGCCGAGTTCACCGAGAGTCCCGACGGGAGCGACCTGTCGATCATTCGAATCGCACACGCCAACGGCCGGCGGCCGCACTACGTGGTCTACGACGGAACCCGCGACCGCCTCGATGCACCGGACGCCCCCCACCCCACCAGCGAGGCCGGACGCCGACTGCGATCGCGACGCCTCGCGGCCGCCACCCGGAGACCCGCCTTCGTCGTGAGCCGCCGCCGGGAGATCCAGACCGAGCGAGGCACCGAAGTGGAGACCCTCGAAGTGCAGGTCACCGACGACGTCGCGACGGCATGAGCCCCCCGGCGCGATGATTCGCCCTCACGTGCGGAGTGATAAAGTCCGCGGATGAACGACACGGACCAAGGCGAGCCCCCCGCGAACGGCGTCTCGATCGTGATGGCGGTCAAGGACAATCTCGAATGGACCCGCAAGGGCATCGAGTCGATTCGAGCCAACACCAGCCACCCCTACGAACTGATCACGGTCGACAACGGATCCCAGCCCGAGACCACGGAATACCTCGCCGCGGTCTCCGACCAGTTCATCCGGAACGACGAGAACCTGGGATGCTCGGGCGCATGGAACCAGGGGATCCGGGCCGCCCGCATGCCGCTGGTGTGCATCGTGAACAACGACATCGAAGTACCGACCGGCTGGCTGGAGCGGCTGGTCGCCTTCCTGCTCGAGCAGGATTTCCTCATGGTCTCCCCCTCGATCCGCGAGGGGCCCTTCGACTACGACCTCGACGCCTACAACGAGGACTTCGCGGCTCGCCTCGACCACCGGGCGTTTCCCTCGGAGCTCAGAGGCATCGCCATGCTCGCCCGCCGCGACCTCTTCGACGAGATCGGCCTCTACGACGAGCGGTACAAGGTCGGAGGCTACGAGGACGAGGACATGTTCATGACGATCCGAAGCGTCGGCGGCGACGTCGCGACGACCAGCACCGTCCTCCTCCACCACTACGGCAGCAAGACGCTCAGCGTCGAACAGCGATCGAACCGCTTCGACTTCAGCGCCGCGAACCGCGCCCACTTCATGCGGAAGTGGCGACACCGCTACTTCTGGCGGAAGTTCCATCGATCCCGGATGAAGTGGCGACGGGCGGGGATCCGTCGGCGATTCGACGTCACCTACTGAACGAGACCGGAACCGGGGGAAGCCGCCCGCCAGCGTGACCGAAAAAGAACACGAGCCGGCTCGCAGGGAGCCGGCTCGTGGTTCGTTCCTGGTGACCTCTGCTTCGAGGTGCTCGCGATCAGCGACTGCGACCGAAGTGGGCGAAGGCCCGGTTGGCCTCGGCCATGCGGTGCGTGTTCTCGCGGGTGGTGACGGCCTTGCCCTCGTTGTGGGCGGCGTCCCAGAGTTCCTTCGCGAGTCGCATGTGGATCTGCTTGCCGCGTTCCTCGCGGGCCGCGACGATGATCCAGCGGAAGGTCAGCGACTGCTGGCGTCGTCGGTTGAGCTGCATCGGGACCTGGTAGTTCGCACCACCGACCCGCTTCGACCGGACTTCGACCTGCGGCCGGACGTTGTCGAGCGCGAGGTGGAAGACCTCGAGGGCGGTGGGCGGCAGGTCAGGGGCCTTGCCGTCGTCGAGCCGCTTCTGGATCTCGTCGAACGCGTTGTAGACGACGCGGAACGCGGTGGCCTTGCGGCCTCCGAGCATCATGCAGTTGATGAAGCGAGCGAGGACCAGATCCCCGAACTTGGGATCGGGCTTGAGCTGAGCGTCCGCCTTGGTGATACGACCGGCCATGTGTCGACTCCTTACGGCTCGTCCGTTCCTTCTCGCCGTCGCCGGGTCGAATGGAACCTTCGTTCATCGCGGTCTGGGACTTGGGGATTCCCGGGGTCTGGATGACCGCGATTACTTGCCGATGGGTTGTGTCCCGTGGGACGCGACGAACGTTCGTCGCGATCCCCCTCGGGGGAAGATGAATGGGACGCGTGGTCCCGCTTGAATCATGAATGGAGCGTCGGGCTCACTTCTTGCCGCGCTTGACGCCGTACTTCGAGCGGCCCTGCTGGCGACCGTCGACGCCGAGGCAGTCGAGCGAGCCACGGACCACGTGGTACCGGACGCCGGGAAGGTCGCGGACTCGTCCACCACGCACGAGCACGATGGAGTGCTCCTGCAGGTTGTGGCCTTCACCACCGATGTACGCGGTGATTTCCTTGCCGTTGGAGAGTCGGACACGCGCCACCTTGCGAAGGGCCGAGTTCGGCTTCTTCGGGGTCACGGTCCGGACCTGGAGGCAGACACCACGTCGCTGCGGGCACGCGTCGAGGTCCTTGACCTTCGACTTCACGGGCTGGGGGCGTCGGGGCTTGCGTACGAGTTGATTGATGGTCGGCATGCAGTTCTCAGTCAGTCGGGTCGGCACGCCCCGGGAAATGGAGCGAGCCCGAAAGGATACCGGGAGCCCGCTCGAAGGGCAAGGATCGAATCCGCCAGGACGGGCATCCACAATTCATGCGGACCGCTCACTCCACGGTGCCACCGATGCTCCGGATGCCATCCTTTACAAGGGCGTCGCATCGCTCGTTCTCCACGTGCCCGGTATGCCCCCGGACCCAGGTGCAGGTGAGGTCGAGCTGGGATACCAGGGCATCCAACTCCTTCCACAGCAGGACGTTAAGAACCGGCTTGGCCGGCTTTCCCGCCTTCATCCAGCCGCGGGCCTTCCAGCCCGCCATCCACTCCTCGATGCCCTGAAGGACGTATTTGCTGTCCGCGACCAGCTCGATCACCGGCTTCTCGGTGGTCGCATGGGCCAGTGCGGCTTCGAACCCTCGAATCACCGCCGTGAGCTCCATCCGATTGTTGGTCGAGTCCGCCTCGCCCCCGAATGCCTCCTGCCGTTCATTCTGGGGGGTCATCAGGACGAATGCCCACCCGCCCGGTCCGGGATTCGGGGCCGCCCCACCGTCGGTATAGAGTCGATAGCCTGATTCTGACATCGTTCGCAGGTTCCTTCCCCAATCGAGGGGCGTCTCGAGATTCCTTGACACCCCATCGGGGGCTCCGTAATCTATCCGATTCCCCCGAGCACTCTCGTGCCCGCGGGCCGCCGACCGCATTCTCCGATCTTCTCGATCCAGGAACACCGACGATGTCCGTCCCCGCTTTTCGACAGTCTCCCGGCCGCACCCGACGCCGTCGGTCCCACGACGCGATCGATCGGACCCACACCGTCCTCTGCCCGAACTGCGGTGGCGCGAAGCGCCCCCACACCGCCTGCCGGGAATGCGGCTACGTGCGACCCGGTCTGCAGGTGAAGCCCACCAAGCCCACCGCCTGACGTCTCCGAGACGAAGGTCCTGTCATCAAGGCTCCGGGACGCGCGAGCGGATCCCGAAGCGGATACGCTCTTCAACATGCGCATCGGCATCGACGTGACGGGTGGCGACAACGCCCCTCATGAAATCCTCAAGGGCTGTTTCGACGCGATCGAACTGCTCGAATCGGACGACCGACTCATCCTCGCAGGAGACGAGTCGGAGATCGCCGAGGCGCTCGTCGAGCGCGGGGTCAACGACGACCATCTCGAGATCCTCCATTGCGAGGAGACCATCGGGATGAGCGAGTCCCCGGTGGAGGCCGTTCGCAACAAGCGGAAGAGCTCCATCGCGAGGCTCTCGAAGATGAGCGGCCCGAAGGCCGGCGACGACCGGCTGGACTGCTGGATCTCCGCGGGAAACACCGGCGCCTGCGTCACCGCGGCACAGATGAACATGCGGCGACTCCGCAACGTCCATCGTCCGGGCATCGCGGTCACCGTGCCGACCTTCAGCGGACCGATCGTCCTGATCGACGTCGGCGCGAACATCGAACCGAAGCCCCACCACCTCGCCCAGTACGGCGCGATGGGGTCGATCTACGCCCAGCGGATCCTCGGCATCGAGAACCCGCGGGTCGGTCTGATGAACGTCGGCGGCGAGGAGGCCAAGGGCACGGCGGACCTCAAGTTCGCCCGCGACATGCTCCGCGACTCCGAAGCGACGAACTTCATCGGTTACGTCGAAGGCCGCGGCGTCTTCGACGGCGATGCCGACGTGGTGGTCACCGACGGGATCGTCGGCAACGTGATGATCAAGCTCGCCGAAGGCCTCTCCGCGGGGATCTTCAAGGCGATCGCGACCGAGGTCTTCGAAATCGATCCGGAACTCGCGATGCGATTCGAGCCGGTCGTGAAGAGTCTCTACAGCAAGCACGACTACCACGAGTACGGCGGCGCGCCGCTGCTCGGCGTGAACGGCGTCTGCATGATCGCCCACGGTTCCGCGGTCGGTCGAACCATCACCAACGCGATCCGCCGGGGCCAGGAGTTCGTCCGGAGCGGGGTGAACCAGGCGATCACCGAGACGCTCGCCTCGGTCGGCCAGGAATCGTCCGAAAATCCGTCCGCGAGAGAAATCAAGACATGAACGCATCCGACCTCACTGCGGGATTCAACCGCGGGGTTCGAATCGCGGGAACCGGNTCCGCCGTTCCCGATCGCGTGCTCAGCAACCACGANCTCGCGAAGATGATGGACACCAGCGACGAGTGGATCCAGCAGCGCACGGGGATCCGNGAACGGCGCNTCTGCGATCCTGAAAAGGGCGAAGGCACGCTCTGGCTCTCGGAGAAGGCCGCGACCCGCGCGCTCGAGGACGCCGGACTCACCGGCGCCGACGTGGATCTCGTGATCGTCGCGACGGTCACCATGGAGATGACCTGCCCCTCGACCGCGGCCCGGATCGCCGGCAAGCTCGGNGCGACCCCNGCCGGGGCGTTCGACATCACCGCGGCCTGCTGCGGGTTCATGTACGCCTTGAACCTCGCCGACAGCCTCATCCGGGTCGGACGGGCGAATCGCATCCTCATCGTGGGCTGCGACTGCATGAGTTCGATCATCGACTACGACGACCGATCGGTCTCGATCCTCTTCGGCGACGCCGCGGGCTCCGCGGTGCTCGAGGCGGTCGATGATCCGACCCGGGGCTCCGTCTACCAGTCGCTTCAGGCGGACGGNCGGGGCTGGCCCTCGCTCTACATCCCGCGCAAGGCGTCGCAGATCGCCGAGGGCGACGAGGACAACCCGATCAAGCTCGGGAACCTGCGGATGAACGGCCGGGAGGTCTACAAGTTNGCGGTCACCCGTTTCCAGCGGGCGATCAAGGACGCCTTCGAGAAGACCGGCCTCCAGCCCGACGAATTCGGTGCGTTCATCTGCCATCAGTCGAACGCCCGGATCATCGAGAGCGCCGTCGAGAAGCTCGGCCTGCCTGAAGACAAGGTCTACGTGAACATCGACCGGTTCGGGAACAGTTCCGCCGGCTCGGTGGGCCTGTGCCTCGACCAGATGCGAAAGGCCGGTCGCATCGACGAAACGAAACCCACCATGCTCGTCGCGTTCGGCGGCGGCATGACCTGGGCCAGTTCGGTCTGGCGACACTGATCCCCGCGACACCTCCGCGATTCGAATCCAACGCTCATGCGTCTTCACGCCCCGCCGCCCGGCGACGGACGTGGAGGACGCCCCGGAGACACTCGACATGAACAAGCCCAAGGTCGTCCTGCTCTGCCCCGGACAAGGGGCCCAGGTCGTCGGCATGGGNAAGGGCTGGATGGACGCCCACCCCGCCGCCGCCCAGACGTTCGCCGCCGCCGACGAGGTCGTCGACCTCGGATCGATCGGCTCGCTCACCAGCGTCTGCTTCGATGGTCCGGCCGAGACCCTGAACCGGACCGACGTCAGCCAGCCGGCCCTCTTCACCGCCGCGGTGGCGAGCTACCAGGGACTGCTCGACGGCTGGGGCAACGCCGACGTCCACGCGACGCTCGGACTCTCGCTCGGCGAGTACACCGCCCTCCATCTCGCCGGCGCCTTCGGATTCCGCGACGGGCTCAAGCTCGTGGCCACCCGGGGTCGGTTGATGCAGGAGGCGGCGGAAGCGTCCGACGGCGGGATGGTCGCGCTGATCGGTGCGGATGAAACCCAGGCCGAGGCGGTCTGCGATGCGGCCCGAGGTGACGACGTCCTCGTGCCCGCCAATTTCAACGCCAAGGGCCAGATCGTGATTTCAGGTTCCCGGACCGCCTGCGAACGAGCCGTCACCGCGGCCGGCGAGATGGGCGTTCGAGCCACCGCCCTCTCGGTGGCGGGTGCGTTCCACAGCCCCCTGATGGCCCCCGCGGCCGAGGGAATGGCCGAGGCGCTCGCCGAAGTGGATTTCCAGCCGCTCTCGACCGTGGTGTATTCGAATGTCACCGGAAAGCCCCACGATCCTGATAATCCGGAACTTCTGAAGCAACGATTGATCGAACAATTGACGACTCCTGTACGATGGTCGTCGAACTGTGCGGATCTGGCCGAGTCGATTTCGGGGACTCCCGAAGACGAGCGGCCACGTATCCACGAGCTCGCCCCCGGCAAGGTGCTGAAGGGGCTCTTCCGCCGAATCGATAAAACCGTGGAGGTCACCAGCCATGACCAACCGGACCCGAAACCTGTTTCGTGACTTCATCGGCCTGACCGCCGTCGCCGGGCTTTCGCTCGGCATCGCCGGTTGCGGCTCCGAGCCTGCACCGCCCCCGGCCGCGCCGGTGGCGAAGAAGGCGCCTCCCCCGCCGCCGCCGGC
>NYVS01000088.1 GCA_002684755.1 Phycisphaerae bacterium
GACGCCCCATCGAATCGCGGGGGCCAGAAGGCTATGTCGAGATTACCCACCGGAGTCTCCGGGCCGTCGCCTGCGTCCTGCTCGGCGGATGCCGCGAAGAACGGACCGAAGCCGGGATATTCGCCACCATGCATTCCGCTGTTCTGCGGATCACTCAGCAAACCGGTGAGGGTGTCGGTGGAATCGAAGCCGAGGTCACCGTCGACATACGGATTGAAGCGCAGCCGCGAGGTCAGCGCCACGTCGGCCGGGGTGTGCCCCGCGGTGCTCCAACGGTCGAAGCGGGTCGCGACGTTGACGTCGACCATCGAGGCGTTGTCGACGATCGAGACCGCGGCGACCTGCCGGATCCCGTCTTCGCTGGTGCCGGGCAGCAGGAACCAGAAGGAATCGGTGAAACCGTCGCCATCGGCGTCGGCGAGGGTCCGGCTGACCACGTTGCGGTCGCTGCCGAACACGAACTCCTCGCGGTTCGGACCGAGGTCGTTCAGGCGGATGAAGTTCGGGAGCGGGCCCCGAGCGGTGTCGCCGAGGACCGCGGCGAAGTGGTCGGCGGGCGGACCGAACCAGTCGGTGCGACGGGCCAGGAAGTCCGCGGTGCCGTTGTAGGAACCGGGGACCACGCCGGGCAGCCACTGTTCGTACGGGGTCTGCAGTGCGACCGGCTCCTGGAACAGGCCGTATTCGGTGATGCCCTGCCGGACGAGGTCCGACGAGGTGGTGGTGATCGTGAAACCGGCGTCCGCCCGAAGGGTCGGGTCCGCGGGGTTCGAGTTCGCGTTGAACGACGCCACGTTGGCGATGTCGAAGCAGACCCGCCAGCCGTTCTCGGCGGTCGCCGGCCACGAGAGGTGGCTGAAGTGGGTGAAGCCGGTGGCGTTCACCTGATTGTCGAAGCCGAGCCAGCCGTTGGTGTCGTAGGCCCGCTGCGGTTCGGTCGACCGAAGCCAGCGGGTGTCCGCGAAGCCGGGGTTGCCGATGGGGTTCGCGTCACCGATCACCAGGCCGCGGGCGTCGTACACGGTGCCGTTGGGTGCCCCGGGTCCGAAGACCGCCGCGTTGCCCTGGGTGTCGGGCCAGTTGGTCCACGCCTTGGTCTCGTACGGCGCGAAGTTGTACGGGGCGATCGGAGCCCCGTTGAAGGTCTGCGGGTCGACCATGTAGCGGTCGAGCTTCTGACCGAGCCAGAACGGACGCGAGAGCCGGGGCGTGCTGGACGTCGCGACGCCGCTGCCGCTCGCGATCATCGGATCGTTGCCGGCGTCGACGAGCTTCGGGAAGAGGTTCGAGGCGATCTCGTTCGCCACCACCCCCACCGCGAGCTGCGACCGGTCTTCGCGATCGATCGCCTTGCGCTGGGCGGCGGCGATCACGCGACCGCCCTGGGCGCGGGTGATGTACGCGGTGGCGATGATCACCAGCAGCACGAGGATCGCGGTGACCAGCACCAGCGTGTTGCCTCGGCGGCGGGTTCGATCATTCCGGCGGTCGGGCCGGAGCGCGGGACGGAGGGCGTCTCGTTCGGTTCGGTTCACGGATCGGTGGTTCATGGATCAGTCCTCCGGAAGGTCCTGCACCCGCTTCGGAAGCGGGATCGTGAACTGCACGAGTCGACCGCCCTCGATCGCATCGCGGTTGTCGTGGAAGGTGGCGGTGATCCGCAGGGCGGACGGCCACGGGGTGTAGTCGGTGCGGTAGACCGGCCAGGGATCGCCCCCGGCGGCGGCGGCGGTGATCGGNCNGCCGGACCCGTCNCGGACGAACGGCTCCTTGCCGTTCAGACCGAAGAACGCCCGGTAGCGGTAGACCGGNACCGAGCTCCCGAACGGCTGNTCGACGACCGAGCCGCCCGCCCCNCCGATNCCNTCGATGGTNGANACCGCCTGGGGAANGAAGCTCTCGACGGTCGAGTCGGGGAAGAAGTCGAAGCTCGGGGGCTGCTGCCCGCCGAGAATCTGATTCGCGGGGTGNTAGGCGAGNGGTGCNTGCAACCGGACCGCGCGGTCGTAGAACGACCCACCGAGATACGCGGACGCGAAGGTCACGTCGAGGTTNGGNTTGCCGGAATCGGAACTGTTGTCCGCGAAGCCGAACCACGGCTGGGGCAGCGACGCCTCCACCACCTCGGCCGGTTCGTTGCCGACGCCNGGCCGGAAGCCGNCGCGGTGCGAGANGCCGCGGAGGATGCCCGCGAAGTTGCTCTGNGGGTCGAAGTCGAGCTCCAGNTCGCGGNCGACGCCGTCCGACCAGGTCCAGTCGATCACGAAGTTCGAGCANTTNCCNGCGAGGACGCTGGTGGTCAGGAGNACGTCGCTCTTGTCGAGGGTNGGCGGCCGCTTCTCCGCCCNCGGGCGNTAGTTCAGGAGCGTGCTCACCACGCCNTCNGGNCCGAGNNTCCGGATCGACTCNCGGAGNCGNCCCANGTCGGTNNCGACCACNTCGACCCGCGACGCTTCCATCGCGTCGTCGAAGATCGCNTCCGCCGANTTNCGGTTCGCNGGCGNGGNCAGGAANTTCCGGAGGTTCCCCTGGCCNTCATCGGCCATCAGGGTCTCCTGACGGGCGAGGGTCCAGTCGGTGGCNTCGGGCTGNGAGCCGTTGTACTGNCCCGGCAGCGCNGTNCCCTGCGGCCAGCGCTGNAGTTCGACCCGNGCCGAGGTGTCGGCGGGCGANGGTCGGAACCAGGGNTGGATGTTGTAGGACGGATCGACGTCGGCGGTCACGCCGAGGTTCTTCGGCAGGAACGGNAACTGCACGCCGTGCCCGTAGTAGACGATGCTCGANGTCGACTGCGGGGTGGGCGAGGTCTCGCCGGTGTAGAACCCGTTCGCGTTCTCGACGAAGGCGCCCATGGTCTGGGTCTGNCGGCTGATCGCGAGATCGTCGGCGACGAAGGCGAGCTGGTCGGCGCGGAAGATGTGACCCGCGGGCTTCGTCGGATCGAGCAGCGGGCCGCCGTTGACGACGGTGTTCACGTCGTTCCGAACCCCGATGCACTGAATGATCATGAAGCCTTCGTCGGAGATCCGGGCGAGGTCGTTGCGGATCAACTGCTCGACCGCGGCGGTCTCCTGCAGGATGTCCGCGTTCGCCTCGCCGTTCTTCACCACGGTGCTCGCGGTGCCGAAGATCCGGCCCACCGCGAGGATGATCACCAGCAGCACCACGATCGCGACCAGCAGNTCGGTCAGCGTGAAGCCCNNNCGCAGNGCGNNGGCNCGGNGNTGGNCGTCGGCATCGGAATGGACGGGTCTGTTNGTCATCAAAGATCCCTCACCGAGACGTAGACGGGCGTGAGCGTGATGCCGCGTCGATCGACGGGCGGCACGTACCAGAGCGAACGGACCTGATCGGTCGCGGCCTGGATCACCGCGGGGTCGCTGATCGGACCGCCTTCATCGAGCGCCGGGTTCCAGAGCGCGGTGCTCGGGGCCTGTCGCGGGATCGGGCGGGNCAGTCGCACCGGCCCCTGCCGCTTGTTCCGTCGGCCCTGGGCGACGCGGTGGATCCGGCCGTAGGGATCGAGCAGCCACTGGCCCGGCGCCTGCCAGCCCTCGAAGTACGTGTCGAGGGTGGGGTCGGGTTCGTTGAACTGGGCATCGGTGTTCTTGACGGCGACCCGTTCGAAGTCGTCGAGCGACGGCGGAGCGCCCGGCGTCGGGTCGTTCCCGAAGGGGTCGAGCGTGCGATAGACCGTGCCGGAGACCGACATCGGAAAGTCGGCCCGGGCCGGCATCGACGGCCGGGAGGCNTCGCGTTCGTAGGCGTCGTTACCCTCGTCCCCCGCGACCGCGTAGCCGCCGGCGGCACCGCCGACGTTCACCCGGTACACGAAGATCGCCACCTGCACGCGNCCCTGGAACCGCCGGAACATGCAGTCCCAGGCGTACTGCGGTCGATCGCGACCGGTCTCGTAGCCGGTCCCGGAGGGCCAGAATCGCTCCTCCTGGGTGACCGTGACCAGCGGGTCCTCGCCGAAGCCGAAGAAGTCGAACTTCGACCGGTTGAACGGAATGCCGTAGAGGAACGCGCCCGTGTCACCATTGCTGAAACCGTCACCGAAGACCGGGAAGCCGCCGGCGATGCTGAGTTCGGTGGTCTTGCCGATCGTCCAGTCGAGGTTCGAGCTCGACGGATACGCCGGCGCGAAGTTCGAGCCTCGGGCGAAGCGGGCGCTGAAGAGATCGATGTCGCCGAAGTAGTCGCGGGCGTCCGCATCGACGCCATCGGGCACCACCGCCATCGAAGGCCGGAGCCAGGGCCAGTCCCCCACCTGCGTGTACTGGTCGCCATCGCGAAGCCAGGTGTTCGGGAACGGACGATCGAGCGGCGCGAACGCGGCCGGGTTGCCGATGCCGAACTCCTCGAAGGTTCCGAAGTCGGACTGACCGACCTTNGANCGGATCGTCGAGAGCGCCGCCTCCGCGATCACCGGTCCGAGGATGTCGTCCTGGGCGCGACGNTGCTGGATGATGCCCGCGGGGAAGACCGCGGAGATCGAGATGACCCCGACGCCGAGGATGAAGATCGCAAGCAGCAGCTCGATCAGCGAGAAGCCGCGTCGGGCCGGGCGCNAGCCCGTCGAACGCGATGACGTGTTCATGAGAGTCATGGGTTCACGGTCTCCGCGACGCCGGTGTAGCGATTGAAGTAGATCGGAATGCCGAAGTCCTCGACCCAGTAGGCGATGAGGCTGTTGCGAATGTCCTCGCCACCCTCGCCGATCCAGTTGGAGTCGTCGCGGGCGGTGCGAAGCTGGTCGTCGTCGTAGACCGCGAGCCACTGGACGGGATGCACGTCGCACTCGTCGCCCACCGCGTCGTAGGCGACGTACTGCAGGATGCCGCCGTAGCCGTAGGGGTTGATGATCTCGGGAACGCCGTTGCGGTCGATGTCGAGGTACGGCCAGACCACGGCGCCGGAACCACCGGCGCCCATCACGTTGCGGGTGATGAGGGTGCCGTCGGGACCGAAGACCACGCCGATCTGGCGGCCGATCTCGCGGGTGAAGACGTTTCCGCCCGCCGCCCGCCAGTCGCCCCCGGGCTGCGAGACCCAGNTCTCGTCGTCGGGCGTGCCGTTCGAACCGCCACCGACGTAGCTGGTGTTCAAGGGGCCCGCGACCTTGATGCCGCGGGGAAGTTCGACCGCGGGCAGGCCGGGGACCGGCACGTACCGCTCGTCGTACCACTGCTGGTTGTAGCGGGTCGAGATCTGGCCGGTGGCCTCCGCGAGNACGAGCTCCACCCGCTCACCCTCGGACACCCGGTTCGGATCGACGCTGACCACGAAGGTCAGCATGACCGTCTTGTTGTTCTGGATCGCNTAGGCGCGGGCGGCGCCGAGGGCCGCGATGACCTGGTTGGACCCGCTGCTCAGTCGTGCGCCCTGGCTCAACTGCCGCACGCTGACGCCGGTGAGNACCGCGAGCAGGATCAGGATCCCCATCACCACCAGCAGTTCGATGATGGTGAAGCCGCGTCGCCACGTGATGGCGGCGGAGCCCTCGAGACCGTGGTTTCGGCGGTGGATCCTCTGCATCACCGGGCCTCCGGGGTGTAGGAGTAGATGTTGTCGAGCGTCGCCTCGAAGCGTGGCGAGGTGCCGCCGGCGCAGTCGAGACAGCCGATGTCGCCGTCCGGTCCGGCGCTCACGAAGAGCGGCTTGCCGTTCCGGCAGATTCCGATCTTGTTCTCCATCGAGGTCCTGATCGTGCCGTCCGCGTCGATCTCGAGATTCCCCTGGTCGCTGTCCCGCCACTTGCGTCCGGGCATCACGAGCGCGACGGTCGCGCCCCAGGGATCTTCGAGGGTGGTGAGCGACTGGTTGTTGGGAAGGGCCAACCCGTTCGAGAGCCGGACCGGCAGGAAGAGCGACGGATCGAGCTTCGCGATGATCTCCTCGGCGGACTCGGTGCGGGCCATCAGCTGGAAGAGTCGCACGATCGACTTCTCCCAACCGTGGGAATCACCGGTCGCGGCGCAGATGCACGCCTCGCCGGCGCCGTTCGCACCGTAGAAGCCCTGAAGCGCGTTGATGCCGAAGTCGATGTTGTACGGGATGTCGAACGCACCACGCACGTTCTGTTCGGTCCGATCCTGGTAGGTGAGCGGCCGACCGACCACCTGCTCGTACTCCTGCACCGCCGAGTCGAGCGTCGCGAACGCCGCTTCGAGCTGCCGGGCCTCGTTGGCCTGGATCAGCAGGGTGCTCACCGCGAGGACGAGGGAGATCAGGGTGATGATCACCCCCACCACCACCACGAGTTCGATGAGGCTGAAGCCGCCGCGACGACGGACCGCGGCGCGGGCGTGGATGCTGGTCGACTGGATCACGGTCCGATCTCCTGGATGTTGTCCCGGTTCAGTTCGTCGGTGTCGAATCGACGCGTGCTGTCGATCCGGCGGTTGGCGCCCGCGCTCAACAGCCCGAACTCGGCGCTCTTGAGCTGGGGCGTGGTCGAGCGATCGCCTTCGGCGTCCGCGATGCCGTTGGACTCGACGCCGGTCTCGATGGTCCAGGGACGCATCGCGAAGAGGTCGCCGAGATCGAACGAGTCGACCTGTTCCGCCCNCGGNTCGCCGCCGGAATACGGGCGNCGGTAGTAGCGGATCGGCGTCCCCCAGTAGTCGAGGATCACCTTCGGACGGTCCACGTAGTCGGGATCCTCCGGACGGGCGATCGTCCCGTCGGGACGGAGGCCGCCGAGACTGTTCTCGTCCTTGATCTCGAGGTACGGCCCGTAGATCCGTCCGCGGATCTTCACGCCGTTGTCGTTGATGTTGGGCGGGAACGAGGTGCCGTCGGTCACGAAACCACCGGGGTTCCGNGCCGCGAAGGTTCCGATGAACCCTTCGAAGCCGCGGCGGGGATTGAAGACGGAGTTCCAGGCACCGTCGAATCCCGGGGACCGGAAGCCGAGGGTCGGNGACTCGATGTTCCCGGGCGTGATGTCGGGGAAGGGATTGGCGTCGTTGGTGACGATGCCGTAGCCGTCACCGCTTCGNTTTCCGTAACCGAGGAGATACTCGGCGGGCGACGTGAGCGAGAACCAGCTCTGGTAGTCGGCGACCTCGCCNCCCGACGGATTCGAGCCCCATTCCGGCGGCAGGATCGCGTCCCGCGACCAGCCGGGCTGGTTGTCGGGCGTGCCACCGCCGCCGAACGCGGCGCCGTCGCCGAGGACCGGCGGCAGGTAGCCGTGGTCGCCCTTGAACTGCGCGAGTCCCGCGGACATCGAGTTCATCAGGAACGAGGTCTGCGCCTTCTGCGCGGTCCCCGAGGCCTGCGAGAGCGCGACCACGAGGATGCCGACGAGCACGATGATCATCGCGAGCGTCACGAGCATCTCGATCACCGTGAATCCCCCCCGAGCGGCGGCGGAGGTTCCGAAGCCGGGTCGGTTCGATCGGGCGAACTGGTCGGTCCGTTGGAGCATGGATGCGTTCCCCGGCGTGCGCCCGCCCCGGGGCGAACCCGGGACGGACGGACGTGGCGTGGTCGTGGTCACTTCGCCTGTGAGACGGATTCGATCATCTTCACGAGCGGAAGGAAGAGGGCGAGCACGATGGTGCCGACGATGCCGCCGAGGATCACCACCATGAACGGTTCGAGCAGCGAGAGCAGCGACGCGACCGCCACGTCGACCTCTTCGTCGTAGTTGTCCGCGATCTTCATCAGCATGATGTCGAGGTCGCCCGTCTCCTCGCCGACGTCGATCATGTTGACGACGATCGGATCGCAGACCTTCGCCTCGCGCAACGGGCCGGCGAACGTCTCGCCGTCCCGGATCGAGTCGTGGACGCTGGTCAGCGCCTTCTCGTAGATGTAGTTGCCCGANGTGTCCCGGGTGATCAGGATCGCCTCNAGGATCGGCACNCCNGCGCTGATCAGGGTNCCGAGGGTCCGCGTGAACCGCGCGATCGCGGTCTTGCGTATCAACTGGCCGATCACCGGCAGTCGCGCGAACACCACGTCGGTGATCGCCTTGCCCGGCCCGGTCACCCGCACCAGTTTGTAGAGCCCGAATATGAGGAACGGCGTCAACAGGATCCAGATCGCCCCAGGCACCGCCTGGTCCTCGCTGGACTGACCCGCGACCCACTTCGAGGCCTTCACGAGCCAGAGGGTCAGACCCGGGAGCTCGACGTCGAAGTCGTTGAAGATCTCCTGGAACTTCGGAATCACGAAGTACATGATGCCGGTCACGATCAGCACCGCGATCGTGATGACCACCGCGGGGTAGATCAACGCACCCTTGATCCGACGACGGAGCCGCTCGCCCTTCTCCATGAAGTCGGCGAGCCGCTGGAGAATGATGTCGAGCACGCCGCCGACCTCGCCGGCCGCGACCATCTTCGAGTACAGGCGGTCGAAGGCCTTGGGATGCTTGGCCATCGCGTCGGAGAGGGCGGAACCCGCCTCGACGTCCTCGGCGACGTCGCCGAGAACCGACTTCAGCTTGCCCGGTCGCTGCTGCGACTCGAGGATCTGAACCGACCGGAGCAGCGGGAGACCCGCGTCCTGGAGCGTCGAGAGCTGACGCGTGAACGTCGTCATCTTCTTGAGGTTCACCTTGCCGATCGAGATCGAGAAGCCGCCCCCCTTCTTCTTCTTCTTCGCCACGTCCTTGCCGGACTTCTTCTTGCGGCCCTTGAGCTTGGCTTCCTCGACGAGCGTCGGGAAGTAGCCCTGGGCCTTGAGCTGCGCCTGGGCGTCGGCGTTGTCGGAGGCCTCGATGACCCCTTTCTGTTCCTTGCCCGCGGCGTTGACTGCTTCGTACTGGAAGGTCGGCATGGTCTGGTCTTCCTGATCCTCTGGTTCGATGCGGGTCGTTCGGAACGCCCGCGTTCAATCGACGCCGACGGCCCCGCGGCCGCCGGAACCGTGGTCTTCGTTCAGTCTTCCGCGATCGTCTCGCGGACGACCTCCTCGATCGTGCTCTGTCCTTCGTAGATCGCCAGCAGGCCCGACTCGCGGAGCGTCCGCATGCCCCGCCGTCGCGACTCGTCCCGGAGCACCGCGGTGGAGGCCTGCGACATGATCATCTCGCGAAGCGTGTCGTCCAGGGTCATGATCTCGAAGATCGCCATCCGGCCCTTGTAGCCGGTCTTCATGCAGTTGCCGCAGCCACGACCGCGGAAGAACGTCCGGCCCTCGACGTCGGCCGGAAGGAGCGAAAGCTCCATCAGCTGTTCCTCGGTGGGCACGAACTCCTCCTTGCACTTCTCGCAGATCTTCCTGATCAGACGCTGGGCCACGATGGCCTCCAGCGTCGCGGTGAGCAGGAAGCTCTCGACCCCGAGGTCGATGAGTCGGAGGATCGAACTCGGCGCGTCGTTGGTATGCAGGGTCGAGAACACGAGGTGACCCGTGAGCGACGCCTGGATCGCGATCTGCGCCGTTTCGAGGTCCCGGATCTCGCCCACCAGGATGGTGTCGGGGTCCTGCCGGAGGAAGGAGCGGAGCAGTTTGCTGAACGTCAGTTCCTGGTCGACGTTCACCTGGCACTGGATGAGCCCGTCGATGTCGTATTCGACGGGGTCCTCCGCGGTGAGGATCTTCCGGTCCGGGGTGTTGAGTTCGGTGAGCGCCGCATAGAGCGTGGTGGTCTTGCCCGAACCGGTCGGCCCCGTGACCAGCACGATGCCGTTGGGCTTGTTGATCAGACCCCGCACCCGCTCGAGGTCGTCGTCACGAAGCCCGACGCGGTCGAGGCTCAGCTGGACGTTCGAGCGGTCGAGCACTCGAAGCACCACCGACTCGCCGAACATCGTCGGGAGCACCGCGACCCGGAGGTCGATCGGAGCACCGGTCCCGGGAAGGGACATCTCGATCCGGCCGTCCTGCGGAAGACGCCGCTCCGCGATGTCGAGCTTCGACATGACCTTGATGCGACTGACGATCGGGAGGGCGAGCCGCTTGTCCGGAGGCGACATCTCGTAGAGCACGCCGTCGATCCGGTAGCGGATCTTGAACTCGTCCTCGAACGGCTCGAAGTGGATGTCCGACGCCTTGTCGCGGATCGCGATGAGCAGCGTCTCCTGCACCAGGCGGACGATCGCGTTGTCGCCGGAGGCCTCCTCGAGCATGTCGAGGTCGAGCGAGTCGCC
>NYVS01000089.1 GCA_002684755.1 Phycisphaerae bacterium
GATGTGGGACCTCGCCCTGATCGCCCGGCTGCATGGCGGTGCGGGTGACGGCGGCCCGCTCTACGCCCTCGCGACCGACGATGCGCACGATCACTACGAGCAGGACGCGGTCTCGATCCCCGGTCGCGGATGGGTGATGGTCCGATGCGCGAGCCACGATCCCGACGACATCGTCCGGGCGATGCGGGCGGGCGACTTCCACGCATCGAGCGGGGTGAAGCTCGTGGACGTGCGTTCGGATTCGACGCGAATGACGATCGACATCGACGCGGAGGAGGGCGTGACGTACCGGACCGAATTCATCGGCGCGACCCGCGAGGACGATGAGACCGCCCCGACCGCACGGGTGCTGGCGACGGTCGACGGCGATTCGGCGATCTACGAATTCAACGGCGACGAACTCTACGTCCGCGCCCGCGTCACGAGCTCCCGCCTTCATCCCCGCCCCTATCGCAAGGGTGATTTCGAGATGGCCTGGACCCAGCCGGTGCGGCCTCGGGGACTTCGACCCGCGACGACGACGACGACGACGACCAATCCCTGAGTCGCTCGGGGCGATCGCGGAAGTCAGACGACGATCGACGCGTTGGCCGAGGCCGACGTCGTTCAAACCGATTCAACCGACGTTCACTCCGCTCGACGCCCGAGGTGAAGACCTCGTCCGGTGAGTCCCGGGGACTCGAACTCCCACGTCAGGCCCGTGGCCCGGATCGCGGCCCCGATCTCCTCGACCGTGAACAGGCCGATGCGATGCGACTCCGGTACATGTCGGACCCCTTCCGCATCCGCGATGAGGTACTCGAACTCCAGCAACAGGCAGCGTCCCTGGACCCGCGGCACGTCCATCCGCGCGATCTTGATCTCGGGCCGGTCCACGAACGTCGCCCACGGCCGCCCGAGCTCGACCACGCCGGGCTCGAGAAACGGCTCGACCACGAGCAGCCCGCCCGGGGCGAGGCACCGCGCCATCGACGCCATCGCCTCGTGGAGCGACCGCAGATCCACCATGTACGCGATCGCGGAGAAGAGGCAGGTGACCACGTCGAACGGTCCGCCGAGCCCCGCGGAATCGAGCGTCCGCATGTCACCCTCCACCATCGTCACGCCCGGACAACGCTCCGCGGCCCGCACCAGCATCTCTGAATCGAGATCCACGCCGACCCGTTCGAAGTCGTCGAGCAGGGCGAGGTGCCGACCGGTTCCGCAGGCGACGTCCAGCAGCGTCGGAGGTCGGCCGCAGGCGGGCCGATCGAGCACCCCCCGGGATCGGATCAGTTGCCGCAGCGTCGCCGCCTCGACCGCGTAGTCCTTGCCCTGCGCGTCGTAGATCAGGTCATACCAGTCCTGGGACTTCGTGAACACGTCGACCTCCGATCCTCGCACGGTGGTGTCGCGGACGTCGTGATCCTAGCAACTCGGAATCGGTGGCCCGCCCGGGCTCGACGCTCCGAATGCGAAGACGCCCGACAGGGGCCAGAAGGGCCGCTGCCGGGCGTCGGAATCATCGGGATCATCGGTCGTGACGCGCGATCGAGACGACTCGGGGACCCGGACGATCAGGGTGTGTCTTCACACGACGTGTTGTAGGACGCGAGGATCAGGCCGAGATCGGCGGCGTTCACCTCGCCGTCCTCGTTGAGGTCGGCGGGCGTCCCCGGTTCGACGGGGCCCCAGAAGATCAGGAGAATGCCGAAGTCCTCGCCGTTCACCATGCCGTCGCCGTTGAGATCCGCGGCACAGTCGCCGGTCTCGCACTCGTCCGGAATGCCGTCGAGGTTGAAGTCCTCCGAGGTTCCGAGATAGATGTCGATGGAATCGTCGATCAGGTTCTCGTTGCAGTCGAAGAACTGGATCTGCACCGCGTACACCACGCCGGAGAGCGGGCCGGCATCGTCCGCGAGCGGCGCCCCCGCGAAGACGATGTTGCCGACGATCGCGACGGATTCGCCGATCCGATCGCCGGGCTCGAGTCCGCTCGGCCGCACGACCTGGACCTGGTCCCAGCCGTTGCCGGACCGTTCGTAGATGCCGATCGCCCCGACGAGGTCGAAGAGGTCGCCGCCGCTGTCCGGGGCACCGACCGCGATGTAGTTCGTCGAGACCGCGACGGCGGCGCCGAATCGGTCGCCGGGCATCGATCCCGAGAACGACAACGACTCGATCTGATCGAACTCGTTGTCGATCACGCGATACGAGACCGCGGCGCCGGTGGCGTCGTCGGCCTCCGGGGCGCCCACGACCGCGTCGCGACCTTCCATCGCGATCGACCAGCCGAAGTTCGCGTCCTGGGCGCCGAGATCGAGATCGCCTCTTCGAACGGCGTCGACGCCGCTGATGTAGATGTAGGGGACGACCTTGCCTCGGCCGGAGTCGGCCTCCGGCGCCCCCACCATCACGTATCGAGTCGGGAAGTTCCCGCCTTCGGTGCCCGCGGCGACGCTCCAACCGGAGAGATCACCGTCGTCGTCACCCGGCAGGAAGCCGTCCTCGCCCGAAAGCTGTTCGAACTGCACGCCGTCGAAGCGGTACACGTACGCCGCACCGGTCTCGTCGTTGTCGTCGGGGTCGACGTCGCGACGCGGCGCACCGATCACCAGCAGGCCGTCTGAGATGGCGACCGAGTGGCCGAACCAGTCGTTGTCGACGAGATCCTCGGGCTGGATCCGCTGCAGCAGGCAGTAGTAGTCACCGCTCCAGAACCACACGGAGACCTCGCCGGCGGAAGCGGCCTCGAGCACGTCGTACTCCTCGCCGGTGTCCTTGTCGATCTCGGTCACCCATCGGCCCGCCCGCGCCGAGCCGATGACCAGGAAGTCACCGTCCGCGGCGATCGACTCACCGAATCGGTCGCCCTCGCGAAGGTAGGTCGGCGTGACCTTGGCGGACTGGAGCCAGCCTTCCTCGTCACCGCCGTCACCGTCATCACCGTCGCCATCGCCGTCGTCTTCGCCGTCATCGAGGAAGTCCTCGAAGACGTAGGCCGCCCCGGCGTTCAGGCCGCGGGCGTCGTGACGGCTTGCGCCCGCCATCATGCGGAGACCATTGGTCGCGATCGAGATACCGAAGAAGTCGTAGGCCTGCAGGCCGCCGGCGATGAGTCGCCCGTCGGTGCCGGTCTGTTCGGGCACGGCGCATCGGTAGGCCGCGGTGCCGGGCATGGTCAGCGTGGCCCAGCCGGCGTTGTCCGCGGCGCGTCCGTCGGAGGAGTCCTCGGGGCTGCCGGTGGGCTCGCCGTCGTAGGGAACCTCGGGGTTCGAGTAGTGGAGCGCCCTGTTGCCCGGTGAATACGCCATCACGGTTCGGAAGCAGAAGGTGGTGCTCCCGACGAATCGCCAACCGTGCTGGTAGCGACGACCGGTGTCGGTCTCGTCGCTTTCACCCGGCTTGCAGCAACCGACCCAGGTGGGTTCCCAGGGATCGCAGGGCGGGCCGTCACCGGTGGCGCTGTCGCCGACCGCATGAAGGAGCCCGATGTTGTGACCGAACTCGTGGGCGAAGAGCGAGTACCCCATGCAGCCGCGGACCAGGCTGTTGAAGGCGAATTCGGCGCTGTTGCCGTTGACCACGTAGGCCAGCCCGCAATAGCCGACCGCCGGATCCTCGCCGTCGGTGTGGGAGACGAGCGAGCACGCGTCGGCCCCGACCGCATCACGGATCTCGTGGACCTCGTCGATGATTCCGTCGGAGGGGTTCGTGAACGGCCCGAGCAGACTGTCGGACTTCTCGTCCCACTCCACGAGCCCCACATAGACCGGCCGCGTGCCGAACGGCACCTCGGAGTTCGCCATGGTGATCGAGCAGTTGGCCGATTCGAGTTCGCAGACCGCGACGATCGCGGAGGGCGCATCCTTCGGATCCCCGCCCTGTTCCTCGATTCGTTCCACTTCCTTCTCGAGACAGAGGCTGGTGTAGAAGAAGGCGATGTCCGCGACGGTCGCGGCGCAACCGGCGCATTCCTCGACGTCGTTGTCGTCTCCGGCGACGCCGTCGCCGTTGAAGGGCGACATCGGCCCCATCGGATCGACCGGGCCGACGTCCGGGACGATCGCCCCACCACAGCCGGGAAGGTCCGCGGCCTTGGCTTCGGGCGCGACGAGGCCGCGTCCGATCGGGACCAGCGTCCACTCCATGCCGCCGTTCTCGCCGGGAACCTGCATCCAACCCGCGACCATGCCGTCTCGATGGGCGAGCGTCGCCGCGACGAGTTCCTCGTCCATCGACTCGAGCTGCCACCATCGACCGTCGCCCGTCGTCCGACGAGCACGCTTGACCTGGAACCGGTGCGGCGCCGTGCCGCGGCGAACGGCGAGATCCACCCGATCGCCGACCTCGAGCGCCAGAACCTCGTTGACATCGAACCGAATCCGACCGTCGCGCGCGACCGCCAGCACCGGATGATCGAGATCACCGGGACGGATGGCGTTCGGCTCCTGGAGCCTCATCGGTCGCTTCAGATCGACCTCGAGCTCCCGATCGACGTCGAGGGCCACCCGTGACATCGCAGACGTCGCGACGCCGCGTTCCATCGCCGATCGGTCCTTGGCCACCGGGCCGACCGCAAGGGCCGCCAGCGTGCCGGTACCGAGCGCCAGGGCCAGCGCGAGGGTCATTCTGGTCTGGGGGGTTCGCATGGTCGCCTTCATCTCCGTGCGGACGCGTCGGTCCGCCCCTGGTTCATGATCACGAAATCCGGCCCCCCCGTGCCGTTCCGTCCTGAACGGAAACCACGGTGACGCCTGCCTTTGATCCTAGTCCTCACCGACCGTCGATACGGCCCTGAAGCGAGGATTTTCCGGACCTCGACGGGGTCGAGACCGGTCCGTACAAGGATGCCATCCAGCGACCCCTCGGGCCAGCCGACCTGCGGGAAATGCAGGGTTCCCGCGCGACCGAGCGTCGTCGCGGGACGACCGATCTCGGATCCGGGTCCGGTATCCGTGTCTTGCATACGAAACCACCGCCGGTCGGATCCCGGATTCCGCGATCACCGATCGACCGGCCCGGCACGGATCCGCCCTGTTCCCCCAGCATCTCGAGCCCGGCACGAAAAAAAGCCCGCGCCCCCCAAGACGCTGGACGAGCGTGGCGAGGACGCGGGTCGAGTTGATTCGACACGGGCCGGAATTCCGGCCGGTTTCAAGACGGGCTTCGACTCAGTTGGGCACCTTGCTGAGCAGNCNGATCTCCGGGGTCTCGCCCGGAAGATCGCACTTNGATCGGTCCACCACGAAGACGTAGCGGGAATCNTCGGCGATGTANTCCGGATCNNTGCCGTTCCAGANNCCGGTGACCGGGTTCTGNCGGAACGAACGGATNCGGAGATGCACGGTGAAGACGTCGCTTCGCACCGAGACGAGGTTCGAGATGCCGGCGAAGAGCAGGTTCGCNTCCTCCGCGTCGCCCGCGACCTCGTCGGGAATCTCGACCAGACCGAAGGGATCGATCACGTCGGGGGTCGATGGATCATCCTTGACCTGGAACCACCTCGTGTTCCGACGGTCGGTCGAGAGTCGAGCGTCGGCCTGTCGGGCGAAGTCGTCCGCCTGACCCTGGTTNCCGACCAGCGGACGCCAGCCGAGCCCGAGCCNCGTGTTGTTCGCGGGATCGATCGTGGTCGGATCCCACGGGGCGATCGACGATCCGACGTTGGTGTCGGCGTTGAAGTCCGCCTGATACAGGAACGGATCCTGCGCCGCCCCCGTGATCGAGGTGGACCGCTGCGGCCAGGACTGGGCGGCACCGTTGGAGATGCCGGACCGATCCATCAACATGAGCTCGCCGATGCTGGCGATCCCCTGCTCCCGACGCATGCCGGGATAGAGTCCGACCACGCCACCCACTCCGAGATCGGGGTAGACGACGTTGTCCGCGATCCACGCCGCCATCTCGGGCGCGTCGCCGTACCCGTAGGTGCCACGGTCGTCGTAGTAGGGCATCGACACGTTNCCGGTGAACGGCATCGTCTGGTTCTGCCAGGGCTGTACGGGCTTCACGCTGCCGTTGCCGAAGAGTCCACCACCGTCGCGATAACGCTCGATCGTCTCCGGCACCTTGACCCACTGCGGATTGCGGAGTGCGATCGGCTTCGGCGTGGAATTCTCCTCGACGTCGCCGGCGAGCTGTGCCGCCGGGGCGTAGGCCCGCCAGAACGCGTTCGCGTCGTCNGGGTCGTTCCCGAGACCGGACCAGCCGGTNTAGGTGTCGTTGTAGACGAGCCGGCTCATGTGCGGCAGGGTCCGCAGCACTTCGGGGCTCGCGGTGTTGAGGTTGAGCACGCCGCGGGTGCCGTCGCCGGAGAAGCCGCCGGCGTTNCCGTAGCGNGCATCCTCGATCGCNAGGAGTTCGACCGCTTCGAGCGAGCCGCTGCGGTCGATNTCGAGTCGATAGTTCGCACCGGGGCCGTCGCAGACCAGGCCGTCGAAGATCGACAGTCCCGCGGGGAGCATCGGGGTCCACGGCGCGTCGATCGCGGCGACCTCCACCACCTGGGTGAACGGGCGGAACGAATCGACCGCNGCGGTCGCCGGTGCGACGAGGTTGCCCGGCGTCGGTCGGTACCGATTCGTGAAGATGCCGCTCGCGTTCGCGATCCCGACGTCGTCGAGGTACTCGCGCGGGGCGACGGGAATCACGTCGTCCTCGTCCCCGGTGCTGTTCATGAGCTCGCCGAAGGTGAAGATCGTCTGCAGCAACGGCAGCCCGTTGTAGGACTGCGCCGAGGTCACGCCCGGACGATGCCGGATCGCATGGCCCCAGAGGAAGGCGTTCGCGATCTCGCCCACCTGCTCGTAGTCCGCGTCCTTCTGGAGCATCTGCAGCGGGTACGCCCACTGGTCCTTCTCCAGCCAGACCCGCTGGTAGTTCTCGAGGCCGTCGTCGACGCCGTTGCCGTTGCTGTCGACCCCGGTGGCCACGCCGCTCCGGGTCCCGGGAAGCACCTCGTCCGGCGCCTGCCCCTTGTCCATGAGGACCCAGCGGTAACCACTCGCGTCCCGGCCGGGCCAGACGCCGTTGTTGNTCAGNCGNACCGAACCGTCGGCGAGCACCGGATAGCCGGCGTCGAAGTCGATGGTCGGCGAGCCGCCGACGCCGACCAGCGCGGTCGAGGTCGAGAAGTTCACGGGCTTCCCGCGGACCGACTCGAAGTCGAGCCCGGTGCTGCTCGCCCGCGTCGCGAGCGGCAGCAGGTAGGACCGCGTGAGCCAGGGACTGTTGGCGGGTCCGCCGACGTCGGGGTCCACCTCGAAGTCGATGGTGTCGCCCTTGATCTGGCTGGAGCCGCTGCTCACTTCGATCGCGTCGACCTCGGTCTTGACCCAGTCGTCCTCGGGGATCTCCGCGTAGATGTAGCGGGGATTGACCTCGGTCATGTCGTAGACGCCGTTGCGGTTGACGTCCCAGCCCCAGGGCCGGCCGGCCCGGACCCAGCTCACGAAGAAGTCGTCCCCTTCGAGCCGGATGCCGTTCCACTCGCGGCGGTCGTTGCTGTTCAGGTCGAAGACGTAGTCCTGCTCCATGGTCGGGGCGAAGTCCTCGTCGACGAGCCGTTCGANCTGGTCGATGAACTCGATCTTCTCNCCGGTCTGCTCGTTGTCGAGCCGNTCGATCGCGTAGAGNTAGCCNTNGNNGGTGGCCAGCGGGTTCTGCACGAACTTCAGGAGTTCGACCGACTGCTCCGGATCGTCGAACCAGGTGTCGGGGTTCGCGGACAGGACCGGCGGNAGCGCCGGCACGATCGGGGCGCCGGGCGCGGTCGGATCGACGCGTCGGAAGGAACGCGGCGAGGCGTCGAACACCAGGGTCTGGTGTTCGTTCATCGGCAGGCCGGGCTCCCAGCCGAAGAGGTTGCCGGGCTGCAGGTCGAGGAAGTCCGTCCACTTGCCGTGGAACTCCTCGAACGTGAAGCCGAAGTTGTATTCGAACGAGCTCGGATCGTCGCCGTCCGCGGTGTTGAATCCGGGCGGAATGATCCCGTAGACGATCGCGGTNCGNGGCGCGTCGGGCCGGGTGGGCCCGAGGAAGAGTTCGCCCGGTCGGTAGTAGGGCTGGTTGCGGTCCGCCACGCCCTGCGGATGCGGACTGGGNAGTCGGGAGAGGTCGAGGGATCGGGGGTTGTCACCGATCCGGATGCGGATGTCGTGGAGCGGCACCGGCTCCTCGTAGGGATTCGCGATCTGGATCGCGAAGACGATCGCGGGCTCGCTCTCCCGGTCGACCCAGGAATCACCGGCGTCGCGGAAGCCCTGCGGAATCTCGTCCTCGCCCGCGTCGGGGGTGTCGCTGTCGGGATCGAGGCCCTCACTGAGCAGGTACTGGCGGTAGTCCTCGTCGTTCTCGAGCTGGTTGGCGATGCCGTTGGTGATCCGGCTCTTCGGATACACCAGCGCGAAGAAGCTCTCCATGATGAAGGGCTGCTTCTCCATGCCGGGGAAGGTCAGGTTCCGCAGATCCTCGTCGATCGCCCCGAGGTCCTGCTCGATGCCGAGCGGCACTCGCGGCGCCCAGTCGGGATAGATCGGCTGATCGATGATCTCGAGTTCGAGGACCGTGCCCGGACCGGTGGCGTCGGCGTAGTTGAAGGTGTTCGCGAAGCGAAGNCGATCGTCCCGGTTGGTGTCGATGTTCGCGGCCCAGCTCGCGGCGAGCAGCTGCGTCTTGAGGTAGGCGTTCTGGTTCTCGGTGACCCCGGTGTAGTTGCTGCCGAGATAGCTCTGGGTGTAGTTCGTGCCGTCCGCACTGTCACGGAAGAGGCCGGACAGCGCCGTCGCGAAGGTCTCCTGCAGTTCCTGCCGGAACAGGTAGGAGCGGTCGAGTTCCACGCGGAAGGCGAAGTCGCCGCCGATCAGCGGCGGCCAGACGCCCGGATAGAGATCCCCGCCGCCGTTGGCCGCGGCGACGTTGAACGGATCGTTGAACGCCCCGCTGTAGAGGAGGGATTCGAGCTCGGTGATCGGCGCGTCGAGCGCCGAACCACGCAGGTCGAGCTTCCGCTTGCGCTGATCGAACGCAAGCTGGTTCGTGGTGGGATCGGGATCACCGCTCGCGCCCCGAAGTCGGTTGAACGCGTAGTCGTAGGTCGAATCGTAGAGCGCGGTGGGACGAAGATGCAGCGGCCGAAGATCGTTGCGCACCGCGTTGAAGGTGGTCACCCGATGCCGGTTGTCGCGCAGCAGCTGGTCGGCGGAGAGCTGGTCGCCGATCGCGGGCCCCGCGACGGGCGGCCAGGGGCCGTTGACGTTCGAGTCGAAGTAGTCGAGGAAGTTCTCGATCGACTCGGAACGCGCCAGCGTGGAACGGAACGGGTTGCGTTCCCGCTGCCAGGGCCGGTTGACGGTCCGCTCGAAGGCGGAGACCACCGGGCCGTAGTTGCTGCCGCTGAACATGCGCAGTTCGAGTTCATCGGCATCGGTGAAGCCCCGGGGCGGGACGTTGCGAACCCGCCAGTCCTCGACCAGCAAGGGCTGCCCGAAGTCGTCGGTCCGCCGCACGAAGACCCCGCTCTCGGTCTGGCGACGACGGAAGTACCGACGACGGTCGAAGCGGGCACGACCCGGGGACCCGTCGCCGAACGCGACGAGCAGCGATCGATACGGCTGTTCGAGGGCTTCGTACCCGGTGGGCCCGAAGTTCTGGTTCAGGACGCCGGTCTGCCGCAGCCAGGTGCGGGCCTCGCTGGTCGAATCACCGAAGAGCAGCGGGTCGTACTGCGTCGAAAGCGTCTCGGGATCACCGAAGGTGCCGGCCTGATACTGGTACTCGGTCTGGTACTGGTAGGCGAAGTTCCAGGGCGTGCCGGGCCAGGTGTTCTGCGGATCGCTGAAGAGCCCGGTCCAGGTGTCTGCGGTGTCGTAGACCGACGCGTTGTCGCCGAAGGCGGTCGCCTGATACTGCGGCTGGACCAGCCGGCTCGACAGGGCGAGGTCGGCGGGCGTCTGGCCTGCGGTGCTCCAGCGGTCGAACCGGGTGGCGACGTTGACGTCGACCATCGAGGCGTTGTCGACGATCGA
>NYVS01000090.1 GCA_002684755.1 Phycisphaerae bacterium
TCGTCGAGCCGGTTCTCCTTGATCGCCCGCTTCTTCATTCGTTCGACCATCGCGTCGAGGTCGGGGCAGACCAGGTGGACGATCTGCAGGACGTCGATGTACGGCTCGAGGGCCTTGGCCTGGCCGAGACTTCGAGGAATGCCGTCGAGGACGAGCAGGTCGACCCGGGGCTTGTAGAGGCTGAGCACCGTCTGGGCGTGCATGTTCTGCCGCCACATCTCGACGGTGAGCTCGTCGGGGACCAGTTCGCCCTTGGAGGAAAACTCGAGGAATTGACGACCGAGGTCGCTGGTGGTGTCGAGGGATCGGAAGACGTCGCCGCAGGCGAGATGGAAGAATCCGGGAATCTGTCCCAGGATCTTGCCCTGCGTGCCTTTTCCGGCACCGGGGGCACCGAAGAGCAGAACGGTCTTGAATCGATCGGGCATGGGTCGCGGGCCTCCCTCGGCTGCGTGTGGTCGACTTCGGGAGTATCGGACAAATCCGGCTCGGACGAAAGTCGAATCGACGGGAACCTTGGTTCCGTCTTCCGAGTTCCGGGATCCACGATCTCGACACTTCTTCCACGGAACACGGTCCGACTTGGCGTCCCCGGGTGTTCCCCGTAGGGTCGGCGGGTCGTCGACGCCGTCGGCAAGTCCTTTTTCCCGGAGCCGTGGCATGCAGGGCATCGTTTCGAAGTGGAAATGGCGATCCCCGTCCGCTGCGGAGGCATCCGCGGGAGGCACCCCGGGCCCGCTCGCGGATCGCGTTCTGCGGGGCCGGGGGATCGAGGATCCGGTCGCCTTTCTCGATGACGGATACGGCCGAGTCGTTCCGCCCGAGGGGCTTGGCGGGGCGGTGGAGGCCGGTCAACGGCTTTCGGAGGCGATCGCCGCCGGTCGCCGGATCGTGATTCATGGTGATTACGACTTCGACGGCATCGCGGCCTCGGCGATTCTCGCGCGATCCCTCCGCCTGCTCTCCTCCAAAGCCGAGGTGCGGGTGGTGCTTCCGGACCGCTATCAAGGGGGATACGGGCTCTCGGTCGAAGGACTTCGACGAATCCGGGAGGAGGGTGCGGACCTGGTGGTCGCCGTCGACTGCGGTATCACCGCGATCGAAGCGATCGAGGCCGCCCGGGCGGATGGTCTCGAAGTGATGGTGCTCGATCACCACACCTTCGTCCGCGACGAACAGGGAGGTCTCGTGCTCCCCCCGGCCAGTGTGGTGGTGCACCCCGGATTGCCGATCGAGGACTCGGACTGCGTCGGAACCGACCATCTCTGTGGTGCGGCGGTCGCCTTCAAGGTGGTCTGGGCGACGGCGCGAGCTCACTTCGGTTCCGATCGGGTACCCGCGGTGATGAAGCGCGAACTGGTCGAGGCGACGATCCTCGCCGGCCTGGGAACCATCGCGGACGTCATGCCGCTGGTGGAGGAGAACCGGGCGCTCGCGGCGCTCGCACTTCGAGGCCTGCCGAATTCGGGCATCTCCGGACTTCGGGCCCTGCTGATCGAGTCGGGTCACGGCCTGCAGGACGGCCCGGTGCACGAGGAGACGGTGCAGTTCCAGTTGGCGCCGAGGATCAACGCGCTCGGGCGTTTCGGCTCCGCGATGCCGGCGATCGAGCTGCTCACCCTGCCGGAGGACGGGGAGGCGACGTCCGCCCGTGCCGCCGCGCTGGCGGCCGAGATCTCCGCGACGAATCTCGAGCGACGCTCGGCGGAACGCGCCATCGTCGAAGAGGCGACCGCGCGGGCCGAAGCCGAAGGGCAGACCGCGGACGATCATCCGGTGATCGTGCTCGGCGACCCGAACTGGAAACGAGGACTGGTCGGTCCCGCCGCGGCGAAGCTCGTCGACCGCTTCGCGCGACCGGTGATCCTCTTCGAAGCCTGCGAGGACGGAATCGCCCGTGGCTCCGCCCGGAGCATCCACGGGTACTCGATTCACGACGGCCTCGCCGCCGCGGCCCCGCTCCTGGAGTCGTTCGGTGGCCATGCCGCCGCGGCCGGCTGTGCCGTCCGAACCGCTCGGCTCGACGAACTTCGGGCGGCGTTGGTCGATCATGCTCGCACCGAGATCGCGGCCGTCGACCTCACNCCGGTCGTCGAGATCGACTGCCGGGCGNTCATCGAGGAGATGGACGAGGTCGAGGACGTGCAGGGCGTTCGAGAACTCGCGCCGTTCGGTCCGGGACATCCGCGACCGAGCGTGCTCGTGGAGACCGTGCGTCCGATCGAGACCCGATGGGTGGGGCAGGATCAGGGCACGCTGCAACTTCGATTCGCCGGCGCCGGCGCAAGGAGCGTCAAGGCGGTGTGGTTCGGTGCGGGGCGGCATCGGGACGCGATCGAGTCGGCGATCCGGGGTGGTGCGATCGACATCGTCGCGACGCCGGATCTCAACCGCTGGCGCGGGCGGGTGGAGCCCAACCTGATGATCCAGGACCTCCGCGCCTCGGTCTGAGCACCTCTTTCGATTGGCGTCCGCACGCCGCTCTTCGCGCGAGCTCCGGTCCGAACGCGGATCGCCTCAGATCACCACGTCGGCACCCGCGGCCGGCTCGGGAAGCNTCANGCCCCGAAGATCGCCNGGTTCGAGNGCGGTGGCCGCGGTGATCTCGATCCGGCCGTCGACCGTGCCGTCCTCGCGGCGCGGCACCTTCACGCCGGCCGCCTCGAGCCAGCGGGCCGCNCGCTCGNTCTGCAGGATGCCGCTGCTGGTCGCGGAGTCCGCGCCTTCGGCGTTCTTGATCGGTGCGAATTCCTCNGCCCGGTCGGTCTCGAGCACCAGGCCACGGCCGACGAAGGCGAGGGCGTCGAAGACGAACATCTCGAACTTCGTCGCGTTCGGCGCGTCGGGTTCGATGCGGCCGTCCGTCTCCGGATCCCAGTGGGGGACCTTCTTGCGGGCCCGNTGGAACGGCATCGTNCGATCGCCGTCCTCCGCGGAGACGCGTCGCACGAAGTCCAGTCCCAGCATGTGGATCGCGATCGAGCCCGCGATGAAGCGAAGGCCGCCGTCGGCATCCGTGTCNGCCGCGAGCGATTCGGGAAGGTCGCTGTATTCGATGACCACGGTCCGGCCGTCGACTTCGCAGAAGACGCCGACCTTCTCGCCGGCCGAGACCTTCGGCACCATCTTGCTCGACATCTCGCCGGAGCTGGANGGATGCGTCGCGTGAAGTCCGACGAACAGGGGATCGACCACCTGCACCGTCGGGTTGTCGACCTGGAAGTAGGAGAGGTGACGGATGCCTCGGGCCGCCGCGTGATCGAGGGCGCCGCTGCGGTGGAGGGCCCGGAGGGATCCGCCGTGNCCGTCGGGACTGACCGCGAGCACGCCCGGCGCCTCGAGGAGCAGTCGGCCGTCGTCGTCGACCGCGGGCATCACGCCCTGCGGGAAGAACAGCATCGATTCGGGGCGCCGTCCGAAGTGGTTGTTGTCCTGGAAGAAGGCCCGGGTCGCCGCATCGTTGAGCGGACTGGTCATGACGTACCAGGGTGTCTCCACGCCGTACTTCGCATCCACCGCATTGAGTTGTTCGGCGAAGAGCCGGAAGAGGGGTTTTCCGGTCACCGGTGTCGCGGGGAAGGTCCCCTTCGGGCCGTTCCAGCCGAGTCGGGTGCCCTGGCCACCCGCCACCGTGAACGCGGCCACCTGACCGTCACGGATGATCGCTTCGCCGGCGGCCCGGAAGGCCGCTTCGCCCTCGGGATTCCGAGGAACGAAGGGGGCGGGCTCGATCGAGCCGGTCGGCGTGTCGAGACCGGGCTCCGACTTCGCGAGTCGTTCGATCTCGTCGAAGTCGATCGCTTCGACCTGTTCGATGAACGATTCGAGTCCCGCCTCGTCGAGCCGGTCGAGGCCGGCGACGAGGTGGNTCTGTCCATGCGACTCGAGACGTGCCACGATGGCGTCGAGGCGTTCGGTGATCGGCGCGCTCTGCATGCTTTGCGGTTCCGTTTGGCGAAAAGAGGTTCAGGCGTCGGGGGCTCGAGGTTCCTCGGGCTCGGTCCAGCCCTCGGACTCGTGCCGGACGATCTTCCCCGTCTCGAGGTAGATGACCTGCTCGCAGACGTTGGTGCAGTGGTCGGCGATCCGCTCGAGTGACTTGGTGACCGCGAGGATCCGGAACGCGCCGTCGACCGCGAGCGTGCCGTCGCTCACCCGGGCCTGCGCGTCCCGGAGGATCTCCACCTTGAACCGGTCGACGGTGTCGTCGAAGTCGAGCACGCGGCGGGCGAGCACCGGATCGCTCTTGCTCAGCGCGCGGTTCGCATCNCGGATCATCCCGAGCACGCTGTTNGCCATGACGCGGTAGGTGTCGGGGAGGTTGCTCGTCTTCCTTCGCGGGTCGAGNGTCGCNTCCGCGATCGTGACGGCGCAGTCCCCGATGCGTTCGAATTCGTTGTTGACCTTGACGATGGTGAGCACCGAGCGGATCGAATGCGGGTCGCGCTGGCCGAGGGCGAGCAGNGGAATGCACTGCTTCTCGATCTCGATGTCGACGGTGTCCACCATCGCCTCGATCTCCACGACCTCCTCGGCCTTGGTCNGATCGTGGTCGAAGTAGCAGTCGACCGCCTTGGTGGCCTGCTCGAGGACGCGGACGCCCTGTCGGGAGATCTCCATGCGGAGATCTTCGAGTCTGATCTGGAATGCGTTGCTGGCGTCGCTCAAGCTGGGATCCTCGTTGACGGAGTATACGCCTCCATCCGCCCCATGCCCGGAACCGGCGGGTAGCATTCGGGCATGATCGAACTCGGCGTGAACATCGACCATGTCGCGACCGTCCGTCAGGCCNGACGGACCTGGGAGCCCGACCCGACCTGGGCCGCGGTCGAGGCGCATCTGGGTGGTGCCGCGGGAATCACGATCCACCTCCGGGAGGATCGACGCCACATTCAGGACGACGACGTCAGGCGACTGAACGAACTCGTGCAGATCAAGCTCAATCTCGAGATGGCCGCGACCGACGAGATGGTCGCGATCGCCACCGAGGTGCGGCCGGAAGTCGTGATGCTGGTGCCNGAAGGCCGNCATGAGATCACCACCGAGGGNGGGCTCGACGTCGCGGCCGCTCGAACGCGACTGAGCGGGGTCGTGACCCGGCTCCGCGATCAGGGGATTCCGGTCTCCGCCTTCATCGACCCCGATCCCGTCCAGGTCGACGCCGCCGCCGCGTGCGGTTTCTCGATCTGCGAGGTCCATACCGGTCCCTACGCCCATGCCTTCCACGATCATGGCCGGTCGGCGGAATCACCGCCGGTGGTGGAGGAGCTCGCCGCGGTCGCCCGCGCAGGAGAGGCCATCGTGGCCGCAGGCATGCGTTTCAACGCCGGGCACGCCCTGAACTATGCGAACGTCCAGGCGATCGCCGCCCTTCCGGGGATCCGGGAACTGCACATCGGGCACTCGATCGTGAGCCGATCGATCTTCATCGGCCTCCGCGAGGCGGTCCGCGAGATGCGCAATCTGATCAACGAAGCCGCGTCCTGAGGGGATCCGNCCTTCGGGCCTCCGGGTGGGTCGCCGGGGCCGGGATCGTTGAAACCGCCCGGAAACCTCGAAACACCNTGGGAGATCCGGTCGCTTCATCGATTCTCATGGNGACNCCCGCGACGCTGGTAGGATCGCGGCCGACGCAGGACGCGTTCGATGGAGGATCACGATGTCCGACCCCAGGCCCGGCGACTTCGCGGGCGTACACACCGCACTCGTCACCCCGTTCACCGCGGATGCCTCCGCGGTGGATCTTCAGGCCCTCGAGGCCCAGGTGCTCTTCCAGGCGTCGGGAGGGGTCGCCGGCGTCGTGCCCTGCGGAACCACCGGAGAGACGCCGACGCTCACCGCGGAGGAGCGTCGCGCCGTCATCGGATGCGTGGCCGCGACCGCGGGGCCGCTCGGACTCTCGGTCGTCGTCGGTGCCGGATCCAACTCGACGGTCTCCGCGATCGAGTTCTCGGCGGAGGCCGCGGACCTCGGTGCGACGGCGACGCTGCAGGTCACGCCGTACTACAACCGCCCCTCGCAGGAGGGACTCTTCCGTCACTTCTCCGCGCTCGCCGATTCCGCCCGGGTCCCGATCGTCCTCTACGACGTGCCGGGTCGAGCCGGCGTCGGACTCGCCGTCGACACCGTGGTCCGGCTCGCGAATCACGAACGGATCGTCGCCATCAAGGTCGCCAACGGATCGGTCGGATACGTCAGCGAACTGATCCAGCGNTGCGATCTCGCGATCCTCTCGGGTGACGACCCGCTCACCCTGCCGATGCAGTCGGTGGGTGCGATCGGCGCCGTGAGCGTGGCGGGCAACATCGTTCCGGGNGAAGTCGTCCGACAGGTCGCCGCGGCGAACCGCGGTGATTTCGCAGCGGCCCGCGCCATTCACGAGCGTCTCTTCGCCTTGTCGAACGGGCTCCTCGGGCTGGACGGCAATCCCGTGCCGGTCAAGGCCGCGATGGCGCTTCTCGGTCGCGACACCGGCGTCGTTCGACCGCCGCTCGCGGTGGCCTCCGATGCGGTTCGTCGAAGCCTTCTCGACCTGCTCGGATCGGCCGGCGTCGAAGGGCCGGCCGGCGGCGTGGCCGCATCCCGATCGGCGGGTGCCCGATGAGCGACGTGAACGATCAACGCTACGAGCCGANCGGGCTTCCGTACCGGATCGCGGTGCTGTGCTACCTCTGGACCGAGGACGACCGGCTTCTGATGCTCCATCGCCGGAAGCATCCGAACCCCGACATGTACTCCCCGATCGGCGGCAAGATGGAGATCTCCCTCGGGGAGACCCCGCACGAGTGCGCCCGCCGGGAGATCCACGAGGAGGCGGGGATCGAGATCCCCGACGAGGACATCCGGATGTTCGCGATGGTGGCGGAGAAGGCCTACCAGGACGAGATGCACTGGCTGCTCTTCTGCTTCGAAGTGACCCGGCGCATCGATCCCGCCGAACTTCCCCGCTCCGAATTCGACGAGGGAACGCTGGAATGGGTGCCGGTGGANGAGGTCGAACGACTCCGGATTCCGGAGACCGATCGCAAGGTCCTCTGGCCGCTGCTCAAGCCGCGGCGGCACGCCGGCGGATTCCTCATGGTCGAGATCGACTGCAGCGGCGACGATCTCGTGTCGAGGATCGTCGAGGACACCCGGCCGCTCGGCTGAACGCCGGTCGGTCCGCCGACTCAGGAGATCCCGGCGACCGCGGCCGCTTCGTCGGCGATGGCCGCCGCCGCTTCGTCGGTGGGGGCCTCCGCGATGAGACGGATGATCGGCTCGGTGTTGCTGGGTCGAACGTGGACCCACGCGTCGCCGACATCGACTCGCACGCCGTCGACGTCGTCGACCCGGCCTTCCGGCCAGTGCTTCGCGACCTTCTTGAGGATCTTCGGAACGGCGGACTTTCCGCCCACCGAGGAGAGATCCCACTTCCGCTTGATCATCGAGTACTTCGGGAGTTCGTCGACCACGGCGGCGAGGGTGCGACCGTCGTCGGCGAGCAGCTCGAGCACGATCGCCATCGCCGAGAGGGAGTCCCGGATGAAGCAGACTTCGGGCACGATCACGCCGCCGTTGCCTTCGCCGCCGATCCGACCCTCGTGAGCGCGGATGCCCTGCACGACGTTCGCNTCACCGACCGCGGTTCGAATCACGCGTCCGCCCTCGAAGCCGGCGCAGACGTCGTCGATCATCCGGCTGGTGGACAGGTTGGCGGCGACGGGGCCGCCTCCGTGTCGTTGCATCATCCGCAGGGCGGCGAGGACGAGGGTTCGTTCCTCGCCGATGTAGCGACCTTCGCCATCGACGATCGCGAGTCGGTCGGCATCCGGATCCTGCGCGAAACCGATCNCNGCGTTTCCGTCCGCGGCGACGGCGGAGGCGAGTTCGGTCAGATTCGCCTCGGTCGGCTCCGGCGTGTGCGGGAAGATGCCCGTGGGTTCGCCGTGGAGATGGACGAGGTCGCAGCCGAGGGCTTCGAGGAGCATCCGACCGGCCGGACCGCCGGAGGCGGCCACCGAATCAAGGAACACCCGGAACCGCTTCGAGCGGATCAGTTCGACGTCGACGATCGAAAGCACCTTGTCGACGTGGATCCGTGAGCCGTCGTCGCGGTGCTGGATCCGTCCGCAGTCCGCGCCGGCCATCCGATCGAGTCGACTGCCTTCGAAACGGGCGATGATCTCCTCCGCCACCGGTCCCGGAGGCGCCAGGCCGTCGGCGTCGAGACACTTGATGCCGTTCCATTCGATCGGATTGTGACTCGCGGTCACGTTGATTCCGCCGTCGCATTCGAGTTCGCGGATCATCACGCCGACGGTGGGGGTGGTGCTCACGCCGAGCAGCGTCACTTCGCAACCGACCCCGGCGAGACCGGCCGCGGCGGCCGAAGCGAGGCAGGATCCCGATCGCCGGCCGTCGTGGCCGACCACCAGACGCGGCGGACGGTCCTCGACCGTCTCTCGGAGGAGCGAGCCGAATGCGCCGGCGTACCGGGCGACGATCTCGGGCGTCATGGTGGCGCCGACGATTCCGCGGGCGCCGGAGATGGAGAGCATGAGGGGGGCGTCGGGCACGGTGACTCCTGCNGTCGGGGGGGTACGGCGAANGAACGANCTCATCCGTCTCGATCGGGTCGAAGGACCATTGTCCTATACTCGAAACATGTTCGAACTCGAAGTATCGCATCGATTCTCCGCGGCACACGCGGTCACCGTGGGAGGCGTCCGGGAGGAGCTCCACGGGCACGACTGGCGGGTCACCGTGACCGTTC
This sequence comes from Phycisphaerae bacterium, assembly GCA_002684755.1. Next base: position 8,756 of record NYVS01000090.1, read on the forward strand.
GAGGGCCTCGGCTGGACGAGGAGGATCTGCTCGTCGATTTCCACCTGGTGGAGGCGTCGCTCAAGGACGTCGTGGCGCCCTTTTCGGGGCGGACGATCAACGGGGTTCCCCCCTTCGACCGGCTGCACCCGACCGCCGAGCGAATCGCGGAGCACGTCGCGTCCGGGATCGGCCCGAAGATCCCGGCGGCGTGCGAAATCGCCTCCGTCGCGGTCGAAGAGGCCCCTGGCTGCATCGCCCGGTGGTTTCCGCCGACGGCGTGATCGACCCGGCCCCTCGTTAGAATGGGACGCTCCCGAGGCCGAGNCCGTNCGGGCCAGGATTCCCACCCCCAGAACGAGCGAAGGCACGGTGAGCCCCGATGACCGAAACCGATCCCCAGTCCACCGAAAAGGAGCTTTCGCGGATCGGGAGCGGCGTCCCGGATCCGGGTGAGGTCGGCTTGGACGATCCGGGTCGGTTNCTCAACCGGGACATCCAGTGGCTTGAATTCAACCGTCGGGTCCTCTTNCAGGCGATCGACCCGCGGACGCCGCTGCTCGAGCGCGTCCGGTTCCTCGCGATCACCTCCCGGAACCTCGACGAGTTCTTCATGAAGCGGATCGGGGGACTGAAGCGACGTCGCGATCTCCGACTCGGCGCCCAGCACTTCGAGACCCTTCCGCCCGAGCGNCAGCTCGACGAACTGCGTGGCGTCGTGGTCGACCTCATGGAACTCCAGCGGCGATGTTTCCGGCACGACGTGCTCCCCACGCTCGTCGAGACCGGCATCGAACTCCTCGGGTGGGACGATCTCACCGAGGACGAGAAGGCGGACGCGGAGTCCTGGTANCGGGCGAACATCTTCCCGATCCTCACGCCGCTCGCGGTCGATCCCGGGCATCGATTCCCNTTCATCTCGAATCTCAGCGTCTCGATCGGCGTGATGCTTCGCCGGGCGGGGGAGACCGAGGAGCTGTTCGCCCGCGTGAAGGTGCCCGAGGTTCCCCGGCGTCTCTACGACCTCGGTGACGGAAGACGATTCGTTCCCGTGCAGGAACTCATCGAGCACAACCTCGACGATCTCTTCCCCGGCATGGAGATCCTCCGAATCCTCTCGTTCCGCGTGACCAGGAACGCCGACGTCGAGGAGGAGAGCGAGGATGCCGAGGATCTCCTCGAACACATCCAGCAGCAGCTTCGCGAGCGACGATTCGCCAGCGTCGTCCGACTCGAGGTCGGTGCGAATCCCGATCCCCGCGTGCTCAAGCTGGTGCTCGACGAACTGGATCTCGATGAGATGGACGTCTACGAGACGGACCAGCTCCTCGACTACGGAATCCTCGACGACATCGCCGACCTCGACGTTCCCGAACTCCGATTCCAGCCGTGGCGACCGGTGGTGCCCCGTGGTCTCGAAGGCGATTCCTCGGATCTGCTCGCGGCGATCCGCAGCGGCGACATGATCGTCCACATGCCCTACGANTCCTTCGACGCCACCGTCGAACGCTTCGTCGAGCAGGCGGCGGCGGACCCGCGGGTCCTCTGCATCAAGCAGACCCTCTACCGGACGTCCGGCGACAGCCCGTTCATCCCCTCGCTGATCAAGGCGGCGGAGAGCGGAAAGCAGGTCGCGGTGCTCGTCGAACTCCGGGCCCGCTTCGACGAGGCCCGGAACATCCACTGGGCCGGGAAGCTCGAGGANGCCGGCGTGCACGTCGCNTACGGCGTGGTCGGTCTNAAGACGCACACCAAGACNGTGCTNGTGGTNCGGCAGGAGGCNGGNGGCATCCGCTGCTACGCCTACCTCGGNACCGGNAACTTCAACTCGAAGACCGCCGGNCTCTACGAGGACGTCGGNCTCTTCACGGCGGANCCCGCGATCACCGAGGANCTGGTNACCCTGTTCAACTACATGACNGGNCGNAGNCGGCAGCGNGAGTACAACAAGCTTCTNGTCGCGCCNACCACGATGAAGTCGANCTNCNTCGACTACATCGANCGGGAGNTCATGGTNAGCACNCCGGANCGNCCNGGTCGNATCATCTGCAAGATGAACCAGCTCGAGGANCGNGAGGTCTCCGANGCGNTNTANCGGGCGTCNCAGGCGGGNGTNCAGATCGANTGCATCGTNCGNGGCTTCTGNTGNCTCCGNGCNGGNGTGCCNGGNCTGAGCGAGAACATNCGGATCCANTCGATCATCGGNCGNTTCCTNGANCACAGNCGGATCTTCTGGTTCTCCGGNGGTCGCGAGGATCCNCTCGACGGCGACTTCATCATCGGCAGCGCNGANTGGATGTANCGNAANCTCCACAACCGGGTNGANGCGGCGACNCCGGTGGAGAANCGGGGGCTNCGGGCNCGNCTCTGGGAGATCCTGATGATCAANCTNGANGATCACCGGCAGTCNTGGCAGATGCGNTCCGACGGNACNTACGCCNTGCNNGACNNCTCCGACCTCGCCGAGGANGANNCGCGNATGGAGGGNACGCANGCCCGNCTGATGCGANTGACGNGGGAANGNACCGANTCGGACGGCTGANNNGNCTTCGTTCAGAANGCTTCGAGNCTCGGCATCGCGCTNCCCACCAGNCNNACCGGNCGGGCGCGATCNCCCTCGANCTCGAGATCGATCATGTCGTCGGGTTCGACGGTGATGTCGATGGTCGCGCGGTAGAGACGCCGCCCCTGTTCGTAATTGAGGGTGAACGGTGCCTGCACGATGCCCGCTTCGTCGGTGGTGCCGACCACCCCGTCGAGCATCTCCACCGGTGCGTTCCCCTCGACCGAATACAGCAGCGTCTCGTCGTTGCGGTTCCAGGT